>QZJT01000037.1 GCA_003597935.1 Phycisphaerales bacterium | reverse complement strand
GGCAAACCATCGCGGCAAGACCGGCGCGACCGCACGACTTTGGCGCGATCCCGCGAGCGGTGTGCTGAGCCGGGCGCGACCAGGAGATCGACATGCGCGTGGCGGAGTCAAAGCGGGACGCCCGGGCGGCGCTGCTGGCGGCCAGGCGGCGCGGGCTATCCACCGGCCTGGTGCCGACGATGGGCGCGCTGCACGAGGGGCACCTATCTCTGATGCGGCGGGCGGTGAGCGACTGTGAATTCGTCGCCGCTACCATCTTCGTCAACCCGACCCAGTTCGCCCCCGGTGAGGACTTCGACGCATATCCGCGCACGCGCGAGAGCGATCTTGAGGCGTGCCGCGGCGTGGGCGTCCACCTGGTGTTCTGTCCCTCCGTCGAGGAGATGTATGCTGCCGACGACCGCACCCGCGTGATCGTGTCCGGCCTGACGGCAGGTCTGTGCGGGGCGCATCGGCCAGGCCACTTCGACGGCGTGACAACGGTAGTGTGCAAGTTGTTTCATATTCTGCCCACGGACCGCGCCTACTTCGGTGAGAAGGACTATCAGCAGGTGGTCGTCATCCGGAAGATGGCGTCCGATCTCGACTTTCCCATCGAGATCGTGTTGTGTCCGACCGTGCGCGAGGCGGACGGGCTGGCGATGTCCAGCCGCAACGTCTATCTCGACGGGCCGCAGCGGCAGCAGGCGGCCTCCATCTACGCGGCGCTACGCTGGGCCCGGGACGAGATCGCAGCCGGCGCGGGCGACGCCGCCGCGCTATCGGACGGCGTCCGCCGGCGCCTGGCCGCCGCCGGTCCGTGTCACGTCGACTACATCGAGGTCGTAGATCCGGAAACTCTTACAACCGTGACCGATATTATGGACCACGTCCGAATATGTGTGGCGGTTCGCATAGGAAACGTCCGTCTTATTGATAACATCGCCGCCGCTCCGCCTTAAAACTATCGGTCCCGCGCCTGACGAATTCATTGAATATCACCTCGCCTCCCCGCTATGATAAGAGACTGACAGACGAGGAGGATTCCCGATGCGCGCCGCGAGCGTGTTGTTCATCATGGTGCTCACTGCCGCTCTGGCTGCCGGCGCAGCACGGGCCGACGTGGCCGAGATATCTTTCGAAGGCGTGATCGACCGTGCCCGCGGCGACCTTCCGCAGGACATCATCGCAGATCAGACGAGGTTCTGGGGAACGCTGACCGTCGATACGGATTCCATTGATCGCCGGCGCAGTCCCGTCGTCGGCGATTACCGTTCCGCCGTGCTGTCGACGCACTTGGGGGTCGCAGACTATGAGCTCGGCGGGGATCTGCTCACACGGGCGCTGGTCCATGACGACGTGGACCGCGTGACGTTCGTCGGCCGTCCCGGCGTGCCCGCGTTCGACGGCCGCACGCTGAGACGGTCCCAGCTCCAACTGACGGACTCCACCCGTGATCTGCTGGGCGGGGACTCGCTGTCGCAGTTGTTCGGCCTCTCGCTGAAGGCGCTCGATGATTATCGCGGGGCCGTGCTGACGCTGTCCGGCCGGGGCGACTCGGGAGCGTTCAGGTTGTCCGGACGGATCCTCTCGATGAACGTCAGCGCGGTCCCCGCACCGGGCGCGGCGCTGCTTGCCGCGGCAGGCTTCGGCCTGGTTGGCCTGGTCCGCCGCCGTCGGACCTGAATCCACCGCCGGCGACGATCCCCTCGGAGCCCCGCCTTTCAAGGCGGGCGGCGATTCTTCCACCACCGCGCGGGGCGTGTATCATGTAATAATGGTCCGGCCGCCCGCGTTGGACCGGATGAGGTCGCATGAAACAGGCCGTGCTCGGAGCGTTGATCTGCGGCGCCGGCGCGCTGCTGGCGGGCGTCTGGCTGGCATACTCCATGAATGCTCCGGTCGGCGGCGCGGGCTCCGGCCGGAGCGATGTCGATTCGCGTGACACCGGCGTTGTTCCGTCATCTCCGCCCGACTCGCCGCGGCCCGGGCGGCGACCTCACATTCTGCTCATCACACTGGACACACTGCGTGCGGATCACCTCGGCTGCTACGGCTACTTCCGCGACACCTCGCCAAACCTCGACGCCCTCGCTCAAGAGTCGATCCTCTTCGAGCGTGCCATCGCTCCCATGGCGACGACGTTTCCGGTCCACCTCTCCATCATGACGGGCGTGCTGCCGCTGGAACACGGCTTCACCTCGAACACGCGGCTGATCGACGAGGTGTTCGTGCCGACCGAGGCCCTGCAGACGGTGGCGCAGAAGCTCAAGACGTTGGGGTATCAGACGGCGGCGTTCGTCAGCGCCGCCCCGGTGCGCGACTCGACCGGCCTGGGCGCCGGCTTCGACGAGTACGACCAGCCGGCCGTGGACAGTTGGAAGCTGGACGGCATCCGCCGGGCCGCGGACACCAACCAGGCCGTCTTCGCCTGGCTGGATCGCCATGCACGATCGCGCGCCAGCGGCGAGCCGCGGGCTTCAGTCCGCGCGGACGTACCGGCAGTGTCGCGGCCACCAACGCATGGTGATTCAGCCGGGCCACCGAAGGCCGCCCCCCCCCTTTTCGTGTGGATCCACTACTTCGACACCCACTGGCCGTACGACCCGCCGCCGCCGTTCGACACGAAGTTCAAAGCCGACGAGCAGCTCAAGACCTGGCTGGCCGAGCGCCGCATCACCGAGTCCATTCCGGACAAGTGGAAGACGCGCACCGCGGCCGACATCCACAACGCCTACGACGGCGAGATCGCCTACCTGGACGCGCACCTGGGAGCGTTGCTGACCCGATGGCGGCAGGCGGGGCTGTGGGACGACTCCATCGTCATCGTCGCCGCCGACCACGGCGAGGGCCTGGGCCAGCACGACTGGCCCGCCCACGGCCGTATCTTCGGCGAGCAGATCCACGTGCCGCTGATCGTGCGGCTGCCGTGGGATGAACCGCGCCAGCCGTCGCGGGTCCCGAGCATCCTGTCGCTGGCCGACGTGTGTCCCACCGTGTTCGAGCTGGCCGGCCCGCCGCTCGATGGGCTCCTGGCGTCGCAGGCGACCACGACCAGCGTCTTCGCCCCGCGCGACTTTCCCCACGCGGCCTTCACCCAGCGCAGCGACCGGGACGACAGTTGGGAGCCGGGCGAGAAGTTCGCCCTGACGATGGATCAGTGGCGCTACTACTATCTGACCGAAGGGGACGACCAGTTGTTCGACCTGACGGCCGACCCGTTCGAATTGCACAACGTGATCGCGGAGCATCCGGAACTCGCCCGCCTGATGGAGCAGCGCCTCATCGAGCGCATCGCTGCCGGGCGGCAGGTGGGCGCGCGTCTGGCCGCCCAGCGCCCACCGCGCGCTCACTCCGGACCCGATGCAGACATGAAGCGGGCGCTGGAAGGGCTGGGCTACGCCGAGGACGACGAGGAAGTCGACTCGCAGGAAGACGGACAGCACAACGACAACGATCCCTGATTCGGATGCACGACCCGTGCAGTAACTCCGCCCTGGGACCGCCAGGGTCAGGACGGACGGGGTGAAGCACATGAACAGCGGTGGCTCGAAACTCGTCAACAAATCAATGCACGGCCGGCACCACCGCAAGCGCGCCCGTGCTCTGACCCGACGCACGCCGGCCACGTGCCTGGCCATTGCCGCGCTATCGGCATCCTGCGACAGGTTGCCCACGCCCGTCGTGTACCTGGGCGGCGGCGAGTTCGAGCCGTCGCCCAGCGGCCGCGCGGTGGCGCTGGTCGACTGGCGATTCTATCACGCCATCCTCGGCGCTCCGGCGACGTCTTCGCCCGTGCTGGACGGCGTCGTTCACGAATTGCGGGCGCGCTTCCCAACCCGCCCGGACGCCGTCGTCTTCGTGCTCGATTTCGAGAATTATCTCATCACGCTTTCGCGCCTGATGCACGAGCGCGGGTTCAAGTGGATGGAGGACCTCGAAAACCTCTCGGAAGCAGAACTCTCACGGTACGGCGAAGCACTGGAGGAGGTTTTCACGATCGCCGACGCCCTGCCGTTCCCGCCCGGCGCGGCGTTCAATCGGCGATACCGACAACTCGAGACCGGCACCGGTTCAGTGCCGGAGCGGCTCTGCCCCGCGTGCCCCAGCGACCTGCGCGGCTACGTCTTCGTTCCCAGGAGGGAGGAACTGGCGGCCGGCCGCTTCATGCACGAGTTCGCCCACTTCTGGGCGGCCCGCCTTCATGGTCCACCGGTGCTTGAAACGCAAGTCGGCGACTACGCCGGTCACTGGGGATTCACCTCCGTCCACGGGTTGCTGGGCGGATGGGATCCGGAGACGTTCGAGGAAGTCGGCGGCGGCGGCGTCTATCGTGCGGACGTGGCGCCGGCCGGGCGTCAACAGAACGTCCGGCCCTACGCGCCGCTCGAGCTTTATCTGATGGGGCTGGCGCCGCCGGAGGAAGTTTCCCCCATCCGGGTCGCGGTCAACGTGACCCGGCGGGAGAGGCTCGATGGCGGCCGCGACCAGTTCGCCGCCGAGCGCATCGACACCGTCACCATCGAAGACATCATCGCCGCCAACGGCCCGCGCGTCCCGGCCTACCCGGATGCGCCGACGACCTTTGAGTTGATGCTGGTCGTGCTGACCGACCACAGCCTGTCCGACGACGAATGGGATTTTTACGAACGATCCATCGACTTCCTCGAAGCCGGCGCCGAGGTGGAGTTGCGCGACGTGTTCCCGACCGAATCCTATCCGGGACACCACGAGATCTGGGAAGACTTCGCCGAGTTCGTCGGCTCCCGCTACGTGAACTTCAACGCCAGCACCACCGGCCGTGGCTGGTTACGCTTCCGCTCGGAGTAGCGCTGGGCGAACCCTGCGCAGGCAGATACCCCTAGCCCCACCACAGCACGTCGGGCAATGTAGCAGGAAGCCGGCCGCCTGACAGGGTGATCCGTCAGGCGGCCGGTGAGCAGTGCGTGACACAATCAGCGGAAACCTCCCTACGAGCCGGGGGCTTGAAGCCCGCGGCTCGCGGGCATGCCCGACCGATTGCACCACACACCCTTACGGACACGCCACGATCTGCTCAACGCCGCACTCGAGCAGGGCGGCGGTGTGCTCTCCGGGCGGCACCGGACACCACTTCGCCCTGGCCTTGCCTTTGGCGTCGGTCTGCACGCGCTGCACGTTGCCGCCGTCGTAGCTGAAGCTGAGCGTCACGAAAGGCTGGCCCTTCTTCAGCACGAGCTTGAGCTTGTCGCCGCAGCGGCGGGCCGTACACGCGGTCTTCAGCACCTCGCCGCCGTTGCACAGGCTCGCGTTGGTCAGGCCCTTGATGCAGAAGTTGCCCGTACCGTCGGGCCAGGGTTCCCCCTCGTCGTAGTCGTAGAAGTCGAGCCACTGGCCGTCCTTGCGGTAGTAGCTCTCGCCCGGGTTGGCGGCGGACTCGACGATCGTCCCGCCCAAAGCGCCCAGCAATACCTTGACTTCGGACGTTCGGTCGTAGGGCTGTCCGCCGTCGGACAGCTCCAGGTAGATGTAGAAGCCGTCGTCGCGCGTCAGCGCCACCGGCTCGTCGAGATCGACGTGGCGGAAGCCGGTGAACTCGGCCCGGCCCGACTGCGACGTCAGCTCGTCCAGCAGTTCTCCGCCTTCGAACCGGTCGAAGACGCGGATGCGATAGTCCACCTCGTCCACGGCGGTAAAGAAGCTGACCGCGGTCAGCATCTCATCCTCAACGGCGGTGAAGGCGTTGAACGCCTCGGTCGTATCGGGCAGCGTGGCCCGCCAGCCGTGGTAGTCGTGATAGTAGACGTGCTCGAAGCGGTTGCGGAGGGTGACCTGCATGGTGACCGCCCCCATCTCCGGGTGCTGGCCGGCGTGCTTGTCGTAGTAGGAGATCCAGAAGTAGCCGCCTTCGCCCCAGCCCGAGCCCCAACTGTTCTTGCACAGCCAGGCGCCGGGCAGCGGCGCGTGGGTGGGCTTGTTGTCGTCCCAGCCGATGATCGCGATCGAGTGGTTGGGGTCGTTGGGGTCGTTCGGCGGCTGATAGTGTACCGTGCCGCGGATGAACTGCCCGCTGTAGCACATGCACGTGCCGATGGCGCCCCCTTCCATGATCCTGTACTTGATCGTGTCGATGTTCTCGAGGTTCGGGCCGGCGGTAAACCACTCGATCCTCATGGGATAGTAGACGTGGTAGTCCGGCGTCCACTGCTGGGGCGGGGTGTTGTACGACTGGCCGTCGATGTCGCGCACGGCGCCTTCGCCGCGCGACAGGTAGGCCGAGGCGACCAGATAGTCTCCGCCCTCGTGGACGATCAGGCCGCCGACCCGCGGATAGATGTCCTTGTTGTAGTGGCGGTTGAAGCCGTTCCACCAGTCCAGGTGGTACTCGGCCAGGTTGGGCTCGCCCTGCTCGCCCTCCTGCTGCCAGACGCCGGTCATCAGCAGGTTGCTCTCGATGGCGGCCATGGTGCCGTGGGTCCAGCAGGTGCCCCCCTGCTGGCTCTTGACCGAGGTGACATAGTTGTGCCCGTTGTAGTCCCGCAGATCGAAGACGGCCGGGGGGTCGTCCCCCTGGGCCGCCGGAACCAGCGGCAGAATCGCCGCCAGCCCCGCCAGGATGAAGAAGCATCTTCGTGAGCGCATGATGGAACCTCCTTCGCGCACGTAGTGGTGACAGCCACGCGGGAAGCCCGAACAGAACGGACCGAAGCGATCGGAGCGTAGACTTCGCCGGCGCCTCCCGCCATCGACGGTTGGACCAACGAATCTCCTTTCTCTCCGGCACCATCAGGCGTCGGCGCACACGCCGACACAGAGGCTATTGTATCGTGTCCCCCTGCCGGCCGCAATGTCGAACTCGGCTGAGGTTCGCAGGCGGGCCGCTTGCCGACCTGCGCAGTTCGGATGTGCTGCGTTATCGCATGCTGAAATCCGCCGGGACTTCCGGCCGATCCCGTTCGGCATTCACCGTCAGAACGCGGCCTGCCAGAGCCGGAGCACGCCGATGACGCAGGCGCTGAGAATGGCGAACAGGATCACGGCCGCGATGGCATAGCCGAAGCCGGTCCAGACGGCGGCCGTGCCGTCGCGAACGGCCGGATCGGATGCCAGACCGCAACACCGGCAGAACTTCGCCGCTTCGGGGTTGGCCTCACCGCAATGCGTACAATCGGCCATGACTCCGCCGGACTCCAAAGGTTTCGACGTCCGCCCGGGGCAATCCACCGCCGTTCGGTTCCCTACGAGTTGTCGGACGCGCAGCGAGCCTGCTCCAGCTACCCGTGCACGACCGGCTCGTCCCGGACGGTTCCGCCGCCGGAAGAGCCACTGCGGCACCGCAGTGATCCGGCTCTTCGCCCGTACGGCGCACGGCCGTAGCCAGGGGCTTTCAGCCCCCGGGTTGTGCCCCCCCCCAAGCCGTTCCGCCCGGAGGGCGCACGAGGTGTTCGCGGCGGAATCTCGTCTGCTCCGCGCCAAACTCAACGGCTCAGGCCACCGAATCTCGAATGAAGCGCGTCTCCTCACGAACGACCCGTCCGCCCTCCGGGCGGTGGATGTAGGGGGGGGCGTGTCAACAGGGACTGAAGTCCCTGGCTACGATCGTGCGCCCTCCGGGCGAGGATCTCACCGCGCGCCGTACCGGACAAGAATCTGGGCAGTACCCAGCGCTGCGGGTGGCCGGTCGCTGACGCTCGCGGTTCGGATTGGGCGCCTTCCGTCGCGACGCGTCACGTTGGTTCAGGCATGGCGGCACGACTCGGGCCCTCGAGGATTCCACATTCGCTATTCGCCATTCGTAATTCGCCATTCGTTATTCGCCATTCGCTATTCGCCATTCGCTATTCGCTATTCGCTATTCGCTATTCGCTATTCAGAGTAGCGTCCCAGTATCCCCCTCACCGCTTCCACCATTCCGTCCAGCGGCGCCGACAGTTGCGCCGGCTGCTGTTCCAGCCATCGCTTGCGGTCCTCGCCGATCTCTCTGGAGAGTTCGTCGCCCAAGCGAAGGTCTTTGATGGAGACTTCGCCGCGGGCGGCCTCGTCGCTGCCCATGACCACGACCGCGATCTTGCCGGTGTCGGAGGCGTACTTGAACTGCTTGCCGATGTTCTGCGTGCCGACGTAGAGTTCGGTGTTGATCCCGGCGGCGCGGAGCCGGGCCGCCAGCCGCTGGTAGTCGCCGGTCATGGTCTTGTCCAGGCGCGTCACTAAGACGCGCGCCACGGCCGGTTCGCTGCGGACGGCGCCCAGGTGCAGGAGCGCGGCCAGCAGGCGGTCGACACCGATCGAGCCGCCGGTGGCGGGGATCTCGCGGCCCAGAAAGCGCTGGACCAGCCCGTCGTACCGCCCCCCCCCGAAGACGCTGCCGAACTGCCTTGGCGAGCCGTCGTCGTCGCTGATCTCGAAGGTCAATACGCCCTCGAAGACCGGGCCGGTGTAATACTCCAGGCCGCGGACGACGGTCGGGTCGAAGACGACGCGGGATTCGTCATAACCGCCGGCGGCCAGGAAGGCGTCGATCTGCCGCAGTTCGTCCACGCCCTGGGCGCCGATCTCGCTGCCCTCCACCTGCGCGGCCAGGGCGTCGAGCACGGCCGCCCGGGTCGGGGCGCCGCTGCCCAGGTAAGCCATGATGCGATCGATCGGGCCGGCGGCCAGCCCCAGCCCGGGAATGAAAGCGCCGGACTCATCCTTGCGCCCGCTGGAGAGCAGCTCCGCTACGCCGGCCAGGCCCGCCTTGTCCAGCTTGTCGATTGTGCGCAGGACGTTGAGCTGCACGCCATAGTCCAACCCGGCCTGCCCGCCGATGCGCTCCAGCACGCCGTTGAGCACCTTGCGGTTGTTCACGCGGATGACGTAGTCGCCGCGCCGGATCCCCAGCGCCTCCAGCACGTCCGCCATGATGGTACACGCCTCGGCGTCGGCGATCATGGAGGCGGTGCCGACGCTGTCGAAGTCGAACTGGGTGAACTCGCGGAACCGCCCGGGGCCGGGCTTGTCCATCCGCCACACCGGCCCGACCTGGTAGCGGCGGAACGGAGTAGAGAGTTCGTTGATATTGGCCGCCACGTAGCGCGACAGCGGCGCGGTCAGGTCGTAGCGCAACCCCACCCACTCGTCGTCCTCGTCCCGGAAGGCGAAGATGCCGGCGTCCGGCTGGTCCGCCTCGGGCAGGAACTTGCCCAGGCAATCGACGTACTCCAGCGCCGGCGTCTCCAGCGGCGAGAAGCCGTAGCGCTCGTAGACCTCGCGGATGGTGCGGATCATCTGCTCGCGGGCCAGGATGGGTCCGGCGGGGATATCGCGAAAGCCCTTGAGCCGGCGCGGCGCCGGCCGGGGTTGCTTCTGTTTTCTGGCTGCCTGCTCTGACAATGAACCTGCCTCGACCGATCGAACGTGTCTCGACCGATCGAACCCGGCTCGACCGATCGAACCCGGCTCGACCGATCGAACCTGCCTCGACCGATCGAACCTGCCTCTGCGTGCGGAACGCGTGGCCGCGCTGCAACGCGGGGCGGCGCTTCCGCCGCCGGTGACCATGACGGCGGCGTGGCCGCGCTGCAACGCGGGACGGCGCCGCCGCGGGTGACCCTGGCGGCGCGGCCGCCCGCCACGGTCTGCCCCGCAAGTCTATCGCGTCGCCGCGGCGACGCCACGTGTTTGCGGCCGATTCGCCCGGGTGCGTGACTGGAGCGGCGGCTTCGTTGCGCGAGCCGCGTGGCTTCAGCCCGCGCGGCCTCCCAGCGAGCAAGGTCTCAACACAGGGACCCCTTTCTCCCCTGCCGCCAGGCTGGAGCCAGGCATTCCCGGGACGCGAATCACGCAACTAATTGGGAAGAGAACCTCCTTTTTGCGTTACTATGGCCGCAGGTGCCCGGCGGACCGCCTGCCAGCAGATGGAGTTCATGGAGCTGTGTCCATGCTACGGCGAACCGCACTCGTCAGTCTGCTCCTGCTGCCGATCCACGTCAAGGCCCAGGTGGACACCTACGAATGCGACGCGCTCCCGGAGCCGCCCGGATGGGAGGTCCTCTCGCGCGTCTGCGACCCGGAGACCTGGCTTGAAGACGGCTGGTACCACCAGCGCGTCGATCACCGGAGTTGCGAACCGCCTGGCGGCGGGAGAGAGAGCTTCGTCCGATCGCTGGCCGAGTACCTCGGCAAGACGCGTTTCTTTGCCGAGGTCAGGTTGGGGTCGGACGGCCCGCGGTCGGAAATCCCGGGCGGCGGACCCGGGGCCTTCGCCCTCGGAAGCAACGGAATCGTCAACTACACGTTCTTTATCGCGGACGACCAGGCCAAACTCAATCGCGACAACCGCTTTCCCATCATCTTCGTCGACATCGAACCTGGCGTGCCTCATACGCATCGCATAGAGTCATACGACGATGACCTCTACGTGTGGTACATTGACGGCGAGATTGTGGATTCAGGCATCCCCGAAGGACCGTTCCCGTCGTTCCAGCCCTCGATCACCTGGGTCGGGCGGGCGTGGTACGCGGACAACGAAGTCCACTGGGACTACATCCGCTACGGTGTAATACCCGACGAGGGCAGCAGCGACTTCGACAGCGACGAGGACGTGGACCTGCGCGACGCGCGCTACTTCGCCGAGTGCCTGGACGTCGGCTGGGGCGGCGGGGCGGGCGGGCCCGGTGCCGACGCCACCCCCGGCTGCCGCTGGGCCGACGCCGACGGCGACACCGACGTCGACCTGCGCGACTTCGGCGCGTTTCAGAACGCGTTCACCGGGGACGGCCCTTGATGCGACCCGCGGGGCTCGATTCGACGGGGCGAACGTGATACTGCGGAGGATGGAGACTACTCACAGGCCCACCCGCCAGCGCGCCGCGATCGGCATGCGGCGTCCGGCGCCGAATGCGCGCGAGGTGACTTTGATGCCCACCGCCGCCTGCTGGCGTTTGTATTCGTTGCGGTCCACGGCGCGGGCGACCCAATGGACCGTGGCGGCGTCGTAGCCTTCGCGGATAATCTCCTCGGCCGGCAGGTCGTGCTCGACGTAGCGGACCAGGATGGCGTCCAGAACGTCGTAGGGCGGCAGCGTGTCCTGATCGCACTGGTCGGGGCGCAGCTCGGCGGACGGCGGTTTTGAAATCGTGCGCTGCGGGATGATCGCCGCGCCGCTGCGGGCGTTGCAACGCTTCGCCAATTCATAGACGGTCGTCTTGGGCACGTCGCTGATGAGGGCCAGGCCGCCGCACATGTCGCCGTAGAGCGTGCAGTATCCGACGGCCAGTTCGCTCTTGTTGCCGGTGCTGAAGACGAGCCGGCCGAACTTGTTGGCCAGGGCCATGACCACCGCCCCCCGCAGCCGGGCCTGGATGTTCTCCTCCGTCACGTCGGGGCCGCGGCCGGCGAAACACTTCTCCAGGCTCCGCTCCATGGCGGCGTGGGCCTCTTCGATGGACACGACGTGGAACTCGATGCCGAGGTTTTCGGCGAGCTGCCGCGCGTCTTCGAGGCTGTGGCCGCTGCTGTAACGCGACGGCATCGCCACGCCGAGAACGTTTTCCGCTCCGAGGGCGTCCACCGCCAGCGCGGCCGTGACGGCCGAGTCGACGCCGCCGGACAGGCCGATCACGACGCCCCGGAAGCCACACTTGTGCGTGTAGTCGCGGGCGCCGAGGACGAGGGCGGACCAGATGCGGTCCAGATAGTCGCCGCGCGGCTCGATCCTGACGCCGGGGAGGGGAGTCGCCGTGACCTCGACGGGGGTCGCTGGCGCGGGTAGAGACCGATGCTCAGCCGGTGACTCCGCGCGGGCTGAAGCCCGCGGCTCGCCGGCAGAATCGCTCGGGGCGCCCGCGCGGACTGAAGCCCGCGGCTCGGGGGGGGGTGCGGTTCGGACGTTCGCGCCGCGACGAAGGTCGGGCAGATCCACGATCAGCACGTCCGGCTCGAACGACTTCGCCCGCGCGATGACTAGGCCGTCCGGTCCGAAGCAGGCGCTGCACCCGTCGAACACCAGGTCGTCGTTGCCCCCCACCTGCCCGCAATAGAGGATGGGCACGCCGTGTTCGCGCGCCTGCACGCCGAAGAGCGCCTCACGGAACTCCGGCTTGGAGGCGGTGAATGGCGACGCGGAGACGTTGACGATCAGCTCCGCTCCGGCCGCGACGGTCTCGGCGATGGGGTCCACACCGTAGAGGCGGCGGCCGGCAAACTGCCGGTCGTGCCACAAGTCCTCGCAGATGGTCAGACCGACGGCGACCTCGCCGCCGCGGCAGGGAACCGGGCAGACGCACACGCCCTCGCCCCGGGTGAAGTAGCGCGACTCATCGAAGACGTCATAAACCGGCAACAGCCGCTTGGCATAGCGGGCGGCGACCCGGCCGTGAACGCACAGGGCGGCGCAGTTCTGCACGCCGCCGCTGCCCGAAGTGGTGTCGAAATCCACGTACCCGACGATGACGGCGCAACGGGTGGCGGCCGCAGCGATCCGGTCGCGGGCGGCGAGGTTGGCTTCCACCAGATCGCGCCGTTGGACCAGGTCCTTCGGCGGATACCCCACGATGACCAGTTCCGGGAAAACGACCAGATCGACGCTCACGTAATCCGCGCTCCGCAACGCCTCGAGGACGAGGGCGGTGTTGCCGGTCACGTCCGCAACCGTCGGATTGAGCTGCGCCAACGCGATTCTCATTCACGCGAATTGTAGTCGGGAATGGCGCCGCCGTCGTCGAGGAGACTCGACGCCCTGTCGATCCGCGCGTAAAAACGGCAAGGCCAACGGCTTCCTTCCGGTTCGGGCCGGAGAAGGGACATTCGGAAGGAGTGGGTGCCGCTGGCCTTAGGTTGCCGTTTTTTTGTTCGTCCAGACTGCCCCCGCTCTCCGGGCCGCATCAGGACAATGCCCTTGTGGCATTCAGCGTACCAGAGCATCGGCTGGCCACAGGTTCGCCTGCGTTGACCGGCACTGGGCGCCAATGACACTCACTGACCGCATCCCGGACACGGCGAAGGCGGACGAAAGCGCACACAGATCCGTCCGCGAAGGTTACGCTTGGCGCATCCGAGGCGGGCGGCGGCGCCGCGGGGGTGGGAAAAAACGCGCAATCGTTGTGAGATTTGACCCAGTCGTTTTCGGCCTCGACGCCGTTTCCACGCTCGCAGCGTGGTTCGGACGGTCTTTCGACCTACAATCCGGTGTTGGAACTTGGCTCGGGAGAGCGGACCGTACGCGCGTGTCCGGCTCCCCCCCGGGCCACCGGAATCGAGAATCGAGTTTCTCAGAATCGAGAGGATTGCCGTGGCGAAGCTCTGCCTGAGTATCGGCGGAATGCGCTGCGACGGATGCGTCGCCGCAGTGCGGGGGGCGATTGTCGCCCTTCCCGGGATCGGCAACGCCGAGGTCCAGGTCGGCGGGGCTACGGTGGATTATGATCCCACGACCGTCGCACTCGCCAAGTTGCTTGAGGCGATACAACGGGCCGGCCCGTTCGCCGTGGAGTCCTACGAAGTCACCCCGTGAAGACATTTCCCCAGGCTGATCGAATCGAATCTTCACCCCGCAGCCACTACTTCCGCATCGAGGGGATGACCTGCGGCGGATGCGCCGCCCGCGTCGAAAAGGCGCTGGCGTCGGTCCCCGGCGTGTCGGAGGCGCGGGTGAACTTCTCCGCGGAAACGGCGTCTGTGGACGTCGTCGACGGCGGGCCGAACGGGGCGGAACTCGTGCGGGCGGTTCGCTCCGCCGGGTACGAGGCCGAACCGCTGCGTCAGGGGGCCTCCGCGGCCGCGGCGCTGCAGAAGACCCAGCACGCGCGACTGACTCAGCGCCGCCAGGCGCTGGTGACGGGCATCGGCCTGGCGCTGCCGATCCTGGCGCTGGAGTGGGCA
The DNA here is from genome assembly GCA_003597935.1 of Phycisphaerales bacterium. Lineage (GTDB taxonomy): Bacteria > Planctomycetota > Phycisphaerae > UBA1845 > UBA1845 > SURF-32. Next base: position 12,891 of record QZJT01000037.1, on the reverse strand, counting down.
GGCCCCGCGCTGAGCTCTCCACAGCCGGGCCGTCACCTCTGGTGGCGGGGCATCCAGGCGCTGCTGTGCGTGATGCTGATGCGCTCGCCCGCCGGAGCGCCCATCCTGGTCGGAGGCGTCCGGGCGCTGTACTTCCGCGTGCCGAACATGGACCTGCTGATCACGCTCGGGGTGGGGGCGGCGTTCGGGGGGGGGTTCGCCAGTTTCTTCATGGGGGGGCTGGACGCTTTTCACTTTCACGCGGTGGCGATGATCCTGGCGTTCATCAATGTCGGCCGCTACCTCGAAACCCGCGCCCGCAGCGCGGCCGGCCGCGGCGTGGCGGGTCTGTCGGCGGCGGTGCCGGGCACGGCCATGCGCGTGGACGGCGCGGAGGTCACCTCCGTGCCGGTCGAAACGCTCAAGCCGGGCGACCTCGTGCGCGTGGTCGAAGATGCCGTGATTCCGGTGGATGGACGGGTGGTGTCCGGCGCGGCGGCGGTGGATGAGGCGGCGCTCACCGGCGAGTCCGTCCCGCGTCGCCGACAAGTGGGGGACGATGTCCGCGCCGGCACCACCGTGCGCGAAGGCTCCATCAACGTCGAGGCGCGCGTCGTCGGGGCGCAGACGGCGGTGGGACGGATCGTGTCGGCCGTCGAACGCGCGCTGTCGCAGAAGACGCGGATGCAGCGCCTGGCCGACCAGGTGGCGGGCGCGTTCGTGCCGGCGGTGGTGGTGGTAGCGGCGGCGACGTTTGTCTACTGGCTCCTATTCCCTTCGCCGGCCCATGTTGCCGCCACCCATGCGCTCCGGGCGGCTATCTCTGTCCTGGTGATTGCATGCCCCTGCGCCATGGGCCTGGCGACGCCGACGGCAGTGATGGTCGCGACCGCGGCAGCGGCAGCGCGAGGGATGCTGTTCAAGGATCCGGCGGCGCTGGAGCGGGCAGGCGGCATCGGTTGCGTCCTGTTCGACAAGACCGGCACGCTCACCACCGGGCGGCCGGTGGTTACGGATATCGTCAGTGTTCACGGGGTACCGTTGGCCGCAGCAGAGCATTTCAGCTCCGTTTCGAACAGCGCGACGCGCCCCGAGAAGCGCGAGATGGCGCTGCTGGGCGTGGCCGCGTCCGCCGAGCAGTTCTCTCAGCATCCCTTTGCCAGGGCAATCGTCGCCCACGCCCGGCAGCGCGGCGCGGAGGTGGTGACGCCGGAACGATTCCAGAGCCGGGCCGGGGCCGGAGTGCGAGCCACGGTCGGCGCCCAGGACGTCGTGGTGGGCAGCGCGAGCTGGCTCGGCGAGGCCGGGATAGACACGGCGCCGGCGCGGCCGAGGACGTCCGCGCTGGCCGACCAAGGTAAGTCGGTCGTGTGGATCGGGCTGGACGGCCGGGTGGCCGGCCTGCTGGCGCTGAGGGACGCACTGCGGCCGCACGCCGCGGATGCCGCCCGGCAGTTGCGGACGCTTGGGGTCGATGTCGCCATCCTGACCGGCGATCAGCGGACCACGGCGCAGGCGGTGGCCCTCGAGGCCGGGATGCCGGAGGTGTTCGCCGAACTGAGTCCCGCCCGCAAGGCGCAGATCGTCGAAGAGCGCCGCGCCGGGCGCGGCCGGGCGGCCTCCCGGACACGCGGGGCGGGATTCCCGGCCGGCCGCCCGGGGGGGGGCGTGGCGTTCGTCGGCGACGGCATCAACGACGCGCCGGCGCTGGCGGCGGCGGACCTGGGTGTCACGCTGGCGGGCGGGACCGACCTGGCCGCGGGCGCGGCCGACGTGACGCTGATGCACGACGACCTGCGCCGCGTGGCCGAGATGATCCTGCTGAGCCGCCGCTCGGTGCGGGTCATCAAACAGAACCTGTTCTGGGCGTTCTTCTACAACTTCGCCGCCCTGCCGCTGGCCGCGGCCGGGCACGTCCCCCCGGCCGTGGCGGCGGCGGCCATGATGACGTCGTCGATCACGGTCGTGTTGAACTCACTCCGCCTCCGCAAACCGACCACAGATGGCACGGATTTGTCAACCACAGATGGCACAGATTCACACAGATAAGAAGCGAGCAGAGTAGAAGACCGGATATATGTCTCATAGGATCGTCCCATGAGTGCGTATTTCTCCTGCCGGGTCGTAATGACTATGAGTTGATTTGACCTGTTGTCGAATGACGCAACACCCGGCTCGGGTGGTTCGGCGATTCACACTGCGTCGCCGGGCCTCTGGCGCCCGTAGGGCGTGCGAACGTAGCCACGGGCTTCAGCCCTCGTCCTTACCCACAGGTCTAAGGGAATTCGATGGCCCTGGCCGACGTAGGCGGTAGTCGTTGGCGCGAACGGTGGGACCAACGAGGGTTGAACAGGAGGTTCACTCATGACGAGGATTCTGCCCGCAGCGATCGACTGGGCGGCGAAACACTTCGGCGGTCTGCATCTGGGTGATGGCCGTCTAACAAGAGAGCCTTGAACGTCGCGGCGGCGATGCCGACCGCCCCGGACCCATCGCTGCCGGATCAGCACCCGGACTGGCGACAACTGGGGGACGATGCTCGTAGCGTACGAGACGAACACCGGGTTTGTCATTACGAGCGAACCCGTGGAAACTCCGGCGGACGCTCACGAGCGCGTGAATGGGTACACTTACAGGTGGCTGACTAACACCACAGCGCCATTTCGGCGAAACCGAGCCCGGCGGCCGCCCCTCCCAGTACTGATATCGCGGTCCAGCCCACCGGAAACGGGCGAACTGACGATGTAGTGTTAAAGAACGGCACAGGGCGCTGAAATCGGGCTGTCGGATCGAAGCCACGCAGCTCAAGAGTGCGGAAGCGCTGCAACGCTTGACGGCGCTGGCCTCCGTCGTTGCGATTCGTCTGATTCAGCTTCGCGACCTGGCTCAGGCGACGCTGAAGGAAAAGCCCGACGACCCGGCCTCGCCCAGCCAACAGCCGGCCGCCGAACGCAGTCACGACCCTGCGGCCCGGCCCTCGTGCGGCGACGGCTGCGCCCAGATGGTCAGCCGTAGTTCATCGCCGAACAACTCGTAGACGGGGCGGCGGCCCGAATGGGCCTCACTCACATCGAGGATCCGGCGGACACCCTCGCCGCGCGATTCGAGGAAAGACTGGCCGGTGCGCCGGCTCTTCATCCGCGTCAGGAAGTTGACCAGAAGCTGATTGCGGGTGAAGACGCGGTAGGGCATGGTCTCGATCGTCAGCGAGTTCGCCAGCGCCCCCGGGCTGTAGAGTTCCAGCCGGTCGTCGAAGAGGAACAGGCGGATCTTCGCCCCGGCCATCGAGTAATCGCGGTGGGCGACGGCGTTGACGATGGCTTCATGTACGGGGGCAAGATCGTACTGCGGATAGTCCACACGGCCGAGAGGTTTGCGCGAGGGCTTGAGCATGAACCGCTCGACGAACGCCCCGGCCGCGTTGATCTGGCTGTCTACGGTGCCGTCGATCCGATCCGAGTGGACCGCGTGTTCCGACGATTGCCGAATGCCGCGATAGACGACGGCGTCGATGCAGGCGGAGTGCAGATGCTGCTGCGGGGCCGCGCCGAACGCCAGGAGGCCCGCGACGGTCGGCCGGTCGACGCCGGCTTCGTCCGGCGCGGTGACGCGCGTGTTGCGCAGCAGGTCCGCCCGCGGGATGCCGGGAGGGGCGCCGAAGAAGCCGGTGAGTTTCGCGTCGTCGAGGTCGCGATCGGTGGCGGTAGGGACGATCTGTTCGTCGAAACCTGGATTGGCTGCTGTCGGATCGCCAGGCTGCGCTCGCGCTACTTCGGCTCCCTGCAGCGCCTCCGAGAAGCGAGCGACAGTGGTTGATAGCCCGGCTACGAGCTTGGCGACGGCCAACTGGTTCAGACTCGTCCCCTCCTCAGCCGCCTCCTGTTCCAGTGCCGCGTGAAGGCTCGTGGGCAGGCGAACGACGAAGCGGCCGCTCTTCTCCGGCGCTGCGCCGGCAACGACGCCGGTCTCCTTCATCTTCAGCTCGACCGGCTTGTGCAGTTCACCATAAGCGTCCGTCTTGCGGAATTCGGTACGTTCGGATGCGTCGGGAAACCGTCGAGCGACCAGCCCGTCGGCCGGATCGAAGGGGGAGTCCGAGAGGTCAGCCCAAGTTGTCGCCTCGTCGGCAATATCACGGGCCTCGGCGAGAATGTCGTCGTCGTTCATACGCGTCCACCGCGAGGCAGCGCGTCGAGCCGTGGATTCAACATAACCTGATGGCGACGGACTGTCACGCGATGAACGTCAGCGAGTCAGCGGTCTCGGTGCCACGGTCCCGCGCTGTCTTCGCCTGGAGGGCGCACGAGCTTGGCCAGGGACTTCAGTCCTTGTTGTTACCCACATTTGCGGTGCGAGCGCGTGCAGGTATGTCCCTATTCAGCAACGATCAGCCACGAAGGGAGCAACGATCAGCCACGAACGGAGCAACGGCCAGCCGCGAATGCGGCGCTAGGCTGTAGCCGCGGGTGAGCCCGTCTGCGGGCGAACCCGCGGGTTCAGATGAGGCCACGAAGCCTTCCGAGCCGCGAAGCGCCGAAGGACTTCGCGCGATGCGGGCAAGCTCAACAGTGCATGACGTTCGGGCAAGAACCAACGGCCTCTTCGGTGGTTGATCGAAACCCGAATGCGGACGGAGATTCCCCCGATTGAATCGCGCGAAAAAGCTTCCATCGCCGCTTCGCGGCTCGCTGGTTCCGGTGGGAGCGCCTCCCACGGGTTCGCCCGCAGACGGGCTTCACCCGTGGCTACAGCCCCTGGCCGCGTTGCGGCCCCAGATCAGATTGCCGTCACGTCGCGGGCCTGCGTCACCACGCGCGATTCGTAGCCCGACCAAAACCGGAAACTCCGCGCGGGCTGAAGCCCGCGGCTCGCTGGGAGCGCGTGATCGCGCACGGTGATTCAGATATGAACACGATCACGTCCCGCCGGCGCCGTCGTCCTCACTCATTCGTCAGCGTTATTGTCCTGGCAATCCGCCCCCCCTTCTGCGACCAGTAGCTGACTTCCACGTCGCCGTCGCCCGCGATGATCCAGCGGCAGAGGACGCCGTCGCGGCTGCCCAGGCCGCGGTCCAGCCAGATGCGCTCGGGCTGCTTCTTCGTCAGTTCCATCGTGGTGTCGTACCACTCGCGGACCGTGCCGGAGGCAAGCACCGTCGGAGCGGCGCCGCCTGCGCCGGCCTTTGCGGGTTGGCCGCCCGCATCCGCACGAGCCCCGCCATCCGCACCGGCCCCGCCGTCCGCACCGGCCCCGCCGTCCGCACCGGCCCCGCCGTCCGCACCGGCCCCGCCGTCCGCACCGGCCCCGCCATCCGCGCCGGCTCCGCCACCCGTGCCGCCCCCCGCTGGCGTCAGCGTGACGTAATCGCGGGCGCCGATTCCTTTCTGCGCCGCGATGGCGCTGATCGTCGGGATGGCGGCCTCGTTCCGCAACTCGACCGTCAGCGACCAGACCGACGGCGAGATCTCCTTGATCCACGTCCGCCCGAACGCCGGCCGCGGCATCTGGTCGGCGTGGTACATGGTGAAGGCGAAGTTGCGGTGGCACAGTTCCTCCAGCATGAACAGCGGCGGGACGCGCGAGGCGTACTTGTTGGGCCCGCCGATCAGGATCGGCCCGTAGGTGGGGTGGTCGAAGGGCTTGTAGTCGACGAACGTCTGGCCGAACTGCAAGAGGTCGTGGAACTTCATCGACTGTGTCTGGCGGTCCCAGTCGCCCTCCTTGCCGTAGTAATACTGGGCGTCGTCCCACAGCTCGTTGGTGAAGCTGAAGATCCCCAGCCCCTCGGCCGTCCAGTTCACGAAACCGCCGTGAACGGTGTAAAGATCCTTGTGGATGATCAGGTAGCGGTAGAACGGCAGCAACCTCTCGCCGGTACGGGCGATTTCGTCGTAGACGCTCACGTCGGAGCGAGGATAGACGTTCTCGCGGTAGTTCGCCCCCGGTCCGCGCAGGATCATGCCGCCGGAATTATGGTAGGACTGCACCGCGGCGATGTTCGGGTGATCGAGAATGAACGCTCCGATGCAGGCCGTCTCCGGCTGGGAGAAGGGATACTCGCCCCCTCCGTACTGGATGTACTCCGGCTGCCAGTCGCTGGGCCAGTTGCGGTTCATGTCGTAGCCGCCGGGCCCGTCTTCGTTGACGCGTCCGTCGCCGTCGTTGTCAATGCCCTCCGAACCGGCGAAGTCCCACTCGCCCTTCTCGTCGGGGCCGACCCGCTCGAAGATGCGCGGGTCCTTCTGGGAGCGACGGAAGCGCCCGTGGGGGTCCGGCCGCCACATGGTGGTGACGTAGCCGTCACCGTCCAAATCGTCGTAGCCGTCTTCGTCGTACAGGCCGTCGTAGTCGTTGTCGCGCGGCTCCTTGCCGGAGCGCGACGAGCTGGACGTATTCAGATCGTCGAACCAGTGGGCGCGGCCGTCGGGATTGACGGACGGCAGGATGTAGAAGGCCCGTTCGTCAACCGCCTTCGTCAGCTTCTCGACGACGCCGTAGCTCTTCATCAGGTACCAGATCGTGTACAGGCAGACTTCCGATCCCTGCACCTCGTTGCCGTGGACGTTGGCGTCGATGTAGATGGCGGGCTTGTCGCGGTCGGGGCCGGTGTCGGGGTTGTTGATCGTCATCATCCACATGTCGCGGCCTTCGGTGCTCCTGCCGATGGATTCGAGCGTCAGCAGCTTCGGATAGGCGACGGCGAGTTCCTTCAGGGCCGACTCCAGCTCGGGGAAGTCGTAGAACCGGTTGAACTTCAGATCGACCTTGCCGGGGTTGTCAGGCTGGGCGAGGGCGGTCGAAGCCGGTAGCAGGGTCAACAGCGCAGCGGTCATTGCGATGGCCATAGTGCGTACCGCCACTCGCGCACCGCTCCGCGTGTCCCGCGCGGCGCTCGCCGCAGAAGACATCAAGCGAGCCGCGGGCTTCAGCCCGCGCGGAGTCTCGATACGTGAGGAGGTTTCGAATTTCGCGCCGCTATCCCGGCTGCGCACCAGGCACGGCGATACTTGAAGCCGTGACAAAGAAGGAGCGTCCGCGCGGGCTGAAGCCCGTGGCTCGCCGTCTGCGCCCTGCGGTAAAGAGCACTGTATAAGGCCCGATACACTGGCTGGAAGTTGAAGATCCGACTGGCCGGGCTGGTTCCGCAGTTCAGGCTCACCGGTTGAAAACCGGTGCCACATGGCAGAGACACCGGTTGAAAACCGGTGCCACAGGGCAGAGACACCGGTTGAAAACCGGTGCCACAGCGGAGGGCGGCGGGTGACCACGTCGCCCATTCTTGCTGAGAGGATGTCATTGACCATTTACGTTGCCCTCCGCAGGAACCGTAGATGATGGAAGCGCGACCGCCAGCGTCGTTTCGCCGTACTTCTCCGCCGCTGCCTTGATGGTGACAATGGCGCCCGGCTCGCCGGCGATCACCCATCGCAACATCTGTCGCCCGCCGCTGCCCGGAATGGACCAGGCGCGGACGAGTGGATCGCCGCCCAGCACCCGCTCGCGCGGCACGTCGATCGTGACGACGTAAGGCCGCACGCGGCGGTTGTCCCGGGCGATCGCCAGCGCGGTGGGGAAGTAGCCGTCGTTGATGAGCGCCGTCTCGATCTCGAAGACGCCTGCCGACAGGGCCGTCACCTTCGCCGGTTGCCACGATACGCTCGGGAACCGCCCGGCCAGATCGAGCACGAACTCGAGTTGTTTGTCGGCGATGCCGTCGAGTTCCTCGTCGGGCGGCGTCGTCTGAAAGTAGGGCACGAACCCGCCGATCTCGACCGGGCCGAGTTGCGGATGCTCAAAAGGCGTCCACGGGACGAAGCCTTTGCCGTCCAGCCCGTCGCTGACCTTCAGCCACGCGGCCGCCTCCTTGTCGGCCGGTTCGAGTTTTTCGTCTTCCTTGCGGTCCTTCGCTATCGCGGCATCCTGCCCGTCCGCCGTAACTTCCGGGGGGACCTCCGGCGTTGCCTCCGTCGGTCTTGCCGGTTGATCGCCGCCGGTCTTCGGCGCCGCGGGGGGGGCGTCCTCCTGCGCCGGCGCCGCAGCGCGTTCGCCGGCGGCGGCGGATTCGGTCGACGTCGCCTCGACAGGAGGCGGCGCTTCCGTATCGTTGTCGTTTTCATTGCCCGCGGCGGCGGGCTCGGCAGGTTCGGCAGGCTCGGCCGGCGGCGGCTCTCCGGGCGCCGGCTCGCCGGGCGCGCCCGGCTCCGCGGCGGCGCCCGGCTCGGGTTCGCCCTCCGGCGGTTTCTTCGGTTCCGGCCGCAGCCACACGCGGCAGGCGAACGACGGAATGCCGTACTGGGCATAGGCCCATGCGAAGACGGCCCCGTTCGACGGCTCGCCGGGTGCTTCCTTCGCCTCCGTGATCTGCCGGTATCGCTGCGAGATGGTCTTGTAGAGGTCCACGTCGTCCTTGTGCAAACCGGTGGGCGCCCGGCCGGTGGCATCGGTCTTGCCGCCTTCCGCCGGCTTGATCACGTTGTCGTGGCGGCCGTAGAAGACCGCCTGACAGATGCGCGGGTGCTGAAGGAAGAAGTCGATCAGCGCCTTCGACTCCGGCTCCGAGATCTGGTGCGGACCGCTCCCGGCCGCGTGCTCCTCATAGCCGTGAGTGAAGTTGCGGTTCAGATCGACCCCCCCCCGGCCGTCCTCGTTGTATTCTTCGTCGCCGTCGTCGTCGATGCCCTCCGGATAGACCTTGTAGACCGGCCGCTGGCCCTTCGCCCGGTCCGGCTCGCGCAGCAGCCGCGGCTCGGCCGGGTCTTCCAGGTGCGTCGGTTCCGGATCGACGACGCGCATCAGCGTGATCAGGCCGTCGCCGTTGACGTCGTCCGGCCCGTCTTCGTCGGCCAGGCCGTCGCGGTCGTCATCCACGGGCCGAAGCGCCGGGCGGCGCTCGACCCTGGGCGTCTGGAAGAACGCCTCCATCGCGTCGGGGTTGACGCGCGGAATGACGTACACGGCATGAGTGCTCAGCAGCTCGTGTCCGCCGGATCCCGGTTCGGCGGTCAGCAGTCGCTGCGCCACGCGCAGGGCCGTCTCGGATGCGGCCGGGAAGTCGCCGTCCACGCCGGCGACGATCGCCATCGCCGTGCGGTCGGCGGCGCCGTCGCCGCGTGCGAGACGCAGCGTCCAGAGGCGGCGTCCTTCGCGGGTCTTGCCGATGGACGACAGTTCGCAGGCGTCCGGATGGTCCGCCAGCAGAGCGGCGAGCCGATCCGTCATGGCGTTGTAATCAGGGTAGCCGTCCCCGCCGGCGCCGGCGGCGGCCGTGACGACGAGTGCGGACGCCAGCGCTACCCGTGACCGCGGGCGTCGCCATGAATGCTCGTTCAATGCAGGTCCTTTCCCTTGAACTCGGCAATGATGCTGGATGTTGCGCCTGGCCGAACCATGCGTGGTGAACAAGGCCCCGTGTGCTCCCCGGCCAGAGGCTGCCTTACAGAAGCGTGCCGCGCAACAGCGCCGCCGCGGCCAGAAAGTAGATGATCAGACCCGTCACGTCCACCAGTGTCGCCACGAACGGCGCCGAACTGGTGGCCGGATCCAGCCCCAGACGTCGCAGCATCAGCGGCAGCATACTGCCGGCCAGCGTCCCGAACGTGACCACGCCGACCAGGCTTACCCAGATGGTCAGACCGATCAGCAGGAAATGCGCGCCATAGTCGACGATCCCCAGCGTCTGCCACAGCACCACCCGCAGGAATCCCAGAAAGCCGAGCCACCCTCCCAGCGTCACCCCCGACCCCAGTTCGCGCCCCAGCACCCGCAGCCAGTCGCCCAGCCGCACCTGCTCCAGCGCCAGCGCCCGCACGACCAGCGTGGCCGCCTGCGAACCCGTATTGCCGCCGCTGCTGATGATCAGCGGGATGAAGACCGCCAGCACCAGCGCCCGTTCCAGTTCGTGCTCGAAGTGGCCCATCGCGGTGGCGGTCAGCAACTCGCCGAGGAACAGGACCGAAAGCCAGCCGCCGCGTTTCCTGATCATCCGCACAAAGCCTGCTTCGAGGTAGGGCACGTCGAGGGCCGCCATGCCGCCGATCTTCTGGATGTCCTCGGTGGCCTCGGCCGCGGCCACGTCGAGGATGTCGTCGGCGGTGATGATGCCGAGCATGTGTCCCTGGTCGTCGATGACGGGCAGCGCGAAGCGGTCGTATTTCTCGAACTCCTTCAGGACCTCCTCACGGTCGGTGGTGGCGTGGACGGCCACCAGGGGGCGGTCGTCAATGTCGGCGACCTTCGTGTCCGCGTCCGCCAGCACCAGCGAACCGAGGCGCAGGTCCTCGAGCAGCCGCCCCCCGGGGTCGAGGATATAGAGCACGGTGAGCGTCTCCGCCTTGCGGCCGGTGCGGCGCACGTGCTCCAGCGCCTCGGCCGCCGTCATGTCCGCCCGCAGCGCTACGTATTCAGGGGTCATGTAGCGGCCGGCGGTCTGCGGCGGATAACCGAGCAACTCGCGCGACTGCTTCAACTCCTCCGTGGACAGCGATCCCAGCAGGCTGCGGGTCACTTCAGCGGGGAGTTCTTCGAACAGGTGGGTGCGGTCGTCCGGCGTCATCTGTTCCAGGATGGACCGCATGTGTTCACTGGTCAGCGACTGGACGAGTCCCTCGCGATGCTCGGTGGGCAGGTGGGCGAAGACTTCGGACGCGATGCGGCGCGGCAGCACGCGGAAGAGCACCGCCTCATCCTCGGGGGGGATGTCGATGATGATCTCGGCCAGGTCGGCGGGATGGAAATCCGTAGCGATGGCGCGAAGCTCTTCCCAGCGGCGCTGGGTGATGAGTTCCTCGAGTTCCGGCTGAATGGCGTTGCCGAGCATGGGTCAGGCTCCACAAGGTCCCGGCCCATCATCGTTCGGGCGCCGCCGTTTCTCAATGCGCCTTGTGGAGGACCCATGCGGAGGTTGCTAGACTTGGCGGTGCCGGGTCCGGCGCGCCGGTCAGTCTCCGCCGCCGCCTGGTGACCCGTACGATGGTTTCGCGCGCTCGCGGGTCGAGGTAAGGCGTGCGTTGTGACGGAGGAGGGCCGGATCATGTCGAATCGACCGCGGCGACGCAGCCTCGCCTACTGCCGGCTGTTCTTCCTGTCCGGCGGAGTGATGCTGGGCCCGCCGCCGAGCAGCGCCGCCGATCAGGAGATCCAGCCGATCAGCGCGCGGCGGCTGGTGGCGCAGGCGTGTCTGTCCCGCCTCTCGACGTCCTCCCGGAGCTATCTGCTGCCGGCGCGCGAGCGGCTGATCGACGTGGCCGCGGGAATCGCGGGCGACGTGGCCGGTGGGCTACCCCCGGAGGCGCACTACGTCATGCTCGACGTGGACGCGCCGGACGCGCCCATTCGAGACCGCCTGGCGTCTGCGATGAAGTTCCCGACGACGCGGGCCGAAGCGCTGCGCTGGTTCGGCAAGCACGGCGAGCACCGCGGCGGGATCCTGCCGTGGGCGTTGGAGGAGCAATGCCATGCGCTGGGCGACGCGATCCGTCGAGACAACGTGGACCTGGCCGCGACGCGCGCGGGGCTGATCGTGCAGCTTGTCGCCGACGCCGCACTGCCGCTCAGCGCCACCGCCCGACGCGACGGGCGCACGCACCTGATCGCGGTCTCTGCGGCCGGCCGGCTCGCCGGCTATGCCGACGTCGCCGCGCCGCGCGACCGGCTGCACAGTTGGTTCATTCGCAGGATGGAAGAGCGGTTGCGCCAGCGGCTGGAAGCGTCGACCGACGCGCCGCCGCATGGGTCCACGGATGTGACGGGGGCCGTCTTCGCCCTGCTGATCGACGCGCTGGCGAGGGGCGATCTGATGCTGGAAGCGGACGCGGCGCTGATCGACCGGTGGGGCGTGGCGGATGATGAGCGCTTTCGCGCCGTCGAGAGCGTGTACCTTGAGGAGCTGGACCGGCGCTGCGGCGCGTTGATGGCGTCGCAACTGGCGGCCGCCGCTCATCTGGCGGCCGGGCTGATCGACGCGGCGGTGGTCCAGCCCGGGCCTGCTCCGACGGGCGCGGCGCCCGGCGCGCGACCATCGCGAGCACAACCGTCGCCGTCTCCGCCGGCGCGGCGCGCCGAGATGTTCGTCGGCAGCAAGAACTCGGGCCTGTATCACCGGCGCGATTGCCGACACGCGGTCAAGATCAAGGCGGAGAACATGGTGACGTTCGCCGACGTCGACACTGCGCGGCAGGCCGGCCGCCAGCCGTGCAGCGTGTGCAAGCCGGACCAGTAGCTGGGCAAAAAAACGACGGAAGGAAGTGCTGATGCACGTCCTTCCGTCGTTTGCGTTTGGCCTGGGCCAGCGAGACGCAATCCCGCAGCCGTCGGGTAGCCGTGGCGCGAAAGGCCCCATCGACTGCGAAGGTCGCCGCGGCGGATCGCCGCGATTCGGTTCTTTTGCAGCTTACGTCACCTTCCCAGGCCTTGCGTTCGGCCGCGGTGCGCCGTCGCACCGTTGCCGGGTCCTGCCGTCAAGCGGCGTCACATCTTCTTCTTGCGACGCTTCTTGCCGGACTTCTTCGTCGTCGACTTCTTCTTCGTCGACTTCTTCTTCCCGGCGCGTTTCTTACCGGAACGCTTCTTCGCCATCGACATCACCTCCTTTCTGCGCGGAATGGTAGCCTGCAAATGAAGTCTGTCAAAACTTTTTTGCCAAATCGCGACAAAATTTTTTTCCGCGCGCCCGAAGGCGCCGACGCCGTCCGTGCCGCCTCCGAGCGCGCCGCCCGCCCGCTGCGCTGCCATCGCCACCGCGCGGCAGGCGAATGATGCGCCTCCCCCCCGGCGCACGAGCGCACGGCGGCATGCGTTTCGCAGCCCGAAACAAGGCTCAAACCGTTCGCACCCGCGGCGGCGCCGCGCGGCGCGCGCCGCCCGGGCGCTTCCGTGCGCATGGTGCTCCACGCGCACGTCGGCGTCGTCGCGGGT
>QZJT01000112.1 GCA_003597935.1 Phycisphaerales bacterium | reverse complement strand
CCCCGTCGCCGGTCCGGCGAGCCGCGGGTTTCAGCCCGCGCGGAGTCTACCGGCGCGCCGCGGGCTTCCGCCCGCGCGGAGTTTGCGGCTCAGCGGATGCTCGGATGGTCCGCCATACGCCCGCCCCATTCGCAATATGTAACAAGGGGGCGGGCGTCTTCGCCCGCCCCCACTGAGTCCTTGCAAAACGGCGAACTAAGCCCACCGACACGCTGCAATCGCAGACGCCATCCACGAAGTGAGTCCGCCGCGGGCTGAAGCCACGCGGCTCGCTGCCATCGGGCGTCCGTCAGCGGATCGCGTGCAGCACTTCCTTGGCGTCTTCCTTCAGATCGGTCAGCAGCACCTCGGTAGTGAGCAGCAGCCCCGCCACGCTGGCGGCGTTTTCCAGCGCCACGCGGCACACCTTGGCCGGGTCGATGATGCCGGCCTTGACCATGTCCACGAACTCGCGCTTGCGGGCGTCGTATCCCTCGTTGCCCTTGCGCTCCAGCACCTGCTCGACGATCACGTCGCCGTCCTCACCCGCGTTGGCGGCGATCTGCCGGGTGGGCACGCGCAGGGCCTGGGCCACGATGTCCACGCCGGTCTTTTCGTCGCCGCGGGCCTTGTCACGGACCTTCTGCACGGCCGGGATGGCGCGCAGGAAGGTCGTGCCGCCGCCGGCCACGATGCCCTCCTCGTTGGCGGCCTTGGTGGCGTGGAAGGCGTCGTCGACGAGGTCCTTGCGCTCCTTCACCTCGATCTCCGTCGCGCCGCCGACGCGGATCACCGCCACGCCGCCGGTCAGCCGCGCCAGCCGCTCCTGCAGCTTCTCGCGGTCGTAGTCGCTGGTGGTCTTCTCGATCTGAGCGCGGATCTGGTCGGCGCGGGCCTTGATGTCCGACTTCTTGCCCCCCCCTTCGATGACGGTGGTGGTGTCCTTGGTGACGACGACCTTTTTCGGCTTGCCCATCTGATCGAGGGTGACGTTCTCGAGCTTGATGCCCAGATCTTCGCTGATGACCGTGCCGCCGGTGAGGATGGCGAGATCTTGCAGCATGGCCTTGCGGCGGTCGCCGAAGCCGGGGGCCTTGACGGCGCAGCACTTCAGCACGCCGCGCAGGCGGTTGACCACCAGACCGGCCAGGGCCTCGCCCTCCACGTCCTCGGCGATGACCAGCAGCGCACGTCCGCTGGTGGCGATCGACTCCAGCACCGGCACGAAGTCGCGCAGGTTGGAGATCTTCTTCTCGTAGATGAGCACGTAGGGGTCTTCCAGCACGCACTCCAGCGTGCCGGGGTTGGTCATGAAGTAGGGCGAGATGTAGCCCTTGTCGAACTGCATGCCCTCAACCACTTCGAGTTCGTTGACCAGGCTCTTGCCCTCCTCGATCTCGACCACGCCCTCGTTGCCGACCTTGGCCAGCGCCTCGGCCAGCAGCTTTCCGACGGCCTCGTCGCCGTTGGCGGAAATGGTCGCGACCTTGGCCAGGTCGTCGTTGTTCTTGACCTTCACCGATGCGGCCTTGATGGCCTCCACCGCCGCCTTGACCGCCATGTCGATGCCGCGCTTCAGCGCCGTGGGGTTGGCGCCGGCGGTGACGTTCTTGAGGCCCTCGCGATAGATCGCCTCCGCCAGCACGGTGGCGGTGGTGGTGCCGTCGCCGACCACGTCGCTGGTCTTGGACGCCACCTGGTTGATCATCTTGGCCCCCATGTTCTCGAACTTGTCTTCAAGCTCGACTTCCTTGCTGACGGTGACGCCGTCCTTGGTGACCCGGGGGGCGCCGAACGACTTCTGCAACAGCACGTTGCGGCCGGTGGGGCCCATGGTGACCTTGACCACGTTGGCCAGCTTGGCCACGCCGTCCAGCACCTGCCGCCGTGCCTCCTGGGAAAACATCATCTGCTTTGGCATAAGCCCACTCCTCAAGTCGTGTTGATTCTTTGTTACGCATGCGCGCCGCGGGCTTCAGCCCGCGCGGAGGTTCCAGCCGTCACACTTCCCAAGCCGGCGAAGTACTCGGCCTCCGGAAGATGACGACGCCTGGTCCTCCGCCGCTACTCCACGATTCCCAGCAGGTCGTTCTCGCGGATCACGATGTACTTGTCGCCGCTGAAGTCGATCTCGGTGCCGCTGTACTTGCCGTAGAGCACCTCGTCGCCCATCTTGACGCTCATCTGGCCGCGCTCGCCGCTGTCCAGGAGCTTGCCCGGACCGACCGCGATCACGTGGCCGCGCTGCGGCTTCTCGCGGGCGGAGTCAGGCAGAACAATGCCGCCGGCCGTCACTTCCTCGGCCTCGCACGGTTCGAGCAGAATCCGATCGTCCAGCGGCTTGAACCTGATCTTCGCCTTGGACTTCTTCGGTGTCGTCGCAGTTGCAGTTGCCATTGAACGGTCTCCTAACTTACCGGTGTCTGTTTCGATTCGTCGAGTTTGGCGCGCAGGTTGTCCAAACCGGTGCGCGCGTCGTCGACGCTGTCCGTGTCGCAGCTAACTTCGATAAAGACAGGCACCCTCCGGACCCTATGATCTAGCGGGACGTCACCAGCGATCAGGCGCTCGTTCCGCCCATCATCATCCGTCTCATACAGTTTGTAGGTGCCGTCGTCGAATTTCTTGTACACCAGACGCATTGCCGTGTTCCTAGGCCGTTTCGCGGCGAGCCGGAATCCGAATCAACCACAGCTCCTCTTCGTGCTTCTCGGTGATCCGAATCATAGTATCGAAAATCTCGCGGAGTCTCGCCTCGTACGCTCGCGACTCCGCATCATCGCCGTCGCGTGGCAAATCGAAGACGATTCGGACCACTGTCGTGCGTTCCTGATACACGTCTTTCGTGCCGCGGAACGCACCGTTGACTTCGTAAATCGAGAAACCGTGCACCAGCGGCTTCGGATGGCTGTACAGATGTTCTCGCAACCACTCATACAGGTTAGCCAGATACTCGACTCGCGCGGGTAGGTACGCTTCGACAATCTCAATCTGGTCCATCTCTCCCGGCCCCGAGGACTCCGAATCCAGAATCCTCAATTCGCCATTCGCCATTCCTACATCATGTCCATGTCGTCGTCGCCCATGCCCTCGCCGTGGTCCTCGCTTTCGCTCTTTTCCGGCTTGGTGGCGATGCAGCAGTCGGTGCTGAGCAGGACGCGGGCCACGCTGCTGCCGTTCTCGAGGGCGCAACGCACCACCTTGGTCGGGTCGATCACGCCGGCCTTCAGCAGGTCGGTGAACTCACCCGTCTCCGCGTTGAACCCGAACGACTCCTGCTTGCCGGCCTGGACTTTGTGCAGCACGATGCCCGGCTGGGCGCCGGCGTTGGCCGCGATCTGCCGGATCGGCGCCGCCAGCGCCTCGCGCACGATCTGGACGCCCGTCGCCTCGTCGCCCTTGAGCTTCAGGCCGTCCAGGGCCGCGGCACATCGCAACAGCGCGACCCCGCCGCCCACCACGATGCCCTCCTCGATGGCCGCCCGGGTGGCGTGCAGCGCGTCTTCCAGCCGCGCCTTCTTCTCCTTCATCTCCGACTCGGTGGCTGCCCCCACGTGAACCTGGGCCACGCCGCCGGCCAGCTTGGCCAGCCGCTCCTGCAGCTTCTCCCGGTCGTAGTCGGAGGTGGTGTCTTCGATCTCGCGCTGGATCTGGGCGATGCGCGCCTTGATGGCGGCGGTGTCGCCGGCGCCTTCGATGATCGTGGTGTCCTTCGAGTCCACCGTGATCTTCTTGGCCTGACCCAGGTCGGTGATCTTGACGCTCTCCAGCTCGATGCCCAGGTCCTTCATGATGGCCTTGCCGCCGGTCAGGATCGCGATGTCCTCGAGCATCGCCTTGCGCCGGTCGCCGTAGCCGGGGGCCTTGACCGCGCAGACTTGCAGGATGCCGCGCAGCTTGTTGACCACCAGGGTCGCCAGAGCGTCGCCTTCGACGTCTTCGGCGATGATCAGCAGCGGCCGCTTGGACTTGGACACCGCCTCCAGCAGCGGAACGAGCTTCTGAACGTTGGTGATCTTCTCTTCGTGGATGAGGACGAAGGCCTTCTCGAGATGGCACTCGACCGACTCCTGGTCGGTGACGAAGTGGGGCGAGAGGAAGCCGCGGTCGAACTGCATGCCCTCGACCACTTCGATCGTCGTCTCGGCCGTCTTACCCTCTTCGATGGTGATGACGCCGTCCTTGCCGACTTTCTCGAAGCAGTCGGCCAGCGTGTTGCCAATCGTCTGATCGTTGTTGGCGGAGATCGACGCGACGTTGACGATGTCGTCGCGCTTGCCGACCTTCACCGGCCGCGACATCGCCGTCAGCGCTTCGGTGACCTTGGACACCGCCTTCTCGATGCCGCGATTGAGGGCGTTGGCATCGGCGCCGGCGGCCACATTCTTGAGGCCCAGCCGGTAGATCGCCTCCGCCAGCACGGTGGCGGTGGTGGTGCCGTCGCCGGCTACCTCGCTGGTCTTGCTGGCCGCCTCCTTGATGAGTTGGGCGCCCATGTTCTCGTACTTGTTTTTCAGCTCGACCTCTTCGGCCACGGTCACGCCGTCCTTGGTGACGGTGGGGGCGCCCCAGCCCTTGTCGATGACCGCGTTGCGCCCGCGCGGCCCCATGGTGGCCTTGACCGCGTTGGCCAGCTTCTCCACGCCGACCCACAGCGCCTTGCGAGCTTCGTCTTCGAACGCCAATTGCTTTACCGCCATACTCGTATTCTCCTGGTCGTCAGGCGTGCTGATCGCCGTATCCGTGTATTCGCGTCGCCGGGTTTACGGCAGAGCCGTTGACCCTGCCGCGTCCAATCTCACCTGGCAGGCGTCCGACCGCCCCCACCCGAAGCGAAACCGCACCTCGGCCCCGCCGCGAAGCCGACGCGCCGCGCTGCCGGGCGTAGAGCAACCGGAGTGCCAGCAGGCCGCGGACCGCGGCTGTACGTAAACCATTGAGCGACAGTATTTTAGATTGGAAGAGGCCGAGGTCCACGCGCGGCGGGCGTGTCAGGATGGCGGTGCGCCTGCGATGCGGAACCATCGATATGCCAAATTGACAGGCGTGGACCTCTCGCCGCGGTGATGGGCCGGGCGGGGAGGCGAACTGTCCGCTCAGCCCGATTCTCGGACTGCGGCGCCGTCACCACACGGTCGGTGGTGGAACGCGCCGGTGTTCATGGCCGGCCGCGGGCATCAAGTCTGCGCGGACGCTGCCGATCGCGAACGCTCCGAGGTCCCGGCGACGACAAATCCGAGACTGCTGCAATGGATCGAAACCGCGGGCCACATCACGAAGAGTGAGCCGTATGGGAGGTGGAAGAGACGCTTCCCTCCCCGCGTGTTGTCCCGGGCAGGTGACGCCTTGGCGGCGGTCACCGGCAAATCATGAGCGAACCGTCACGGGTTGACCCGACCACTCTCGAGGGCCCGGCGAGAGCATCCCCGTGCGCGGTCCGAGTCGTGGGAGGATGATTCGATGGCAAACTGTGGGAAGTGGGATGATGGCGCGGGCAGGCTCTGCGCGTGGGCGGCGGCAGCGGCCCTGACGCTTGCCGGAGGGGCTTCGGGGCAGATCGAGAAGGGTCCGTTCAAGGTGTTCCTGGAGCCGGTGGCGTCCGGCTTGACCGCCCCGGTACACGCCACACACGCCGGGGACGGTTCCGGCCGCCTCTTCGTGGTCGACCAGGCGGGCACGATCCGGATCATCAAGGACGGGGTGCTGCTGAAGAAGGCGTTCCTGGACCTGACGGACGAGATCGTCGAACTCCACCCCGGCTTCGATGAGCGCGGCCTGCTGGGGATGGCGTTCCATCCGGAGTATGCGAAGAACGGGCGGTTCTTCGTGCGCTACAGCAAACCGCGCACGCACGGCCCCGCTCTGGACACGTGCATCGCCGGCGCCCGCGGCTGTCACACGGCGGTGGTGGCGGAATACTCGGTCTCTGAGGATCCGGACGTGGCCAACCGCGACGGCAAGATCATCTTCAGCGTCGACGAGCCGGAGTTCAATCACAACGCCGGCACGATCGCCTTCGGACCGGACGGTTTCCTCTACATCTCGCTGGGCGACGGAGGCGGCGCCAACGACGATCTCCACCGTCCCAACCTGCCGCACACCACGATCGGAAATGGCCAGAACATCGAAACGCCGCTGGGGGCTCTGTTGCGCATCAACGTCGACGGCACTCCGCCCTACACGATACCGGAAGACAATCCGTTCGTGGAAAAGGCAGGCGTGGACGAGATCTACGCCTGGGGGTTCCGCAATCCGTACCGGTTCTCGTTCGACGACGGCCCGGGGGGGGATGGAAGGCTGTTCCTCGGCGACGTCGGGCAGAACCTCTTCGAGGAGTTGAACATCGTCGAGAAAGGCGGCAACTACGGCTGGGTCATCCGCGAGGGCGCCCACTGCTTCGATCCCTTCAACCCGGACGTGCCGAAGAATGAGTGCAACACCGAGGGCTTGATCGATCCGATTGTGGAGTACACGCAGGAGGAAGGCGGCATCTCGATCATCGGCGGATACGTCTATCGCGGCGAGCGCAGCCAGACTCTCGTCGGCACCTACGTCTTCGGCGACTTCAGCGCCAGTTTCGGCGCTCCCGGCGGCCGCCTCTACCATCTGATCGAGCCGGAGCCGAACAAGTTCGAGATCCGCGAGTTCACGATCAGCCCCAACGACCGCCCCTACGGCCGCTTCCTGAAGGGGTTCGGCGAGGGTGAAGACGGCGAAGTCTACGCCCTGGGCTCCTTGCAGCTCGCTCCGGTAGGGAACACGGGCGTCGTCGAGCGGCTCGTGATCGTCGGCGACTGCGCCGGCGGCGAAGGTATTCAGAAAGCCAAGTGCAAGGAGAAACGCAACGGCGCCAACGTCGTCAACGTGAGGCTGGTCGGCGGCGTGCCGGGCGAGCCGTTCATCGTCGATCTGTCCAGCGGCCAGTCCGCCCACGGCACCATCGACAACGACGGCAACGGCAGGGTGAAATTCAAAGACGTGCCCGACGGCAACGTCACCGCGACCGCGACCTGGGGGTGCGGCGCGATCGATGAAGAGGAACTGGTCTGCGGTTGACGGGCGTCACCGATACCACGGCACGGCCGGGCGGTCAGGCGAGGCTGCCCGGCCGTGTCTTTTGCGCCGTCTCATCTGCAGCGGCACTGACGCTCCGTGACGAGGCTGTCGAAGGCATCGGTCTTGACAATGCTCACCGCAGCGTGACCGCAACATGAGAGAAGCGCGCGGGCGCCCGTCGCCGTGCCGGTATCCCCGAGTCGTTTTCCTGGCGGCCGGTACGTCCGGTTTTCCGACGTTTCTGCTGCGCCCCCCGCGCCCGGGCAGCGGATGGCCGGAATCCCGTTCGAACGCGGCGCCCGGGTACCCCGCGGACGACACATCCGACCGCAGGATCTGCACGCGTCGAGGCCCGCGCGGGGCGTCCGGTGCAGGAACGCGCTCTTTGGTCCGCGCGTATCGAGGTCGCATTCCGGCGGCGGTTTGGTAGAGTGCACACGGATTCCACACTCGCGCCTCCGGCCCCTGCGCACACACGCCGCGCGTCGCCGACGGCGCATCTGCAGGGGGTCGATCCATGCGCACGCTCACACGAAGGAAACTCATCCAAGGCACGGCGGCTGTGAAGTGCGTTGCGGCGTCGGCCCTTCTGACGCTCGCTCCCCTCGCGCGCGGCGGCGAATGGCACGACGAGGTCCCCGTCACCGCCGATCCGGTCCTACAGACCTTCAGCGCTCTGACCGTCGGTCCTGATGACGCCATCTACGCAATGTGGCTCGACTGGACCGACTTCGACAACACCGGCGTATACGTCAACCGCAGCGATGACCGCGGCCAGACGTGGTCGCAGCCGCTGCTGGTGGCCGAGGGCAAGCCGTACGACAACATCGCCCTGGCCGCGGACGAGGCCGGCCTGCACGCGCTGATCGTGCGGTTCCGCGAGAACCGTGAGGGCGAGTTCAAGACGCTCTACTACACCCGCAGCCGCGACCGGGGCGAGACCTTCTCGCGCCCCAGGCGGATCGGCCAGCGCGACCGTATCGAGCAGATCAGGGTGTTCTCCCACAACGGCGTGCTCTACGTCTTCGCCGCCGACTGGGTCGGCGAAGACCCGCAGTACTATCTCTACGTCAGCCCAGACCGCGGACGGAAGTGGACGGAACTGCCGATCGTCGGCATCGGCACGGTCGAGCACCCTGACATCGACGTCCGCGACGGCGTCATTCGCATGGTCTACGGCGGTTTCCTGAACGACCGCGGGATCAAGTACGCGCTCAGCATCGACAACGGCCGCTCATGGATCGGCCCCTTCAACGTCTCCGGCGACGCCGGTCCGCACTCGCAGCTTCCGCAGATCGCGGTCGAGGGCGGTTCCGTTCACGTGGTTTTCGAGGACGACCGCACCGGTCACTTCAACGTCAGCTACGTGCGCAGCAGCGACAACGGGCGCTCCTGGACCCCGGCCGTTCAGCTCAACGACGCCTACTACGGCGCCCGCGCCCAACTGCTGGCCGACGACGAGGGGCTGCACGTCGTCTGGTGCCAGTATCACGGGCGCGACGGATGGCCGAACTCCTGGAGCAGCGCCGACTACGGGATCGTCTGGCACCGGCTCAGCCGCGACGGCGGCCGGTCATGGTCGGACGAGTTCCGCGTGTCTCAGAACGAGCACATCCCGCCGATCAAGCTGCCCGAGCAGGGGGCGAACGACGTCAAGCTCGAGGCGCTGAGCCGGGGCTTCACCACCCTCTGGCAGGACCGCCGCGACGGCAACTTCGACCTCTACAGCCGAACCAACGACGGCGGCGGCGTCCCGTGCGACGCCGTGCGCCGGCTCCGCGCCCGCTGCTCGGACAGGGGGAAGCTGAAGGCGGTGGTCAAGCTGCGCGACGACGGGTTCGACGGCGAACTGTTGCTGCTCGAGTTGGACCGTGAGCCGCGCCCGGTCGCTGTGCGCGGTCAGAAGGCGGCGCCGAAGGCCGCGGGCCTGTTCGGCCGACACACGGTCGGCCTCGCCCGGCCGGGCGGGTGCGAATCGCCGGTCGAGGTCGATTGCGGGTAAGAAAAGGGCCGGGCAACGCACCCGGCCCCCGCCGCGTAGACTTGAACCGTCTACCATCCGTTGTTCAGCGCCGGTAGTACCGCAGGCTCAGTCCAGCGGACGTGCCGCACCCCGAGCCGCCGATACCGAACGACCAGCTTCGGCCGCTGGAGCCGAAGCCTGAGCGATACCCGGCGCTGTAGCCGTATCCGCTGCGATACCCGTACCCACCGTGGTGCCCGTATCCGCCGTGATAACCATACCCGCCACCGCGAGATGAATACCCATACGCGCTTCCGCGGGAGGAGTATCCGCTGCGGTATCCGTAGCCGCCGCGCGAGTACGACGGGGCTGAGTAGCTGTAGGAACGGGGGACGGACGTGGCACACGACCGGTATCCATACGATACGTACGGTTTGGTCCAGGTGTAAGACGTGACCACCGGCGCGTGATGATAAACCGCCGTGTAGGCGGGCACGGCCACATACCCCGGGGACCACACCGGCCGATAAACGCTGCCGACGCCGGCGTATCCGTAGTGATAGTCGTAGCTGACCACCGGGGCGGGCCGGCAGGTGGTCGAACTGTACTGGATGTAGGTCGCGGACCCGCCTGCACGCGCCTCGCCGACCGGCCCGGCCAGTGCCCATCCGACCGCGAGAAGCAACGCTGCTGTCCTGATTGTGAACATGACCCAAACCTCCGGGCGGGGCCACGGGAACCGCGGCCCGGCCAACCTGTCCTTTCGAGGCCCGAAACCGGTCGGAGCCCCCCGGCACGACCAAACCTCGTGACGCGGGCGCGGCGGGCGCCGCGACCGCCCTAGCCGCGGGGGCCGAGCCGGCCGGCCGCCGGATTTATTCCACGACGGCGATAGTATACACGTGCAATTTGTTCTCGTCAAGCAACAAATTGACACGCGGCTATTTCCCGTCGTCGGCCGCCTCGGCGGCCGCGAGCTGCGCCACGATGCCTTCGCGGATCCGCCTCAGGATCCGCATGAACTGGACTCGATCTTCGGGCGGGAGGTTAGCGAGGATCTGGGCAGTGAAGCCCAGCCGGACCTTGCGGAACTGGCGATGGGCAGCCTTGCCCGCGGCCGTGACGGTGACGTCGACACACCGCCGATCCTGGGCGTTGATCCGGCACTCGACGTAGCTTTTCGGCCTGTTTTCCAGCGATCGCAGGATCCGGGACATCTGGGCGGGCTGGACGGCGATCCGCTTCTGAATCTCGCCGACCGTCAGGGGCTGGTCTTTCAGGAGCGTCTCGAGGGTGAGGTACTCGGCGTCCGAGAGGTCGGTGGAGGCGCCGGCGCCGCGGGCGCGGGCGATGGAGGATGCGTTCGACAGCTCGAACACCTCCTCGGCCATGGCTTCGATGTCGGGATCGGCAAAGTCTGGCATGGTCGGGCCTTCTGACAACATTCCACAAGATGGTATCGGAAGGGAAATAGTTTAACCATGCTCAATTCTCCGCACGGGGCGGCGGCGCTGCCGGTCTGGGAGGCAGCGTCGCCGGCCGGTTTGCGGGGGTGCGGCGCCGGCCGGTCTGCGCGGGCGCGGCACCCGCCGGTCTGCGCGGGCGCGGCGCCGGCCGGTTTGCGGGGGTGCGGCGCTGGTCGGTCTGAGGGGGAGCGGCATGAAGCCGCGCTACCGTGGCGGGTCGGGTCAGGCCGCACGGCGGCGCGTCCATCTCGTCCATCCGGTCCATTCAGTCCATTCAGTCCATCGGACGCCGCACGGACGCACGGCGGCCCGACCGATGGCCGGACCATCCCCGCCGGCGCGGGAATCCCGCGCCTCAGCGGCGCCGCGAACCGCGGACGGCGCAGCCGGTCAGGGAGAGGCGGTCGGCTGGGCCACGATCTCCGGCAGGGGATCCGGGTTTTCCACCCGCGCGCGGCCGTAGCTGGTGACCACCCCTTCCCAGTCATCACCGGCACCCATCTCGCCGCCGAAGTTGGGCAGTTCCGCCGGCACGATGTTCTCGTGAATCTCGAGCACGTCGTTGGCCTTCAGGTAGCGGTCGTAGAACAGGCCGAGCGTGTAGGAAAGATCCTTCTTCTTGATCAGGAGCTGGAATGTCTCGACGTAATACCCGTGGGTTTCGCGGATGTAGATGACCAGCCGGTTGCCGCCGACGCCCTGGGGCACGTCGAAGGAGATGTCGAACTCCGGCGGCACGGGCGGCTCCTCGCCGGGCAGATCGCGCTGCCCCAGGGTCAGCGTGGTGTGCTCGGGACCGACGCGCAGCGGGCCCTCATCATCTTCAGACGTCACGGTCTGGGGCTGGGTGCGGGTCAGGCGGAACACCAGCACGCCCGCCAGGAGCACCAGCAGAATCAACAGCAACGGTCTCATGTCCACAGTCCTTTCCAACGGCCGAGGCGCCCGCTCCCGGTTCGGGCCCGAGCTTTTCCGCCCACACCCCCCGCCCGCCGGGCGGCGATCGCACGACCGGACGCATTGTATCGACCCGGCGGCGACCGACAACCCGGGGGAGGCACACGCGTGGGCGGAGGGGTGCGTGATACAAACAGCGGGCGTGCCTGGGACCGCCCGGCTCCAGCCTGGCGGCAGTGGGGAAAGGAGTCCGCGGCTTGAGGACGCACGCACCGGGGAACTCCGCCCGGGCTTCAAGCCTGCGGGAGGTGGCGAGTCACCGATATGCGGCCGTGCGGGCCGCAAGTGCCGCTTCCCCAGGCTGGATCCCTTGCCGGACGGTTCGGGCGAGGATCGACCTCACGGTGACGCGACGATGTCCGGCAGCGGGTCGGGGTTTTCGGCCCGGTACCGGCCGTGACGAGTGACGATCCCCTCCCAGTCTTCGCCGGTGCCCAGGCCGCCTCCGAAATGGCGAAGCTCCGCGGGGACGACGTGCTCGTGAATCACGAGCACGTCGCCGGCCGGAAGATACCGCTCGTAATAGAGTTCCAGCCGGTAGTCGATGTGTTTCTTCTTGATCTCCAGGCGGAACTGCTCGACGTAGTATCCGTGCCGCTCGCTGATGTGGATGATCAGCTCGTTGTCGCCGCCGACGGTTCGCGGCACGTCGAAGGAGAGATCGAACTCGGGTGGGACCGGCGGCGTCTCGCCGGGCAGGTCTCGCCGGTCGAGCGTGCGCGTTTCCGGTCGCTCGGCGACGTTGTCGTTGTCCGGCGGCAGGATCGACGGATCTGCCTGCGGCCGGATGGCGCGAACGAGTAGCAGGGCGCCCAGAACGACCAGCAGCATCAGCAGGAGCGGTCTCATCGGAGTTCACCGAAGTTCGGACGACCGGCGCGCATGCAAGAGCCGAACTCCGTCACCCTGCACGACTTGTAGACGGCTTCCTGCCGGAACGTCTGCGCGGGCTTCATGCCCGCGCGGCTTCTCCCGCTGTCGTGCGGCCACGGATCGCGCACGGCGATTCAGACCGGCGCCAACGAGTCCGCCGCAGGGCCGGGACGCAGCGGGGCCGGGACGCCGTCGACACGCTTTGACGCACCAACCCGGCCTGCGGTTCCACCCATTCCTTCACGCCTCTCCGGCTGAGGACGGGCCCCGCACGATCCGCCCATCCACGGGTTCCCCCCCTGCGCCTTGTCCTTCACCCATGGTTCGTTCTTCGCCCCCGGTTCCGGAACGTGATGGCGTGGGTACCTCGAGCCCGTTCCGCTTGGAGAGTCAGGCCGCCGGGTCCTCTTGCGGAGCACCCGGCGGGACGGGGCCGCCGGTGGGGGTGACGGGAGAACGCCTATGAGTCGCATGTTGTGGACGAGCGGAAGCGCGTTGCGGCTCCAGACGGCAGCTCAGAACGCCACACAAGTTGATCTTCCGCGCTGGCTGCTTCGGCGAAGGCGTCATCGTCGTGTATCCTCCCCCGGACAACGTCACCCAAGCAGCGCGTCATCCGGCAGCGGCGGCGCTTCGTGCGTGCTGATCGCGGCCAGCAGCAGGGCGTGGGCGAACTCGGTGCGGCGGCGCATGAGCAGAATCGGCAGTTCGGCCTCGGTTTGAGGTTCGCCAGGTTCGTTTCGGCGGCCGATGATGACGACGCAGCGGCGCAGGTCGATCTCGATCCAGGCGTCGCGCAGCGGGTGCTGCGCGATGCTGACCGGTTCGTTGCGGAGCATGTTGAAGCGCATCACGTCCAGCCGGCCGGGGACGACGCGGTAATACGTCGGCCAAAGCGCCATGGCGACGGCATGGCCGGCGGTGACGGACGCCCAGAACGCGCCATACGCCAGCCCCGCCGGGTTGCCGAAGAGCCGAAAGGCGCCGTACAGCATCAGCAGAAACGCGGGAATGCTCGTGACAACTGCCGCGATCTTCATCCCTCTGTTGAAGCCGCGGGCATACCGGGCGGGGAAGATCGCGGGCTCGAAAGGCACGTCGCACAGCTCGCCGTGCCGCAGGATCCACTCCGGAGGCGAGACGCAATTCAGACGCGTGTCGCGGTGCGGCGCCGCCGTCTCAATGGCGTCGAACAATGCCCGCCGCCTGCGCCGCAGCCACAGCGCGCCCGCGGCGACGGCCGCCACGTAGACGCAGACCGCGGCGGCCTCTGCCCATTGGCTCTTCAATACCGTGCGAAGGATCGTCACTGCCGACAAGGCGAACGTAACCAAGACGAGCGCCGCCACGTTGACGGCCGCCTGCCACTCGGTCAGCGGGCGCATGAGTTTGCGCTGAGACTGGCGGCAGAAGCTGATCGCTTCGGGCGCTGCCTCGCTGGCGGGCGCGCACGCGCTCGGTATCGATTCCGTCTCGGTGCTGCCCCGTCGAGGTCCAGACGCGTCCATCACCGCCAGTTACTCAGAAAGCCGCTTGCCACTGTCCCGGCCGTCCGCCATCATGCGGCCTCGGCTGCCACGGTCGCCGATTTTCAGCGTTCCGGCCGCGCAGACAAGCGCCGGGAGCGTCATGGGATACTCGAGCACATGCAATCCAAAAGCGCACCCATCACACTGCCGCTGCTGCTGGCCGCCGGCCTGCTTCTACCCGGCTGCATCTCCGGTATCCGCAACCCGTCTGCCGGCCGGCAGCACGAGGAACGGCACGCGCCGGGGCGATCGAGCACGGTCAAGCCGACGTCCATCCGCGGCAGCGGGCCCGATCCGGCCCGTCGGCTGATCGTCAACGGCGACACGGTTACCGTTGATGACGTGATCAACCCGCTGCGGCCCGAGCTGCGCGAGCGGCGCCAGGCGATGCCGCCCGACGAATACCGCCGCTACGTGTCGGATGTCGCCATCCAGGCGATGCGCGGCCGGGTGGTGGACACCATCCTGTATCGCAAGGCGTCGCTGCGCATGAGCCAGGCGGAGCGCGACGCGCTCGAATCGTTCGTCAGCGCCGAACTGCGCCGCCGCGTCACGTCGGCCGGCAACGGCACCCAGCACGAATACGAAAAACTCCTCCACGAGCAACAGCGCACGCTGGACGACGAGCGCGAGCAGATCCGCCGGCAGCTTACGGTGCAGCGTTACCTTCACCTGAACGTCATGCCGAGAGTGCAGGAGCCCACCCGGGCGGAGCTGGTGGCGCTGTTCGAGCGAGTGAAGGACAACGGGTCGCGGCCGCAGCGCCGGCGGATGCGGCTGATCGAGGTACGCCTTTTGAACCATCTCGACCCGGCCGCGGCCGACCCGTCGCGGGCCCAGCAGGCGGCGGCGCGGGAGGCGGCGCGAGCGAAGATCGAGGACGCCTACCGGCGCGTCCGCGGCGGCGAGGCGTTCGAGGACGTGGCCCGAGCCACGTCGGAAGGCATCCACGCCGAAGACGGCGGCGACTGGGGCTGGGTCGGGCGCGATTCGCTGATGGACCGCTGGAAGGCGGCCTGTGACACGTTGTGGACGCTGGAGGCGGGGCAGACCAGCGAGATCGTCGAAACGGACGAGGGGTTCTTCCTGGTCCAGTGCGCGGAGGTCGAGCCGGCCTACACGCCCGATTTCCAGACGCTTCAACCCCAGTTGGTCGAACGCCACCGAAGCGAGCGATACAACGACCTGATCAATGAGTTGATCGAGGAGCTGATCCGCGACGCCCGCTTCGACCCGCCGGACATCGAGCCGTTCGTCAACGCGGTGATCGAGGCGGCCCTGGCGGTGGAATGACCGCGCGACCGTGGAGCCGAAACCAGAACACTCGATCGGCGGCGCTGGCGCTGCCGAAACTCGAAGGGCTTCGGTGAGAGAAGGAACGGCCGGTGCTGGGCGACGCTGACCAGCAGCCCGATGGCCAGGAAGTTGCTCAGCAGGTTGCTGCCGCCGTAGGAGACGAACGGCAGGTTCATGCCGGTGATCGGCATCAGACCCACCGTCATGCCGACGTTGATGATCGTCTGCACCATCAGCAAACTGGTGATGCCGATGGCCAGCATCCGCCCGAACGGCTCCGTCGTGCGAGCCGCGATCGCGGCGCCGCCGACGGCGATGCACGCGTACGCGATCAGCACCGCCCCCGCCCCGACCAGCCCCCATTGATGGGCGATGACGGCGAAGATCAGATCGTTGTGGCGGTCGGGCAGGAAGGCGTGCTCGACGTACGGCCCCCGTCCCCAGCCGAAGCCGGCCAGCCCGCCGCTGCCGATGGCCGTCTTCGACGCCACGAGCTGATAGCCCGAGTCCGCCTTCCACTCGACGGCGCTCCGCCGGTCGGTCAGAAAGCTGTATCGCTGCGGCGACTCCACGATGGCACGTCGCAGGGCATCCGACTGCAACAGCACGGCCACGATGCGCGAGCGCTGATAGTTGCGCATTTGCGTCCACGTCAGCGGAAGCGTCACCAGGCCGATGGCGACGAGAACGGCGAGGTGTCTGATCTGCGCTCCCGCCATGAAGAGCATGATCAGCAGCACCGGCAGCAGCAACGTGCAGGTGCCCAGGTCGGGTTGTCGCAGGATCAGCGCCAGCGGCACGGCCGCCGCCAGCAGGGGGCGGATCAGACCTCCGAAACGCCGGTAGTTGCGGCGGAACCGCAGGTACCACGCCAGCGCGACGATGAACGCCACCTTCATGAACTCGGAGGGCTGCACGTCGATCAGGCCCAGGTTGATCCAGCGATAGGCGTGACGCCGCTCGGGAATCAGCCCGCCGAAGGTCGAGTGCGTGAGCTTGGCCATCATCAAGGGAATCAGCGCCAGCAGCGCCAGCGCGAGGATTGCGTACGACCAGCGGCCCAGGTCACGGTAGCCGATGCGCAGCACCACCATGGCCGCGCTGATCCCCACGCACAGATAGACGAGTTGCCGGGTCGCGTTGCGCGGCCCGTCGTGGCCGCCGATGGCGGCGGTGTCGGTGACGTAGATGCTGGCCAGCCCCACCAGGAACAGAAACGCGATGGCGGCCAGGATCAGCCGCGAGGGGGCGTCGAATTGAAGCCAGGTCCGGGTCACGGGTGTCGGGCGAGCAACTCGGGGGCGTCGGGGTCCAGTTCCGGCCCGAGCACGTCGATCAGCAACTCGGCGACGCGCCGTCCCACCGGCCCGCCGGCGCCGCCGCCGCTGTGTCCGTACTCCAGCAGAACGGCAAACGCGATCGGGGCGGGACGGGTCCAATCGGGTCTACCGCGTCCGTCCAGTGGCTGCAGAAAGCCGCCGAACCATGCATGCGCTTCCTGGTCGGTGGGGGCGGCCCCGGGTGGCCAGAACTCGACCGGCTCGACCACGGCGTCGTCAGGGAGTTCACGGCCATACTCGTACGCAAAACGCTGCCGGGCGTCGGCGCTGGACCCGCCCGGAAGGATCACCGTTTGCGCCGCACCCGCACCATCATGGGTGGTGATCCTGTACCGGGTCGGGCGCGGCGGCGCAGTGGCGCTGCCGGTCTTGCCGCAGAGCGCATAGCGGGCGTTCCGCCAATAGGCGTGTTTGTACGCCGTGCCCTCGGGATGGTTGACCACCTGATACATGCCGTTGCGGATCGCAGCCCAATGCGCGTGTGTGGCCGGGAGGAACGACGCAGGCCCGATGGGCCGATCGGCAATGATCCGCAGCGGACGGAACTGCCCCTCGGCGTAGGTCGCCATCAGGTTGGCGGCCTGCAGCGGCGTGACCATCACGTCGCCCTGGCCCATGGCCAGCAGCCGCAGGATCCCCGGCGTCACGGCGCGGTCACGCTCGGCCATCCAGTACGGATCGGGATTCCATCCCGTCGCTTCCTCCCTCAGACCCACGCCCGTCGGTGAACCCAGGCCGGCCAGATGGAAATACGTGGTCATCGACTCCAGCCCCAGGTCCATGCCCAGGTGATACATGAAGACGTTGCAGCTTCCGCGCAGCGCCTCCTCGACGTTCACTGGACCGTGCCGATGTCGCACTCCGGTGTCGCCCGATTCCCAGCAGCGCGACGTCCGGGCATCGGGACGGTCCGGAAAAAGATATCCTTCGCAGGTGATGCGCGTATCCAGGCCGATCTTCCCCTCGTTCAGCCCCGCCAGGCACACAAGCGGCTTGATGATCGAACCCGGGGCGTACACATTGGACGCCGCCCGGAAGCGGAGCGGCAGCGTGCCGGTGTCGTCGCGGAGGGCGTTGTATGAACGGGCGAAGTCCGCCGCGTCATACGATGGGTAAGTCACCATGGCCAGCACGTCGCGGGTCGGCACGTGTACCACGACGATGGCCCCCCCGGGCACCTCGGGGTGCTCGAGCGTCGCCGCCGCCAGCAGCTCGAAGAGTCGCTGCTGCAAGTCGGCGCGGACCGTCAACCGCACGTCGTCACCATTGATCGGTTCGACCAGTTCGGCTTCGAGGAGGCGGCCGTCGGCGTCGCGCACGAGCTGGCCGCGCCGCCCGCGCAGGCGGCGCTCTTCCAGCCATTCGACGCCGGTGATCCCGTGTACCTCGTCGGGCAGATAGCGCGCGAACGGGTCCGCGAAATCGGGGTCATCTCGGAGGGTGTCGCGATCCACCGCGGCCGTGCGGCCCAGCAGGTGCGTCAATGCCGCCCCCCCCGGCTGCACCCGCTGCGACGACGAGCGCACCTCCACCCAGGAAAACTCGGCGAACGCCTGCCGCGCCTCGATCTGCCTCGATTCAGGCAGCCCCGCGATCAGCGGATGCGCTTCGCGCTCCTCACGGACGGGCCGGTCGAACTGCCAGTAGTCGGCGACGATGTCGCGGATGCGCTGCACGCGGGCGTGGATCTGAGCGCGGCGCTGCTCGATCTCGCCCGGCGATACGCCCTCGAACGCGGCCAGTTCCCGCCATGTCCGTTGAACGTCAGATTTCAACGCCGCGATGATCTGATCGTCTGCCGCGCCTTGAAAGCGCGGCCAGGTCCGCACGCTCCGCAGGTAGGGCCTGACGGCGCTTTCGTCCGGGTTTTGCCCGGCCGCGATGATGCCATAATCCACCCGGACGTCCCACGTCGGTTCGTCCGCGGCCAGGATGGTCCCCGTTCTATCGAGGATCCGGCCGCGAACGAACGGCAGCGTCTGCGGCCTGCGCTTGATCACCGCGTCCGCCTCGGCGCGGTAGTGGCTCGCCTCGAACACCTGCAACTGCGTCAGGCGCGCCGCGATCGCCACGCCCGCAAGGGCAAAACAGCCGAGCAGGTACGTCAGACGGAGCTTGAACACGGTCGCGGCCGTCCGGGTGGTTGAGCGAAGGCCTCCAGCGCCTCACACCGCCGGCACGTGGGCACGATCTTCCGCCGGGGTCCGGGCTTCCGCCCGGCTCCGGCGCCGCGCGATCAGCACCAGGTTCCGCACGTAGATGGTACAGCCCAGCGCCTGACCGAACATGAACACCGGGTCCATCCGCTGCACGGCGTAGGTGAACAGACTTACGCCGCCGGCCAGCGAGAGCCACCAGAACGCCACCGGAATGACGCTGCGTTTCCGCCGTTCGCTGACGATCCACTGGATGACGAACCGGGCCATGAACAGCGCCTGCGCTCCGAAGCCGAAGAGCACCCACGGATCGCGGATCATGGTCAGGCCGCGTTCGATCAACCCGAGTTGCGGAGGCGGCGGGTGCAGCACGTGATCGAGTTCCCACCGCAGTGACTCCTCGTCCAGCGGTCGGGCCAGCAATCGCTCGACGGCCGCGCGCAGTTGCGATTCGTTCGCGGTAGCGCCGCCCTGTGCGTGGCTGCGGGGAGATGGCCACATGGAGCTTAGGGCGAGCAGCGCGGCCGCGAACCAGAACCCGCGCGCCCGCCGCCCGCGCCGATGCACATCCGTGGCCGACGGGCAGCGGTCTCGCACGCGACCTGGGCCACATCGGGTGCTGTGGAGCGAATGCTGGGCTGAGGGCGTGGAGTCGAGGTTGGTCATCAGGCTTCATCCATCCGTGGTCAAGGCTACAGCCGGCCGCGCCGGCCCGCACCATGCTCCGCGGACCGGCCGGGCTTGGCAAGTCGCCCCCCGGCAGCGATTCCGCAACCTGGTTGTGAATCGCGGCGAATGAGGCGGTTCGGGCTGGATTTGGAGGGGGCAGATTCGGGCGGCTGATTTGAGGGGGTACGAGGGCCCAGCCGGGGCGGCTTGGCGGACGGGCGGGTCTGAACCAGGCCGTGCAGGCTCCCGATCCGCGCGACGACCATGACGACCACACTGCGGATGATGCGCCGCGTCGGAATCTGCTTGAGCGTCAATCGGGGGGCGAGGGTCCGGGCCCGCTTGCCGCGTTCATTCATCATCAGTCGGGCGAGCGAACTGCCTCCGGGCAGACCGCGGTTACCTTTGACGAGCGCGGCGCTGATCGCCGACCAGGTGTTCTCCGGGCCTCGTCGAGGGTGGCACGTCCCCGGCGGCATTCCCTGGACCCAGGGCGGCTGTGTCACAGCACGGTCACGTGTCGGAACCGCCGCGCCGGAAACTGTGGACGCCCGCCCGCCGCGCCGATAGGATGGGAGTCAATGCCGGGCCGCGGTTCTATCATCAATGTGCTGCTGTGCGTCGTCATCGGCGCGTGCCCGTTGCTCTGCGCCGATAACACCATGGGAGGCGAAGGCGATGCCGCTGCCGTGAGGGGCGGCGTCGATGCTCCGCCGGCGCCGGCCCATCACCACGAGCATCTGCCGCAGGAATGCCCGTCCTGTCCCGGCGGTCACACCTGCGTGTGCCAGGCGGGCGCGGCCCAGCGCGCCGCCGCGCCGGTGATCGTATCCTGCAAAGTCCTGCCGCCGATTCTCCACGTCGGCCCGGCTGCACCGCCGCCGGCCACTGCCGCCGTCGTCACCCCCGTGCAGACGGTGCGTACGGACCCTGCCCACGGCGGCCGCAACCTCCCGCTGCTGATCTGATCGGAACCGCTCCCATTCGTCGCGACTCGGCGCGATTCGTTGGCGCGGCCATGGCGACGTGTCCTTCGCTGCGGTTGGCGAACTGCGCACGACGCGAGTCGCGCTCGTTCGGCGCTTACCCTCTCGGTCCGTATCGTCAGACTGAATGGCGTGACACCGGTTTCCAGTCGGTGTGCTCTGCAGACCGCCCGGCATGAATGCCGGGGCTCTGGTGGTGCGGCGACGCGCCGCGCGCCAGCGTCGCACAGCTTCGTCGACGGACATCGAACCGAATGGCGCCACGTACACGCTTCCATCCACTGAGTTCGCTTATGGATCCAAACCCGACACCAACCCGAACCGGACAACTGAATCACCCCGAGCGGTTCGCTGCCCCCGTGGAGTCGGCAACCCTGCACGGAACGCCTTCCCCGGCGGGAGTGAGAAGCCCGTCGGGGCGCCGCCGGCACGGCGTCATGGGCGGTCGTCCGGCGCTGCTCGTCGCCGTCTTCTCCCTGGCGGTCTGCGGCTGCGCCACCGTCGATCCCGAACCGGACTTCCAGCGCGCCAACGACTACGTCCAGCGGTCGATCGGTCTGGCCCCGTCACAGCCGGACGAAGACGCCGCGCGGATCGACGCCGTCGTCGCAGAGCTGCTGGACGGCGGCCTGACCTGCGAGGAGGCCGTGAAGATCGCGCTGGTCAACAACCCCGGCGTCACCGCTGCCTTTCAGCGCGTCGGCATGGCGCGGGCGGACGTGGTGCAGGCGGGCCTCTTCAGCAATCCCAGTCTGGGCCTGTCGCTGCGATTGCCGGAAGGGGGGGGGCTGGCCAACCTCGAGGTGGGGCTGGCGCAGAACATCGCCGAACTGTGGCTGATCCCGGCCCGGCGCCGCGCCGCCGAGCGGGATCTGGACCGCACGCTGCTGGAGACCGCCCGCCAGGTCAGCCGCACCGGCAACGATACGAAGCTCGCCTATTTCGACGCGGTGGGCGCTCGGCAGGCGCTCGAGTCCAGCCGCGAGGCGCTGCGGCTGGTCGAAGCACTGCAACGCATCGCCCAGGCGCGCTTCGACGTCGGCGCGGTCGGCGCTCTGGATGTGAACCTGACGCGCGGGCTGGTGCTGCAAGCACAGGTGGACGAGCGAAAGAACCGGCTGGCGGCTTCGTCGGCCCGGCGGGCGCTGGCGACGCTGATGGGACTTTCGGCCGACCTGGACGTCGAACTCACCGAGCCGCTGCCGGGGGCGATGGCGGCCGATCGGGACATTGAAGAAATCGTCTCCACGGCGCTCGAATCACGCCTCGACGTCCGAGCCGCCCGCGACGCGGTCGCGGCCGCACAGGCCCGGCTGGAAGCCGAGTACGCCCGCATCTGGCGGGACATCGAGGTCGGCTTCGATCTGGAGCGCGAGGAGCGGCGGGCGCTGCCCGGGCGCAAGATCCTCGCGGACACGGTGAAGGCGTCGTTCGAGGAACGCGAGTGGACCGCGCCGGACATCCAGTCGCGCCGCGAGCGTCGCTCGGCCCGCGCCGAGGACGTCCAGGTCATCCTCGGCCCGTCGATCAGCCTTCCGCTGCCCATCTTCGATCAGAACCAGGCCCAGATCGCCAAAGCCGACTACGCCCTCAGCGAGGTGCGGGCCTTGCGGGACGGTCTGGAGCGGGAGGCGGCCCAGCAGACGCGCGAGGCGTATGACCGCGCCGCGGCCGGATGGGACCTGGTCCGGCTCTATGAAGCGGAAGTGCTGCCGCAGGCGCGCGAGACGCTGGAGCTGTCCGAAGCGGCCTATCAGGCGGGCAGCACACCCATCGTCAACGTCATAGAAGCGCAAAGGTCGCTGTTGGACGTGCGACGGGCGTACGTGGAGGCGGTGCTCAGCGCCAGCCGCGCCCTGGTCGATCTCGAACGGGCCACCGGCCGTCCGGCGTCGATCATCTTCGGCGACACGGACGCTCCCGAAAGCGAAGCGGCGGCCAAAGACGCCGCGACAGGGGACGACTCGTGAGTTTCGATGAACGGGGAATAAGAGCCCGCCCCCAGCTTGTTTGTGTGAAAAAGGGAGTCCAATCCGAACCGCGACCGTGAGGGAGCGGCCGCACCGGAGCAAACCGTGCAAATGAGGAGCCAAGCCGAACCGCGACCGTAAGGGAGCGGCCGCACTGGCGTAATCCTCCCGCAAAAGAGACCGCCTCCGGACGGTCGGCAACAATAAGGACACACGATCATGACAGTACTACATCACAGAACGCAACCAACGCAGACGCGGGTCTTCCGTCCGTTCGGCTGCGACCCAGCGCCATCAGCCACTCAAGGCTGGAGGAACTGAGATGCACGCGAAAGGCATTCTGTTATTGATGGCCGGCGCCCTGTTCGGCCTGGCCGCAGGCGCTGGTGGATTCTATTACGCGCAGACCACCGGGCTGTTTTCAGCACAGCGCGACGACGGACATCCCGTCGACTCGGATGACCACGACGACGAGTCTCGTGCGTTCGCGCGCGGCTACCCGGAGGACGAAGTCCGTGAACACACAGACGGGCCGGCGGGCCAGGAAGGGCACGAGCACGATGACGAGCACCGCCCCATCCGGCTCTCGCCGGAGACCATCGAGGAAGCCGGCATCGAGATCGCCGAGGCTGCCGGCGGCCGGCTGCACCGCAGCGTGTCGTTGCCCGGCGAGGTCGTCCTGAACCCGGACCGGCTGGCCCACGTCGTCCCACGGGTGGGGGGCATCGTCCGCGAGGTGACGAAGACCATCGGCGATGCGGCGGAGGCCGGCCAGGTGCTGGCGGTGCTCGAAAGCCGCGAGCTGGCGGAGGCCAAGGCGGCCTTCCTGGCGGGGAAACAACGGCTGACGCTGGCGCAGGCCAGCCTTTCCGCCAATGAAGAACTGAAGGCGAAGGGCATCGTCCCGGACCTGGAGTTCCTGGCGGCCAGGCGCGACCTGGCCGAGGCCCAGATCGAGCTGCGGGCCGCCGAGTTCAAACTGCACACCCTCGGCGTTTCCCAGCAGGGACTGCTGGAGATCGACCGGCAGAGCGACGAGCAGTTCGCCTTCCACGAGTTGCGAGCGCCCTTCGCGGGCGTGGTGATCTCCAGGCACATCACGGTCGGCGAGGTGGTGACGACCGAATCCGACGTGTTCGAGATCGCCGATCTGGGCGACGTGTGGGTCAACCTGACGGTCTATCAGAAGGAGCTGTCGACGATCCGCAGCGGGCAAACCGTCCGGATCGTCGCCGGACACGACGTGGGCGAAGCCACCGCGACCATCGCTTACGTCAGCCCCGTCGTGGACGAGGCCACCCGCACCGCCGTCGCACGGGTCGTCCTTCCCAACGACGACGGCCGATGGCGCCCGGGACTGTTCGTCACCGGCCACGTCCGGACCGAGGACGCAAGCGTCGCGATGCTCGCTGCCCAGACGGCCTTGCAGACCATTGAAGACAAGGTCTGCGTGTTTGTCGTGACCGACGCCGGTTTCGAACCGCGGCAGGTCGAACTCGGCCGCCGAAATGGCACTCACGTGGAAATTGTGGCGGGGTTGCACCCCGGGGAGCGCTACGTCGCCAGGGGCGCGTTCGTGCTCAAGGCAGAGCTGGGCAAGGAGAGTTTCGGCGGAGAGGGCCACGCCCACTGATCGCGAGGATTGACGTGCCCCATGATCGATAAGCTCGTTCAGTTCAGCCTTCACAACCGGCTGTTGATGGTCGTGGCCGCCGTCCTGGTGATGGCCGGCGGCTATTATTCATACCTGAAGCTCCCCGTCGACGCCTTCCCCGACGTATCGCCCAACCTCGTCCAGGTGTTCACAATCACCGAAGGGCTGGCGCCGGAGGAAATTGAAAAGTACGTCACCTACCCCGTCGAAGTTGCCATGACGGGGCTGCCCGGCGTGGAGAAGATCCGGTCGGTTTCTAACTTCGGCCTGTCGGTGGTCAACGTCTACTTTGAAGACGGGATGGACACGTACTTCACCCGCCAGCTTGTCAATGAACGGCTGCAAGAGGCGCGCGAACGCATTCCGGAGGGCTTCGGCGAGCCGGCGATGGGTCCCATTTCCACCGGCATGGGCCTGGTGCTCTTCTATTACCTCGAAGATACGACCGGCCGCTATTCACTGGAAGAATTGCGTACTATTCAGGACTGGGTCGTGAAATTCCACCTTCAGACCGTACCGGGCGTGACCGAGGTGCTCGGCATCGGCGGCTGGGAGAAGCAGTACCACGTCGTCATCGACCCGGCAGCGCTGCTGCGCTACGACGTAACGCTTGAAGAGGTGATGGACCGGATCCGGGCGAACAACCTCAACGTCGGTGCCCAGTTCATCGAGAAAAACGCCGAGGAATACGTGGTGCGCTCGGTCGGCCTGGCGACCGGCTTCGACGACCTGAACTCGATCATCATCAAGACGGTCGACGGCCGGCCCATCCACCTCAGCGACCTGGCGGAAGTGAGGATCGGCGGCGCCATCCGCCGCGGCGTCCAGACCCGCAACGGCCGTGAAGAGGTCGTGGCCGGCATGGTCGTCAAGCTGGTGGGCGCGAATTCATCGACCGTCATCGAACGCGTCGAGCGCAAGCTGGACGAGATCGGCCGGATCCTGCCCGCGGGCGTCCGCATCGTGCCCTACTATGAGCAGAAGAGCATCGTGCAGGCGTCCGTCGCCACGGTCACGTCGGCGCTGGTGCAGGGCATCGTGCTGGTCGGCGTCGTGCTGCTGGTCTTCATGGGCGGTATCCGTCCGAGCCTTATTGTGGCGCTGTCGATCCCGTTCTCGGTGCTCTTCGCCTTCATCCTGATGGGCTACTTCGGCATCTCGGCGAACCTGATGTCGCTGGGCGGCATGGCCATCGCCATCGGCATGATGGTGGACGGGACCATCGTGATGGTCGAAAACGTCGACCGGGCGCTGCGGGAGGCGAAGCCCGACGAGTCGACGCTGCACGCCGTCGCCCGCGCCTGTCTGGAGGTCGGGCGGCCGATCGTCTTCGCCATCTCCATCATCGTTATCGTGTTCCTGCCGCTGTTCACCCTGCAGGGCGTGGAGGGCAAGACCTTCCGGCCGCTGGCCTATACCGTGGCGCTGGCCATGTTCGGATCGCTCCTCTTCGCCGTGCTGCTGGCACCGGCGCTGAGCCGGGCGATCATGCGCCGCCCGCGGAACGCGGACGTGAACCACAGCCGCGAATCGCTCGTCGTCCGGGTGCTGCTGGCGCCCTACCGTCCGCTGGTCGGCTTCTTGGTCCGCTTCCGGGTGGCGGCGGTGGTGCTGGCAATGGTGCTGCTGGCCCTGGGAGCGTGGGTCTTCCCGCGGCTCGGCTCCGAGTTCACGCCGAAGCTGAAAGAGGGGACGATCGTCGCCCGCCTCACCATGGCGCCTTCCATCTCGCTGGTCGAGAGCACCCGCACCACGATGATGGCCGAGCGGAGGCTGCTGACCATCCCGGAAGTCCGCGAGGTGGTGACCCGCATCGGCCGCGGCGAGGTCGGCGCCCACACCGACCCCGTCAACAGCGCCGAGATGTACGTGTTGCTCAAGCCGCAGTCCCAATGGCGGGCGGATCTCGATCAGGAGGCGCTGGAGGACGCCATCCGCGAAAAACTGGAGAGCCTCCCCGGCGCGGTGGCCAACCTGACCCAGCCGATCGAGATGACCGTCGACGAGTTGCTCGAAGGCGTGCGCGCCGAGCTGGCGGTGAAGCTGTTCGGCGAAGACCTGGACCTGCTGAAAGAGAAGGCGGACCAGATCGCGGCCGTGGTGGGGGAGGTCCGCGGCGCCGCCGACACCCAGGTCGATCAGGTCTCGGGCACGCCGCAGTTGCTCATCCGCGTCGATAGGCGGGCCATCGCCCGATACGGCGTCAACGTGGAGGACGTACAGGAGGTCATCCGGGCTGCGGTGGGCGGCGAAGTCGCCGGCCAGGTCTTTGAGGGCGTCCGCCGCTTCGACATCCTCGTCCGCTACAGCCCGGAAGCTCGCAGCACAGCCGACGCCATCCGTGACATCCTGGTCGCCGGGCCGGACGGGATGCGGATCCCGCTCGACGAGCTGGCGACGGTGGAAGAGATCGTCGGACCCCGCCAGATCACCCGCGAAGACGGGCACCGGTTCATCACGGTCCAGTGCAACGTCATCGGGCGCGACATCGGCAGCTTCGTCGAGGAGGCGCAGCGCGCCATCGACGAGCAGGTCGACCTGCCGCCGGGGTATCTGGTGACCTGGGGCGGCCAGTTCCGCCTGCAGCAGCAGGCCAACCGGCGGCTGGCCCTGGTGGTGCCGGCGACGCTGGTCATCGTCTTTCTGCTCTTGTTCAGCAGCTTCGGCTCGCTCAAGAACTCGCTGCTGATCCTGATGAACATCCCATTGGCCCTGGTGGGAGGCGTGATCGGGCTTTGGTTGGTGGGCGAAAACCTGTCGGTTCCGGCCTCCGTCGGTTTCATCGCGCTGTTCGGAATCGCGCTGGAGAACGGCATGGTCCTGGTGACCTGTCTGAATCAACTGATCGGCGGCGGCGTGCCGCTCGACGAAGCGTCCGTGCGCGGCGCCTGTCTGCGTCTGCGGCCGGTGCTGATGACGGCGATTACGACGGCCCTGGGCCTGATCCCGCTGCTGTTGTCGCACGGGACCGGCAGTGAAGTCCAGCGTCCGCTGGCGACGGTGGTGATCGGCGGGCTGGTCACCTCGACGCTCTTGACGCTGCTCGTCCTGCCGGCCGTGTACAAGTGGTTCGCGGCCGCGGGCGTCGAAATCGAGACGTGAGCGCCCGCGGCCCCGGCAGGCGTTGACCGCGAACTGCC
This sequence comes from Phycisphaerales bacterium, assembly GCA_003597935.1. Classification (GTDB taxonomy): domain Bacteria; phylum Planctomycetota; class Phycisphaerae; order UBA1845; family UBA1845; genus SURF-32. The sequence continues at coordinate 200 of QZJT01000112.1, read as the reverse complement.
GTCGTAGGCTGACCGCGAGCCGCGGGTTTCAGTCCGCGCACACGTCCGACCTGTGACGTGGCTCCAACTCGCGCGGCCCGTCGGTGATCCGCCCGGCATGAATGCCTCGCTCTTCTACACAAGTCGGCATGGCAGGGCGGCATGTGTGCCCAGAGAGGCTGGAAAACGCATCTCGGTCTCCGACGCTGCCTGCCGGGGCG
>QZJT01000001.1 GCA_003597935.1 Phycisphaerales bacterium | reverse complement strand
GAGCACGGCGCCTGACGGAATCGGCGGGCCTTCGAAAAAGGCCGCTCCCAAGGACGCGCAGGCGACGAATGAACAACGGTTTCCGCAGGGCTGGGATGAGCAGCGCGTCAAACAGCTCATAGCCGAATGGGACGCTCGGACGGAGGAGGAGTGGATTGCGGCGGATGAGGCGGCGGCAGACGGCAGCGACGAAACCGTCATTACCGTCCCTGCAGCCCCGTTGCCGCAGATCCGCCGCCTGCTCGCAGCGGACAAAACCGTTTGACCGCCGGACCATCCCCTCGACTGTGCTGAACGACCACTCTGCGTTCGAAGGTCACGTATACCGCAAAGTATGGACGTGCGCCGCTCGGCCGGCGCGTTCGATCACGGCCTCAGCTCCGCCACGATCGTTTCGGCGATGGTCAGCAGTTGTCCCGCATAGGACGGGTTGTGGACGCCCAGGCTGCCGTCGGTCTCGACGAAACGGAAGTTGAAGCGGGCGGATTCCAGGGTGGCGCGGGCCTCGTCGGTGTCGAGCGAGTCGGGATCGATGTATCGCGGGTCGCCGCTGAGGAAGAAGGGAGCGAGGGCGTCGAGCCGTGCTTCGATCGACGCCTGCGTCGATCGGCGCAGCGTGCGGGCCTCTTCCGCCGTGTGGCACGGCAGGCAGCCGGCGTACACGCGCTGCGCGTCTGCGGACCCTTCGATCGCAGTGTCGAAGGGGTTGAACGTATGGACGGTGGCATCCGGGTCGGCCTGGTTCGGATCCTCCACCGGCAGCGCCACGACGTGACACCGGGCGCACGACCGTTCTGCGTCGGACGTTACCACGTTCGTGTGGGCGTGTTCGATGACGAGCGGTGCGCCGTCGGCGCCGCGGCCGCCGGTGCCGGTGAGCAGGTCGAACTGCGGGTTGTGCGGCTCGTCGCCGAACGGGGCGTCCCTCTGCGTGTGACATTCGACGCACAGTGCCGCAAGGGGGAGGCTAAGCTGCGCAGGCTCGGCCGTGCCGCCGTGCGGCGCGTGACAGGTGGTGCAGATGACGCCGAACCGGGCGGTGTCGATCGTCGGAAGGTCGCTTCCGTCCTGCTCCAGCGCCAGACGATAGTCGCCCGAGTGGCAGCGAAGGCACTCGTCCACGCCGCGGCCTTCGGCCCGGACGGCGTCCAGCGCCCGGGCGTGTCGGGATTGCCGCCATTCATCGAAGGTCGGGTGGTGGAAGTCCGTGTGGCAGACGCCACACGCGGCGGGATTCGTCGTGACGATCGGCAGCAGATCGCGGTCGAGCGGATCCAGGGCGTGCTCCTGCGCCGGGCCGTGGCAGCTTTCGCACTGGACGCCGGCCAGGTGCTCCGCGGTAGCGAAATCGACGAAGCCGCCCGGCTGGCCGAAGCCGACGGTGTGGCAGGGCAGGCAATCGTCGCGCTGGTCCTGTTCGACTTCCGCGAGGGCGTCGAACGCCCGGGCGTGAGCGGTGCCGACCCAGTCGGCGTGGTCGGGCGCGTGACAGGCGCGGCAGGTGTCGGCGCCGGCGAAGCGGGCGCTGGCGCGCGGGTCGTTGTCGTTGCCGCTGACGTCCGGCGGCGGGGGGGGGTCCGTACAGCCGGCGAAACACAGCAGACACACGGTAAGGAGGATGCGCCGTAAGCGCATCCCGCTCGCACCGTGTACCCACTCCGGGTTCTTCCGTGACTGCCTCATTGGCTGACTCCCTGATTCCCTTCTTCACTTCAGGTGGCACGTCAGGCACAGCGCGCTGCGGCGGTTGCTGACGATCAGCAGGTGATCGAGGCCGGCCGTGCCGTGCGGATCGTGACAGGAGACGCACTCCAGCCGCCCGTCGGGAAGCCGAACGCCGCTTCGTTCGACCGCCATCCGCGGGCGATACCGGCGCGGATCCGACGGATACGGTACGCCGATGGGATGGTCCCGCCAGACGAAACCGTCGGGCACGTCAAACCCGGCCCGCTGGGAGGAGAGCATCGCATGGGCGGTCCCGATAGTCGAGGCGGCGACCGTGCCGTCGTGGCAACCCAGGCAGATCAGGCTGGTGGGTCCGGGCGTGTAGCAGTCCGGCTCGAAGGTGCTGCGCTGGCCGTGAAGCCGATAGAGTTCGAGCACGGCCTGGCGGGCGGCATCCAGGGCCGGGTCCGGTTCGTGGGCGTGCGTCGGGGCGTCGGTCGGGTGCTTTCGATCGGAAGCGTCGCCGGGCGGATCGTCACCGTCGGGAAGCGCCGGCCGCACGGCCTGCACGTGCGGCACGTGACAGGCCGAGCACGCATCCGACGGACGCCCTGAGCGGGCGGAGAAATCGTGGGGACCGCCGAGCACGCGCGACAGCGCCGCGGCCACGGCCGGGTGCTGCGAGGGCTGTGGCGGTTGGGCGTCGTCCGCCGTCGGGCCGGGAACCACGCCGACTCCGGGGCTGCGCTCCTGGAGGCCTCCGGTTGCGGAATGAACCGCCGTGGCCTGCGTACTTTCACCTGGCCCCGGCGCCAGCGCCAACGCGACGACTATTATCGTGAAAAAAACTCTCATCATGTCATTCCGACGCGCTGCTCAAGTGTGACGCCTTTTCACCACGGCCAGCCCGTGGCCCGCTGCCGGCGCGTACTCGCTGCCGCCGCGACTGACCGACGGCGCGTACTTGCTGCCAGCGCGGCTCACCGACGGCGCGGCTCGCCGCCGGCGCGTGCTCGCACACGCCGACACAGGGTTGCCATTCTCCATTCTCCACTCGATCTTCGCCATACGACCTTGGACCTTGGACCTTCGACCTTGGACCTTCGAGGTTCGTCACTTCCCCCCATATCGGAACCGCACGTGCGTCACGCCATGACAGACGAGCGTACACTGGCCGGCGTACTTGCCGGTGTCGATAAACTCGGGCGTTTGCCGGCCGTTGACGGGGCGCACGACCGACAAGTCGAAGTTGATCAGGTTCGAGTGGCTGCGGGCCGTGCCCTGCGTGCGGCTGATGCCGTGGGCGTCGTGGCAGGCGGCACAGGACGCCTGGCCCCGCACCACGTGGACGTTGTGAAGCGGGAAGCTCTCGTCGCCCAGGATGCTCTGGCGATCGTGGCAGCGGTAGCACAGCGCGTACGCCCGCGGGCTTTCGCGGGTGAAGTCGTCGGTCGCGTAGGGGTCGATCAGGAGCGGGGCGTAGACCGACCCGTGCGGACCGGCGGCCCCCCCCCGGCCACCGGGCAGGCCGGCCCCCAGCGGGCCGCCGTCGGATACGGCGTCGGAGTTGTGGCAATCGGTGCAGCGGATCGTCGAGCCGAGCCGCAGCGGGGAGACGAGGCTGACCACGTCGCCGCTGTGGCGGGGGGCGGTGACCGGGTGGAAAGCGGGGTTGCCCGGCTGGAACTCCAGCCGCGTGTTCGTCTGCGTGATCTGCCGCGTGACCACGTCCACCCGCGGCCGGTCGAAGCCGTCGGCGTGGCACTTGAAACAGATTTCATATTCGTAGGTCGAGCGCTCGACGGTCTGGCCGAATCGGTTGACGCCCGATACCAGCCGCGTCGTCTCATCGACGCGCCCGTCAAGCGTGCCGCTGCGGACGCTGACGGCGTTGTCGTTGACGGCGTGCGGATTGTGGCAGTCGACGCAATCCACGTGCGCCCGCATGGTGCGCGGGTCTTCCGTCGGGTCGTGAGTACGAAGCGTAAACGTCACGTGGGCGCTGCGTTTGCGCAGCTCGGTGGCGATATTGGTGTTCGCCACGCCGCCGTCGTGACAGCTCAGGCAGTTGTCGGAGGGACGGTCGAAACGCAGGAGGCGCTCGGGATGATCGGCCGAGTGGATTCTGTGGCAATTCGTGCAGCCGTTGTCGGCCACCGTGCCGTAGGGCAGTCGCTCGCGCGGATCGACCGACCGCCCGGTGACCGGCGCCGGGCTGAGTGCATGGGCGCTGGCGTGCCAGCCGTCCAGATCGTGGCAGGTCAGGCAGATGGCGGAGCGCACGTCCGAGATACGCAGGAAATCGCCCAGCCTGTTGTTGTGCGGATCATGGCAGGTCGTGCAGTGTACCTCGCTGTGACGCCCGAGGGGCAGCTCGCGTGTCACCGTGCCCGGGTCTTTCAACTGGCGGTCACGGTTGCTCAGTGCCCGGTCGTAGCGGAAGCCGATCGGGTGGTCGTCGGCCAAGTCGCGCGTCAGGTCGGACGGGCCGGGCGGGACGGTGCGGCGCGACATGACGATGGGTTCCGTGGCCGGGCTCGAGGCGACCAGCCCCAGCGCCATCGCGCCGTCGTGGCACGACAGGCACATCTTGGACACGCCCGAGGGTTGATCGATGCGGGCGTCGGTGGTGGAGGACTCATAGATGCGATAGTGGCTCGGCCCGGAGTCGCGGTTCCACAACGCCCGCTGGCCGGTGGCGTGGTGCGGGGCGTGACAGAAAACGCAGATCTCCTCCTCGTCGATGGCGTGGATGTCGCCCGGTCCGAAGGCGCTGAGATCGTGCGGCGAGCCGACGATGGTGTCCTGGGCCCGCGCTGCCCCGAGTACGGTCAGAAGGGTCGCGACCGCAATCGTCGAAGTCAGAAGGGAATGAGGGAGTAGGGCAGTGAGGGAGTGAAGGAACAGGGGGGAATGGAGATTGGGGATCGGGGATTGGTGGGGGGAAGACCGTCGCAGCGACGGCTTGACCCTGGGACCGCCAGGCTCCAGCCTGGCGGCTTCGGAGTATGGCGTCACAATGCGACCGGGCCTCGATCCGCAGACTCCGCCCGGGCTGAAGCCTGCGGCTCGCTGGCAACGGGCATCCGCCGACGGCGCCGACGGCGCACTTCCAGATGTCGGTGCGATTGCGAAATCGGTTGCTGCGTCGCTCGATCGTCCCACGTCTTCCCTCACTCCCTCACTCCCTCACTCCGACGCTCCCTCACTCCCTGACTCCCTGATTCCCTTCCAGCGACAAGCTGAAACACCTGCACGCGGCGATTGTACGTGTCCGCGATCCATAGCCGATCCTGGCGGTCGATGCACATCCCGGCCGGCAGCCAGAACTGGCCCAGTGCAGCGCCCTCGCGGCCCAGCGACATGAGCAACTGCCCGTCCGGCGTGAACGCCTGCACGTTCTCGAAATGGGCGTCGCTGACCCACAGGTTACCGTCGCCGTCGATCGCGACGCCCTTGGGCAGGGCGAAGTCGCCGGCGGCGTCGCCCTTGCGGCCGAAGGCGCCCAGCACCGCCCCGTCGGCGGTGAACCGCTGGACGCGGAAGTTCAGCGCGTCGGTCACGGCCACCGATCCATCGGCCGCGACGGCGATCTGGGCGGGATAGTTGAACTCGCCGGTGGCAGGGCCCCTCCGGCCGAAAGACAGCGCCGGCCGTCCGTCGCGCTCGAACACGAAAACCGCGTGGGCGGCGGCGTCGACGACGTACCAGCGGTTGCAGGTCGGGTTGAAGGCGATGCCGGACGGCCGCTGGAGCACGCTTTCGCCGAAGGAGCGGGGGGGGGAAGCGCCGGCGGCGTCGCCTCCAGAACGATCCACCAGATACACGCGGGCCTGGTTCGCATCGGCGATGGCCAGCGTGTCGCCGCCCCACGCGACGCCGACGGGACAGCGCGGCGGCAGCGACGCGCCGACGCTCGACTCCTCCTCCGAACCGGACCAGCGAGCTGCGGGCATGGGCCCGCGCGGAGTCTCCGTCGTCGCATCCACGCTCGGAAGCGTTTCATGCGCGTGACTCGACGCACGTCGGCCTTCAACGGTTGTGTCGCCGCCCCCGGCCGCTGGCGCTGCCGCATCGTAGTCGTCCAATCTCGTGTAGACCCGCCTTTCGAGGTCGAACAGGTGAACGCACCCACCGTTCGTATCCGCGACGGCGATTCTCACGCCCGCCGCATCCACGGCCACCGCATGAGGCGTGACCAGCCGGTCCGGCGCCGGCCGTCCATACAACAGCGCGTTCAGCCCGTGTGTGAATCCGCCTCGCCGGCCCACGTCGTCGCTGGACTTCAGTTCGCCCAGGAACCGCACCCGCGGCGCGTCCGGCGGCGCCGGCCAGACGATGTCGGGGGGGGCGGCAAGAAACGGCGGCTCCCGAAGCGACGCGCACCCGACCGGTGCGGCGACGAGCGACAGCACGGAGAGCAGAACAGGCGACATGTGTGAATGGGGGGCGACCCGAGTTGACGTGACACCGCCCGGTGATGCGTCCCTGGATTCCGACGTTCGTGCGGGGGAATCGAGTGGAGCTGACGTGGCACCCGCGATCGGGCCCCGCCGGCGAACGGCGGGGTTTGGCGCGCGCCGGTGCTCCGGCTTCGATGTCGTTCCACGTGCCGCTCCGACTTCTGCCGTGTCGGCAGCCCAGACCGCGGGCGGCTCTGCGGCCCCGGAGGGGCCAGGGGGTCTGGCCACGGGTGGAGCGGAGCTTTCCCACGGGTTGCGCTGCGCTCCACCCATGCCCACGCGCTGCGGCCCCTTCGGGGCGGTCGGAACCTCACGCGGAACGGTTCCGTCCGGCACGCTCGTCTTGAATGCGGAAGGGTTTGACTGGTGCATCGCGACGAGACGACGGACCCGGCGGTCAATCGGGGGGGCATCCTCCAGCCGATCCTGCCCAGGGACGAACGGCGCGCATGGTATCCGCGGCGTGCGAAACCCGCTCATGGCGGCCTCCCTGCCAAGACGGTGTCGTTCGGCGAGAATCCTCTGTACCCCCATTGGACCCGCGCGTCCAGCGCCGATAGACGGATGCCAGTCGATGGGAGCGGGACAGAATCGGCGGGCGCGACCGGCGTGACTCCTGCCTGCCGGGAGGTCAGTCCGCGCGGAGTTCCCGCGTAATCGACGTCTCGGGTTTGGAGCGCGTATCCCCCCGGCCGCCACCGTACCGCCCGGGGGCATCGCTGAGTTTTCCCGGAGTCTACTGCGGTCGCGGTTCGAATTGTCGAGGCACTGCGTTACGCGCGCCCACTGCCGCGCAGCCCGCCTCAGGCACGCCACGCACGTCGGCGCGGCGCGGCCACGAGCATGACGACGATGAGCGGGATCATGCTCGCCATGCCCCCGCCGCAGATGTCGATCCCCATGCCGTTGCCGGTGCTCGAGTCGTCCGGGTTCGGGTTGCCGGTGATCTCGTCCTGGCAGGCGTTGCCGATGCCGTCCGTGTCGTCGTCGGCCTGATCCGGGTTGGCAACCTGGGAACAGTTGTCCCGGCAATCGGCCACACCGTCTTCATCGGCGTCGTCATCGGCGAATCCGCACCCGCAGGCGCCGATGGCGACCTTGTTCGGGTCGTCGGGGCAACTGTCGCGGCAGTCCGGCGTCCCGTCCCCGTCGGTGTCCGTTTCGGCCCGTCCGCATCCGCACCGGCCTGGATCGATCTTGTCCGGATCGTGCGGGCAGGTGTCGCAGCCGTCGCCGAACCCGTCCAGATCGCTGTCCGCCTGATCGTAGTTGCTCTTATCCGGGCAATTATCACAGTCGTCGCCGACGTTGTCCTCATCCGCGTCCGCCTGGTCGACGTTGGGAAGGTCCGGGCAGTTGTCGAAGCAGTCGGGTACGTCATCGAGGTCCGTGTCCGCGTCGGATTTGCCGCATCCGCAAGCCCCCGGCTCGAACTTGTTGCGGTCGGCCGGACACCCGTCGACGCAGTCAGGGACTCCGTCGAAATCGCCGTCGAACTCGCACCCCTCGCCGCCATCGGGCAGTTCGCAATCGCCGGGATCGCAACCGCACAGGTCCGGCTCGATCTTGTCCGGGTTGCGCGGACAGCCGTCCAGGCAGTCGGGCGTCTGGTCGCCGTCGGCGTCCGGCAGGTCGTCCTTGCCGGGGCAGAGGTCCTCGCAGTCGGTCACCGTGTCGCCATCGGAGTCCTTGCCGTCGTCGCCTTCCGGGCAGGGGTCGCACACGTCGCCGCGCCCGTCGTCGTCCGCGTCGGACTGATCGGCGTTGGCGTCCTTGGGACAGTTGTCGCAGGCGTCGCCGTAGCCGTCGCCGTCGGCGTCCGCCTGGTCAGCGTTCTTGTCATCCACGCAGTTATCGCACACGTCGCCGACCCCGTCGTCGTCGGCGTCTTCCTGCCCCGGATTGGGTTCGTTGGGGCAGTTGTCCAACACGTCCGGCACGCCGTCCCTGTCGGTGTCGGCGTCCGGCTCCGGCGCGGGCTGAAGCAGGAAGGCGGCGTCTGACCCGTCAAGCTCGCCGATGCCGGCGATCAGGCCCGTGTTCGAGACGTCGTACGCCGCCCACAAGACCCAGCCGGACCCCGGCGCGATCAGATCGTTCAGATTGATGGCGACGCCGTCGCGCCACAGGACTGCGCGGAAATCCCCGTTCTGAAGGACGGCTTGACCCACGACCCAACCGTCGTTGTTGATGGCGAGTTCCGCTTCGTACCCGGCGGCCCCAGCCAGATCGGGCAAGCGGGTGAACCTGCCGTCCCGCCAGGTAAAGGCGGCGGTCTGACCTTCGCTCTCGGCGATGCACGCCACCACGCCGGAGTCGTTCACGTCCCGCGCGATCAGGTCCGAAAACTGCGGTGGCAGGCCCACGTCGGCGATGTTACCGTTGGTCCACACCACGCCGCGCGACGCGCCGCCGAAAAGATCGAGAGCGACCCCGCAGATCATGCCGGACGTGTTGATCGCCAGGGGCGCGGTGATGGTGAAACCTTCCAGCGCGGGCAGTTCGGCTACGGCGCCGCCGGACCAGCGGACCGGGGCAGCCTCGAAGCCGCCGGCGGAAACGCCGACGACGACGCCGGCCGCGTTGATGCCCAGCGCCGATCCCTCAGTGTGGTTCGGCAGCAGAGGCAGGGAAGTGATAACGCCGTTTTCCCACCGGAACGGTGTAAAGTCTCCGGTGTCGCCCACGATGACGCCACCATCGCTGATACCGTAGGCGATGCTGAAGTCCCCGGCGCCGAGATCTTCCGCCCGTCCGCCGATCCATCGGAACGCGCGCGAATCGCCGCCGGCGGTGTCCGAGACGCCGACCACCACGCCGCCGGAGTTGACGCCGTTCGGCGCCGTGCCACCCCCCCCGAGCGAGCCGATCTCTTCCACCACGTACTCCTGTGCCGGAGCGTCCCCCACGGGCAGGAATACGACGACGAGCACTGCAACTGCACAAAGTCTGCGCCGGACCGTCGGAGGCGTACAGTTCATCTCGGACTTCTCCTGGTTTTTGGAACGCGAGGCGCGCGGCGGCCCTTGCCAGGGCCGAACGGCTGGGAATCAAGCGGCGCCGGGGCCGCGTCTGGTCGGCCGGTCGTACACGGTCGTCAGGCTGTCCATCGTCAAGCGGCCGCAATGGCTCGTAGCGGGATCTGGAGCGCAGGACGTGCCCGCGCGCCGCCCCACATGCACATCGCCCCGCAACCGGGATGTCCGTCGGCCAGCCTGCACGCCGAACCACGTCGTTATATATGGATGACGTTCGCGCGGTTTCGGTTTAGACGGTTTCGCCCCGATTCTTCCCTTTATTTCGCCTCCGTTCCACCAGCGCCGGCGCCCCCTTGCACTTTCCGACCTCGTCAGTCTCTCTGTAGACGTTTTCGCAACGCAGGATCGTTCGGGCGCTACAAGAAATTACAATCGGTACGGGTTGAGGACGAACGGGCAGGGGTCGCCACGACCACCGTGGCGACGGGCGCCGGCAGCGATGCCGCGGTCACCGGCCGCGCGGCGTGCCTTCCGCGTGCGCCTTCCGAGCCCAGCGGCAGTATTCGAGCGCTGGCCGAAAGGCAGGTCAGCGCGGGCGGACCCGTGCAGACGTTCCGCACGTCGGGCGCTTCGCCATCGGGCGCGTTCAATCAGTCGTGGCTGTGCGCGTGTTCCGGCGTGCGTTCCGGGTTGCGGTCCGGGTTGCGGTCCGGGTGGCTGCGAAACCCGGTAATCTGGGGAAGATCGCTGGGCTTCTCGCTCGGATGGACGGCGAAGATTTCGACGCGGACGATCTCGTCAAACGGGACCGTCACGATGAAAGCCCCCACCTTGTACTGGTCGTCCACCGGTTCGCACTCGAAGGTCAGGTGGCTGCGGCTGGCAACGTCCGCCAGACTCTTGATCTCGTAGCTGAAGCCGTCGCGAAGGTAGATCAGGGCGCGGACCTCCAACTCCTCCCGGAAGCGCGAGAAGTCCTCGTTTTCCTCCAGCGCGTCCGGGTCGAGGTCGGGATAATGGGCGCGGGCGCAGCGCTGCCGGGCCTCCGCCCGCTGCTCTTCGAAGGGGGAGCCGTGAAACCAATCGTAGTTGAACATCTTTTATCGGGCTCTCGACCAATCCGTGGTGCGCGAGTGACCCCGCGGCGGGGTGAAACAGTCAGGCTACGGAGGCGCGCCGGCCGCGTCAAACCTGTATCGGCAACTTTTCCCCCAACGATCGGCCCGCTTATGATTTGCGCGTGACGCCGGGCGAATGGAGCAGCCGCATCAAGTCTTTGGCCCGCGGTGTCGGTTTCGACCGCGCCGGCGTGGCCCGGGCGGAGGCCATCGGGCGACGGGCCTATTTGCGAGCCTGGCTGGACGCCGGCCGGGCCGGGTCGATGGCCTATCTGCACCGGTACTTCGAGCAGCGCACCGACCCGAGGGCGCTGCTGCCAGGGGCACGGAGCGTCATCGTCGTGGCCCTGTCCTACCATCAACCGAACGTCGAGACTTCAGGGAGCGAGCCGCGGGCTCCGGGCGATGCACCGCGCGGCCGGATCGCCCGATACGCCTGGGGGCTCGATTATCACCGCGTGATGCGCAAAAAGCTGCACCACGTCGCGGACGCCCTGCGGCAGGAAGCGGGCGACCGCGGGATCGCCGATGTCCGGACCCGGGTGTGCGTGGACACCGCCCCGCTGATTGAGCGGGAGTTCGCGGCCGCCGCCGGGGTGGGGTGGATCGGCAAGAACACCCTCGTGCTCCACCCGGACCTGGGCAGCTACTTCTTCCTCGGCGCGATCGTCACCACGCTGGAGATTGCCCCGGACCCGCCGGCGGTCGATCACTGCGGCGCCTGCACGCGCTGCCTGGACGCGTGCCCGACCTCGGCCTTTCCAGCCGCCTATCAGATGGACGCCTCGCGCTGCACTTCCTACCTGACCATCGAACATCGCGGCGAAATCCCGTCAGGGTTCGACGGCGTCACCGGCGACTGGCTCTTCGGCTGCGACGTGTGCCAGGAGGTCTGCCCGCACAACCGCGACGCGGCCGCGAACCGCGAGCCGGACTTCGCGGTCCGGCCGCCCGCGCCTTGTGTGGATCTGCGCGATCTGCTGGCGTGGACCGAGGCCGACTACCAGCGAAACCTAGCCGGCAGCGCGATGAAACGGGCCACGCTCGATATGCTGAAGCGGAACGCGCGGCGCATCATGGCGACCTCCACAGACGCGGAAGCCGGCTGATGTCGCGCAGCGGGCGTGCCGTGCCCATTCGCAGCCCCGTCGTTCATGGCGCGGTTCCGGGAGGGGCCATGTTACCGGGGTATTACGTCGCGGAGGCCGCTTCGGCTTGAATCGCCCGCACGGGTGAGACGAGAATACAATACAGGTGCGGGCGCCGGCGATTCCGGCCGTCGGTGTGCCGCCAGCGAGGCTGCCCCATGCCCAACAGGCGAACCGTAGTCGTGGTCGAGGACGAAGCGCCGATCCGGCGCGGCGTGAAGGATACGCTCGGCATCGCCGGTTTCGACGTGGTCGAAGCTGCGGACGGCGTCGAAGGGTTGAGATTGGCGCGCGGGGCGGACGTGTCGCTGGTGCTGCTCGACCTGATGCTGCCCAAGCTCGACGGGCTGGACGTGCTGCGGGCGCTGCGGGAGACGCACCCGGCCCTGCCGATCATCGTGCTGACCGCCCGAGGCTCCGAGGACGACCGCGTCCGCGGACTCAAGGACGGGGCGGACGACTACGTGGTCAAGCCCTTCTCGGCCCGCGAGCTGCTGGCCCGGGTGGAGGCGGTGCTGCGGCGCAGCCCGGAACGGCGGGCACCCCTGGTACACATCCGCAACGGCGACACCGTGGTGGACTGCGCCCGCCGCGAGGTCCGACGGCCGGACGCCGAGACGGTCGCACTATCGGAAATGGAAGCCGGCGTGCTCGAGCGGCTGGCGGCCCACCGTGACCGGACCGTCTCACGCGAGGAACTGCTCGCCGCCATCTGGGGCATCCGCGACGGGCAGATCGAGACCCGGGCGATCGACATGCACATTACGAGGTTGCGGAACAAACTCCGCGGCGTCTCCGGCGAGGAGTCGCCCGAGTGGATCGTCACCGTCCGCGGGCGTGGGTACATGCTGGGGACGGAAATCGTCGTAGAAGAAGGGGGTGACGGGGTAAGAGAGTAAGGAAGTCAGGAAGTGAGAGAGTCCGGGAGTGAGGGAATCGGGAAAGAGATAAGGAGAACCATTGTCTGCAACGGTGAGTGACAACCGCTTCGTTGAACGAGCACGACCGCGGAGTATCCGGCGCCTCGTTGGACGAGCACAGCCACCGGGGTTCCGGCGTCTCATTGGACGAGCGCAATCTCCGAGAGTTCGGCGCCTCGCTACACGAGCACAACTTCCGGAGGTTCGGCGCCTTGTTGCACGAGCACCAACTCCGAGGGTTCGGTGCCGAATCGAAACGATGAGCGTCGGAGTCGGGCATAGCGCCGGAGGAGGGCGCGGTGCGGCGCTGACGCCCGGAGGGCGCACGATCGTAGCCAGGGACTTCAGTCCCTGGAAGCCGTGCCCCCCCCAGCCTGAGCCGCCCGGAGGGCGGACGAGTTGCGCGGTGAACGCCTCGTCCGCCCTCCAGGCGGAAGAGATTCCGGGAGGCGCCAACCAGGGGCTGAAGCGCCTGGCTACGATCGTGCGCCCTCCGGGCGAAGAGCGCGGACGTGCGCGATCCGCCACGGGATTGGCGACGGCGCGCGAAGAGCGCGGACGTGCGCGAATCACGACGGGATTGGCGACTGTTGGCGGGAGGAGGATGTCCGGGTCGAATAGGCGTCAACGTTTACGACCAGGGATCGGGAGTGAGCTTGTTCGCACTCTCTCGCTTCCCTCCGCTCCCTCACTGCCTTCCGCCCTCACTCCCCTACTTCCTCACTGCCTTCCGCCCTCGCTCCCATACTCCCTTCCGCCCTTCCGGGGGACAATGATCCCATGATGTACGCCGCCAAGAACGTGACGCGCCTGGCGATCCTGAGCTATGCCCTCATCTGCGCGCTGGTTCTGGGCGGCATGGCGGCGGCGACGCGGACGGCCGCGCGGCTGGAGAAGCTGGAGGCGGCCAAAGCCATCGAGGACGCCGAAGGGGCCCGGCTGGGACCGGCCGTGCGGCAGATGAACGAGGTGGTCAGCCTGGTGCTGGAGCGAGAATTCCCCCGCGCCTACAATCACTACTCGGCCCATTATCCTGCGCCCAACGCCCTCAACAACCGCGGCGGGCCGGCCGCTCTGGAGGGCGGCGTCTGGCTGTCCTCGCCACTGTACAAGGATCCCCCCCCGAGGTGGATCGAGCTCTATTTCCAGGTCGAACGCTCCCGTGACTTGGGGCATGAGCACTGGTCGTCGCCACAACTGCCTCAGTACAGTTGGCTTCATCAATACGATCCAGGTCGACCGGCCCTTAACGAGAGTCAGCGGGGCCACGTTCAATCGGTCCTCACGTACGTCGAATCCCGCCTGCCGCTCGACGAAATCGAGGACATGATGGAAAACGCGCGGGCGGCGGCGTCGCGCCGCGATGACGCCCCCGAGGCCGTGGCGCGCGTCGGCAGTCCCGGTGATACACAGCGGGGGCAGTATCTGCTGCCGTCCTACTGCGACCCGGAGGACACGCTCGCCCTGGCGACGCCCAAGGAGGAATACGCATGTGTCCCGCGGGAGGATGACGCGATGCGGCTGGAAGAGGTCCTGGTGCAGACGTCTCCGTTCGTGCCCTTCTGGGTGTCGTCGGAAAGCGCCCCCAGGAAGCTCTTGGCTTTCATCCGCTCCGCGACCATGGTGGACCGCCCGGACTTGCACGATCAGACCCGGTTTCAGGGATTCGTGGTGGACTGGGACCGCTTCTCGCAGGAGGTGCTGGACCGCTACGAGCGTTTCTATCCGGGTACTCAACTGACGCCGGTCTTCGACGAGAGCAGGGCTGACCCACGCACCCGGCTGAGCCGCATTCCAGCAACGGTGACACTTCCGCCGCTGGCACGCACGGCAACCGCGGCCGGCCGCTCGACGCTCATCATATCCTGGGCGGCCGCGATCGTGGCGCTGGCGGCGCTGGGCATCGGCGTGCGGACGCTGGTGGTGTTCACCACGCGGCGGGTGCAGTTCGCCTATGCCGTCGCCCATGAGCTGCGCACGCCGCTGACGACGTTCCGGCTGTACACCGACATGCTGGCCGCCGGGATGGTGCCGGAGGCGGCGCGGCAGGAATACCTCGACACGCTCAACCGCGAGTCGAAACGGCTTGGCGACCTGGTCAACGGCGTGTTGGAATACGCCCGGCTGGAGCACCGGGCTGTACACCGCAAAGCGGCCCGCGTCACCGGGGCCGACATCGCCGAGCGGCTTCAGCGCGACTACGCCCCCGCCTGCGCCGACGACCGCGTACGCCTCGTCGTGGAGAACGCGCTGCCGCCGGAGCAGAGCATCGAGACCGATCTGGATCTGCTGATGTGCGTGGCCGGCGTGCTCATCTCGAACGCGGTGCGCCACGCCCGCGACGGCGACTCACCCGAAATTCGCGTGCAACTCGAACGGGTCAACGGCCACGTCTGCCTGAGCGTGATCGACAACGGCCCGGGCATCGCGGCCGAGGACGTGCGCTACATCTACCGCCCCTTCCGCCAGGGTCGCGGCCGCGACGCCGGCGCCAAAGGCGGCCTGGGCCTGGGCCTGGCCCTGGCCCGCAAATGGGTGTCGCTCCTCGGCGGCCGCATCGACCTGGCGGCCCGCCAGCACGCCACCTACGGGGGGGCGGCGTTTCGGATATCAATTCCGTGCCGGTAGGACCAGACGCCGCGTTATACCGGCTGGGCATTCAGCGCCTGCCATGGGTCTGACCGATCGTTACAATAGCGCTTGCGGGAAGCTCTGGAGGCGGTCGAGTGGATTGGGTCACGTCGGCGACACTGCGGCAGCTTCGAGAGCGCAGGGCGCTCGATCCGGAGTCCGTGGAGCAGGAGGCCAGGCGCCTTCCGGAAGGCCTCTATGCCCGCATCACCGCCATCCAACTGCGCGGGTGGGAAAGCGGCGTCGGTGTTCCCGATCTGGAGCACCTGGAGACTCTGGCGGAAATCTACGTCTGCCCGGTCGGCCACTTCTTTCTGGACCAGGCGCCCAGGAGCGAACTGCCGTTCAGCTTCCGCGGACTGTCGCCGGGAAAGGAAGATCGTCTCAGCCACGCGACGCGCAGGGCGCTGGCCCGGGTCCTTGAGCTGGCTGACTGGATGGCGACGCTCATCGACGAAGCCGGCATCACGTGGCCGGTCAAGGTCGAACCGCGAGCGGATGCGTTGAAGGACGTTGACGCGGCGGTTCGGGCCGGACGGCAACGGCTGTCGTCGGGCAGGACGGCGGCGGAACGCGCGTGGCGGACGGCCGATGACGCGTTCGCGTGGTGGCGCGGGAGGATCGAGTCGCTCGGCATCTTCTGTTTCCAAAGGAAGCTGGAAACTCAGGACATCCGTGGCGCATCGCTCTGGCTCCCATCGGGGAGGGAGCCCTGCCCGGTCATCGTGGTCAACCGCGAGAACGCCGAGGCCGCGACGGGCCGGCTCTTCACGCTTCTTCATGAGTATGCACACATCCTGACCGGCGGCCGGGCCGGCGGGCTGGCCTGCGACTTCCACGGCAGCGGCCGCGGTCGCAACGAGGAGCCTCTCGCCAACCGGTTCGCCGCGCAGATGCTGCTCCCCCGGGAGACGCTGCGAGGCAAGCTGAAGGAGGCCGGTCTCACTGAGCCAAAAGATGACTGGCCCGATACGAAACTGGATGCGCTGCGCAAGCCGCTCTTCGTCAGCCGCGACGTCGTCGCCATCCGCCTGGAAGAGATGGGGTTGGCGCCGAAAGGGTTCTACGCCCGCAAGCGGGCCGATTGGGACAGGCAGTATGCAGGCCGGGTCGGGGGCGGGCGAGGAGGCAAGAACCCGACGAAGCACGAGCGGCTGTTCAAGCAGCTTGGTACGTCGGGATTGCGCGTGCTGTCAGAGGCGAACCTCCGCGGCCGGCTTCCGGTGCTCGATGCCGCGATTATGCTGGATATGAAAGTGGAGAAGGTGCCGGCGTTTCTGGAATGGAGCCAGCGGCTTCCGGCGGTAGTCCCCTGACCGAGGATCGCCATGCCGCGAAGTCAGTACGTGCTCGACGCATCCGCGGTCATCAACCTGTACCAGCACTTCCAAGCGCGCCGCGTCAGCCAAATGCTCACTGCGCACGCAGGACGGAAAGGCGTGCGGATTCCGGAAGGCGTTCAGCGAGAACTCATGCGCCATTCCGACGCGGCTGCAACAACGATGGCGAAGCTGGCCGGGCGGCAACATGAGTGCATCGTGCGTTTTAAACAACACCCCGAACTGCTCGGGCAACTTCCGGAGATGGAAAGGAAATACGGCGAGGAGATTCGCGTCGAGAAGAAGACGTACAACGGCTTCTGGAAAAGTCCCGCCGGGCACAACGCTGCGGATGGTCAGGTTGTGGCAGTTGCACGCTATTTCCGTGCGACGGCCGTGTCGGAGGACAGGGCGATCGAACTGGCGTGCATGCTGGAGAACGTCCCGTGCATCGGGTGGAGTGAGTTCGCACGGCTGTGCGGCCTCGCGCGGCACACGCAGCGCGAGCTGTTCTGAGCCGGCCCTGTGAACTGCGGCCTACTGCCGGCGTAGACTCCCCTGTGAGTTCTTGGTTGCCCGCTGTCCGGTGCGGCGCCGTCGTTGGAGGCCGGGAATCTGAACCGAAGGCGAGAGCATCGTCGAACAGCGGGAATGGAGCGCGAGCGCTGAATGTCTCACTCACCCGTGGAGCACAACCCACGATCGCTCGACGCCGCGGCGGCACTCGCGGCGGTTCCACCACGGATGATGCGCACCTGCAGGCCTTTGATCGCGAGGCCGCGGCCTTCGAGCGGTTACTGCCGCGACTTCGGGCTGATTGTCCCAACAAGTTTGTCGCGGTGTACGACGGCGCCGTCGTGGATCAGGATGAAGACGAATGGTCGCTGGCACAACGGGTCGGCCGGGCGTATCCAGGCCGATTCGTTCTTATCCGAAGCCTCAGCGCTGAGCTTCAGGACTTGATCTGCCTCGATTTGCCGGCCTCAAATCGGTCTTCGTGATCGACAGTTCCCTCGGGCAGTTCGTGATCGCTCGGCCCTCGCGCCTGAGACGGCTTGGAGCACGCATCGCGGGCCTGTGACGGCGGAGCACCGCGTCGAATCGACGGGGCTGAGCTACGGACTGGGGACAGATGGCGGTCCGAATTCCGAATGGGGTCGGAACGCGTCGGCGTCGTGCGCCCGCGCCCGGCCTTCATACAACCTCACCACCCCTCGCAGCACCATCTGCGTCTTGATGTCGTCTATGCCGCAGCCGGCGCCGTGCGGCGCGAGGCGCTCCCGAAGGGTGGATTGCGCTCCGTCGCAGCGGCTGGCGGCGCGGCGGGCCGGTTGTGCGTCCCGCCGTGCCGCTCGGGATGCCGGGTGGTCTCATCGGCGAGCACACCGAATAGCGGCCCGCGCAAGTGGAGCGCTATCTGCAGGTATCCAGCCGTTTGACCGTGCCTGTTCTATCGCTGCGTCCGACATGGGAACTCCGAGCCGGCCGGCCTGCCGGCTGGAAAGTGCCGCGTGGCCCGCTTCCGGCGCAGCATGGCCCACGGCCATTCAGCCGCCGCAGTCCGCCGTCTTCTTGATGTCCTCACACGCCTGAACGCTGACCATGTGCATGCCCGCCTGGTCGGTCCAGCGCACTTTTCCCTTCCCGCGCCGGTTGATCACCGCGGTCCGGCCGTCCTCACCGTTGTTGAGCAGGACCACTTCCGTGCCCATCGCCAGGCTGGTTCGGATCCGGGCCGTCAGGCGTTGCCGGCGGCATTTGGCCTTGATGCTGCGGATCGCGTCGCAGTCGACGCTGCCGACTTCCTGTGCCGCCTTCAGGGCCGCGGCCACCCAGGGGGTGATGAAACTTTCCTGGTACCCCTGCTTCTCCCCCAGTCGGATCGCCATATAGTTGAATGATCCGCCCCGGTCATAGGAGCGAAACGCCGCGATCACGTTGGGCTTGTCGTTGCGCCCCAACAGGACGGTGTCCGGCGTTTCCAGAAACGCCAGCATGTGGAGCGGCTGACCGAGATACATCTCATCGGGGAGTTCGTGGTTGGCGGGGTGGTCCACGAGCTTGCGCCAGTGGCAGCAGCCGAAACCGCCGGAGTGCCAGCCTCTTTCGGTATCGGTGATATTGAAATAGTCGGACGCCCAGGCTCTGAAGTGGTCGGTGTCGCTGCCGCCGGTCACGATCAGGTCGCCGCCCTCGTCGAGCCAGGACCGATAGTCCGGCGGCGGAAAGCCGAAGTCGCCGTGTATGCCGATGATGATGATGTCCGCCGAGCCCGGCTCGGGGAATTTCTCTTCGTAGTCGGTGAACTCCACGCCGAGCGTGCGCAAGGCCGTGATGATGTTCTCCGTGCCCCAGGGCCGCGAGCCCGGGCCTCCCACGGCGATGGTCGGCTCGTCGCCGCGGCTCGGTGCGCCTGCCACGGACAGGATGGCCAGCGCTACCGCCCACCGTGTACCGATCCGTCGTGCGATGCGCGCCTTGGCGTTCCTTCGGTGAGTTCTCATGCAACGTCCCTTCGGTTGAAAGCTTCGTTCCCACACAGGGGCCGCCCGGCGACCCCTTTACGTCGTCCTGTACGCCCCCGGGCGTGCCCGGTTCGCAAGAACGGCACGACTTTTCGTGATTCCGGCCGGCAGCGGCGGGCGCACCACCGCTCTGCCCACGGCTGCGGCCACCACTCCCGCGATCTCACCCATCATCGCTGCCGCCGTCGCACTCGTCGCCATCCCCTCAGCGCCGGCCGGACTGTGCAATCGCACCATGCTGGCCGTTCTTCGCAATGGAATCACGCCGCCCGCACGCTTATCATGTGCAGCCGCACGCGCGTGCCGGAGGCTACTTATACACTCGCGAAACAACCAGAGAATGGCTCACGGCGCTGCCGGCCCGCCGTACGGGAGCCCGGGCGAGGCTCCGTCAGGATCCGTGGACGCCCCTTGCAGCCGGCCGGGAAACGGGTCCGAGGCCGCCTGGGGCCAGGGTGAGCTTTCGCTGTCCTATAATGAGCTGCGCGCCCTGGCCCGGCAGGTCCTGCGCCGACACCGCTCGAACCGCGGCCCGCGGACCACGTCCCTGGTCCACGACGCGTTCATCAGGCTCGCGAAGGGCGCCGCGTTTGAACCCGAAAGCCAATCGCACCTCATGGCGACGGTCGCACGCGCCATGCGCTTCACGCTGGTGGACCATTTCCGCCATTCGCACACAGCGAAACGGAAAGAACCATCGCCGGACGGCGTCGAGCCCAGACCGCTGAACGGCCCGGCTCGTCCGGAGGCTGATCTGCTCGTGCTGGACGAAGCGCTGGACCGACTGGCCGTGCTCGACCCCCGGAAAGCACGCCTCGTGGAGCTGCGCTTTTTCGCCGCCATGACCATCCAGGAGACGGCGCGGGCCCTGCACGCCTCGCCCGCGACGGTCAAGCGCGAGTGGGCGATAGCCAGAGCGTGGCTGTATCGCGAATTAACTCAGTAGGCAGACGGCGCCACGTGGCCGGCGGTGCGCCGGTGATCAACCGGGCGCCCACCTGCCCGAAGGCAGCATTATGGACCGGGCAACCTGGAGCAGAGTCGAGTCGCTGTTTCACCAGGCCGCCGGGCTCCCGGCCGCGGACCGTGGGAACTTCCTGGCAGCGTGCGACGAGTCCGACCCGATAGTGCGGCAGGAGGTCGCGTCACTGCTGCGCGCGCACGAGGACTCCGACGCCTTCATGCGGGTCCCGGCCGTCGAGCTGTGTGCCGACCTGGTGAGCGATCACCCGACCGCGGCCCTTGTGGGACACAGAATCGGACCCTACACCCTCGTCCGTTGCCTGGGGTCGGGCGGGACGGGAATCGTCTACGAGGCTCGTCAGTCGAACCCGGCCCGGTCCGTCGCGCTCAAGTTCGCCCACCTGGATCGGCCCGGCTCGCACGATCGCTCGCGTCACCGGCTGATCCAGCGCGAAATCGAAGCGCTGGCCCTGCTCCAGCACCCGTCGATCGCGACGATCCATGAGGCTGGCCGCACGGCCCAGGGCCAGCCCTACTTCGCCATGGAACTGGTCGAGGGCGTGGCACTCAACGAGTTCGTCTGCCGCAGCCGCCTTTCCGTTACGGCACGGCTGCAGCTCTTCCAGAAGATATGTGCGCCGATCAGCTACGCCCATCAGCGCGGCGTCATCCACCGCGATCTGAAGCCGTCGAACATCCTGATCGCCGGAAGCGCGACGACCGACGGGTCGCCGGAGGTGGAAATCAAGATACTGGACTTCGGGTTGGCTCGGTTGACGGCGCGGAATCCCGGCGCCACAACCACCGACGTCGGGCGGCAGGCGGGAACGCTGCCCTACATGAGTCCGGAACAGGCGACCGCTCAGGGTACGGCCGCCGGTGACACCCGGACCGACGTGTATTCGCTGGGCGTGATCCTGTATGAACTGCTCACCGGCGGCGTGCCCTTCGATCCGGGGCGATCGCTCCCCCATGAGTTTGTCCGCCGCCTGATCGAAAAGCCCGTGCCGCGGCCTTCCAGCGTCTGTCCCCGACTCGACCGCGACGTTGAAACCATCGTGCTCAAGGCGCTCGAGAAGGACCCTGCCCGGCGCTACCAAAGCGTGGCCGCCCTGTCGGAGGACATCGAGCGATACCTCACCGGCTTTCCCATCACGGCCCGCCCGCCGCGGGCGGGGTACGTCCTCGCCCGCCTCCTGGCCCGCCACAAACTGGCCTGCGCGTTCGCCGCCACCGTGTGCCTGTTGCTGGCGTCTTTGACGGTGTCGTCCCTGCACGCTGCCGGTCGCGTCAAAGTGGAGCGCGACCTTGCCCGGCTCCAGGCGGAACGGGCGGAGCGCGAGAGTCAGCGGGCACGTCAGATCCAGGCGTTCCTGGAAGAGACGCTCTCCTCGGGGGATCCCGACTCCGGTTCGCAAAGAGTGGCCACCGTCGAGCAGATCCTCGACGACGCGGCGCGGCGGCTGGAGACTCGATTCCGGGATGATCCACACGTCTGTGCCGCCCTGCACCGCGCGCTCGGTCAAGCCTACCTCGGCCTGGCGCTCTACGCGCCAGCCAGGCGACACCTGGCGCAGTCCCTGGACATCAGGCGCGACCGTTCGGATCTGTTCAGCGCTCATGAAATCGTCGAGGCGATGAACCGGCTGTGCGAGGCGCTGCTGGCCGCAGGCGAGTACGGCGCCGCAGAGGATCTGTGCCGCCAGGCCGTGGCCCTGGTGGATCGCGGATCGCCAGGGTTCGAGCCCGTACTGTCGGCGGCGCTCCTGAACGAGGGAGAACTGCACCGCAGGTTGGGCAGGCTGGACGAAGCGGCGGCAACGCAGGAGGCGGCGCTCGAGCTTCAGCGCGCCTGGTTCGGCCCGGACGCGCCCGAGGTGGCGGTGACGCTCTCCCGACTGGGCGTCGTGCGATACCAGTTGGCGGACTATGCCGGGGCCGAGGCGTGTTATCAGCATGCCCTTGAGATATGGGCACACCATGAACCCGCCGGCTCGCTCGACAGGCTCGCGACCCTGCACAACCTGGCGGCGCTCTATCACGACCGGGGCCGGCTGGACGAAGCGGAGGCGCTTTTTCGGGACGTGCTGACTGCGCTGCAGCGCGTGCTGGCTGACGAGCACCCGTCGCGGGCGACCGCGCTGGACAACCTGGCGCTGATCCTTCAGGACAAGCGCCAATATGATGAGGCTGAATCGTTATATCGTTCGGCGCTTGAGATTCGAGAATCGGCTCTGGGCGAAGCACACCCATCCGTTGCGACGTCATACCATAACCTGGCGGCGCTTTTTCACGCCCGGGGAGACTATGCGCGGGCGGAGCCGCTCTATCGTCGCGCCCTGGAACTGCGACAACGCGCGCTGGGTGAGCACCATCCCGACGTGGCGGCAAGCCTGAACAACCTGGCCGCGCTCCTGCGAATCACGGGCGATCCTGCCCAGGCCGAATCGCTCTACCGCAGGGCGCTGGCGATCCTGCGGCCCGCGCTCGGCGATGAACACCCCCAGGTCGCGATTACGCTGCACAACGTCGGGCGCGTCCTGGAGGACCTCGGCCGGCACGAGGAAGCCCTGCCGCTCTATGAAGAGGCCGTCGAACTGAGTGAAAGAGCGCTGCCGCCCCATCATTCCCAGTGGGTCCGCTTTCAGGTGGATCTGGGAGAATGCCTGGCGCGGTCGGGGCGGTGTGCTGAGGCGAAAGGACTCATCGAATCCTTGCGCATGGCGCTGTCCGCCGCCGTCGGCGACGACGACTCTCGGACGCGCCAGGCGTCAGAGAGTCTTGATCGTATCTACGACATCTGCGGCTGAGCTTCTGCCGTTTCCAGGCCGCCCGCCGTCCGGCGATCATCGGAGATGATCTTCCCGTCGCGCAAGGTAATGACCCGGTCGCAGCGGTTGGCGACGTGGGATTCGTGCGTGACCATGATGATCGTCAACCCCTCCTCGTGCATGCGGTCGAAGATGGAGAGGATCATCTCGCCGGTGGCGGTGTCGAGGTTGCCGGTGGGTTCGTCCGCCAGGATGAACGACGGGTCGTTGACCAGGGCCCGGGCGATGGCGACGCGCTGCTGCTGCCCGCCGGACAGTTCCATCGGCCGGTGGTGGGCGCGGTCGGCCAGGCCGACCATGTCGATGAGGCGCTCCGCCCGGCGGCGGCGCTCGTGGGCGGACACGCCCTGGTAGAACAGCGGCACTTCGAGGTTCTCCAGCACGGTGAGTTGCTGGATGAGGTTGAAGCTCTGGAAAACGAACCCGATGCGCCGCCCGCGCAGCTCGGAAAGCTCGTCGTCGTTCAGGTCGGCCACGTCCGTATCGGCCAGGAGATAGGAGCCGGAGGTGGGCCGGTCGAGGCATCCCAGAATGTTCATCATGGTGCTCTTGCCCGAGCCGCTCTGGCCGCAGATCGCCACCGACTCGCCCTCCACGAAGTCGATGGAGACGTCGCGCAGCGCCACCACGCGCACGTCACTGTGGGGCACGGCGTACACCTTGGTGAGATTCACGACCGAGGCGATCATGGGTGCGGCGACGGACTCCAGGGTGCGGTGGCGGCTCGCACGACGGGGCGGGGACGGCTCAAGGCTGCTGAGACTCCCCCCCCCGGGCCGGTCCGTGGGCGCCGCCGCTGGAGGGTCGTTGCCCCGGGCCGCCCGCGGGACGCTGGCCTGGCGCGCCGGCGGGGCGCTCGCCGCGGCCGAAGGTGACCTTAGCGCCCGGTTCGCCCGCACCGCCGCGCTCCGCGGTGACCGCGGGGCGCATCCTCATAGGCTGCTCGGGATCGAACTGCGGGCCGTTGACCTGCGGTCCGACCGGCGGCAGATCGGGCAGGAGCCGCAGGTGGTGGTCGCTGACCGCCAGCAGCACGTCGACGCCGGGCGAAAGGCCCTCGGTCAGCTCGACCCACTGAGTGCTGGCGATGCCCGTCTTGACTTCGACCGGTGCGGCCTCTGTGCGGCTGGCCAGGAAAACGAAGCTGTGCCCGTTCTTGCTGAAGACCGCCTGCACGGGCACCGCCGTGACGTCGGCGACGTTTTTGACCAGGATCTCGGCGACCGCGGTGACGCCCGGCTTCAATTCCGTCTCGGCCGGCTCGAGTTCGATCTCGATTTCATATTGCTTCAGGTCGGGGTTGATCCAGCGGTTCTGCGACTCGGCCAGCACGCCGATCTTGCTGACCCGGCCGCGGAAGAGCTGGCCCGGGATGCCCTCCACCTGCACGGTGGCGGGCTGTTCGATGGCGATCTTGTCGGTCTTGGATTCGTGTACGTTGGCGACGACTTTCATGCGGGTCGTGTTGACCAGCGTGATGAGCGTCTGCCGCTCGAACACCGTGGCGCCTTCCTTGATCTGCTCGTCGCTGCCCATGAACATCCGTCCGCCGCCGCCGCCGTAGTAAACCACCAGCCCCGGACCGGGCGCGATGATTCTGCACTTGGAGCGCTGCTCGCGCAGATTGGCGAGCTTGTCACGGGTGAGGTTCAACTCCTTTTCGCGGCTGGCCAGCGCAGCCGCCTTTTTTTCCTCTTCCGCCTGGGCGCTCTTCCTGACCCGTTCGAGTTCTTTTATGGCCTCGTCGAGGTCGGATTCCTTCTCGCGCAGCGTGGTCTTGTGCGTGTACTCCTCCAGCACCACCTTCGCCAGTTGGGCCTTCTCCAGTTCCCACGCGGCCCGCTTGAAGTTGAACTCGTCTTCCTTGTACTTCGTCTCGGTGATGTACTTGAGGTCGAAGAGTTCCTGTGACGCCGTCAGATCCTCCTGGCGGCGCTCGAGCGTGATCCTGGCCTGTTCGATGGCGATGTCGGCGTCGCGCAGCCTCTGTTCCCAGTCGCCCTTGACGTATTGATCGTAGGCCAGGCGGGCCAGTTCCACCTTCAACTCGGCCTTGCGGATGTCGCTGGCGTTCTGGTCGCGCTGAATGTCCAGTTCGGTCGCGGCCGCACGGTAGGTGGCCTCCGACGACGCCTCTTTCAGTTCTTCCGCCCGGATCTTGTCTTCGATCTCGTTGCTGGCCAGTTCGACCAGCAGGTCGCCCTCCTTCACCGCCGTGCCTTCGGGAATCAGCGAGATGATCGTCGCCCGGCCCTCCACGTCGGACTTGATGTCGGTCGATTCGACCGCCCGCAGCTCACCCTTCTCCTTCAGGATGACGGAGAAGCTGCGTCGCTCCACCCGATGGGCGGTGACCTTCGGTTCGACCGCCGCCGCCCGTGACACGACCGTCCAGCCGACCCACCCGACCACGCAGAGGGCGACCACGCCGCTCGCCGCGTAGGCAAGTGCCGCGCCGCGCCGACGGGTGTTCGGGCGGGAGGGTCGCGCGTGCGCATTGGAACTCGAGAACATCGACGCCTCCTTGGCTGACCGATGCAGC
Organism: Phycisphaerales bacterium; assembly: GCA_003597935.1. Lineage (GTDB taxonomy): Bacteria > Planctomycetota > Phycisphaerae > UBA1845 > UBA1845 > SURF-32. The sequence goes on along the minus strand of QZJT01000001.1, from coordinate 2,429 downwards.
GTTGTAAGCCGATTCCGCCCCGGGGGAGGTAGCGACGACGCAATCGGGCCTGACCACAAGACCCCCCTATTGTAGTCCAATCATCGCCGTGATGCGCGGGGCCGCAACGCCGATTATTGTAAAGTCTTATGCACTCGGCGCCGCGCGCTGGAGGGCTGCGGGCGGCTCGCCGTGGAGCGCCAGGCCGCGTGAAGAGCCTGCGGATGCGCCCGGCAGCCCGCAGGAGCCACTCCGGCGCCCTCGATTGACCGCTGGCCGCCGCGCCTCTATAAGGCCGTCGCCCCAGTGTCGGGAGGACGGGTCTTGGCCCGCACGCGGGGATCAGCATGATCGTCGACTGCTTCACCCACATCTGGGACGACGTTGCGGCCCTGGGAGCGGCCGTGGCCGCCGTTGACGGCGCACTGGTGGACGGCGCCGGGACCCGTGTACTCGGCGAGTCGGCGCCCGAGGCCGGCATCCACCGCCACGCCACCGCCTCCGAACCGGTCGACCGGGCCATCGTGGTCGGCTTCCAGAGCCGCTACCTGGGCGTCGACTACCCCAACCAACGCCTCCACGCCCATGTGGAATCCGCGCCGGATCGGCTCATCGGCTTTGCCGGGATCGATCCATCCGAACCCCGGTCAGCGATCGACGAACTGGCGCGAGCCCAGGACGAATGGGGCATGGCCGGTATCGCTGTCGCCCCGGCCGCGCAGGACATTCACCCCAGCCACACTCAATCCATGCGGGTCTACGCCGAGGCGGCCCGGCGCGGCATGCCGGTGTTGTTCCATTCCGGCATCACCTGGGGGCGCCTCACCAAGCTCGCCTACGGCCACCCCATGCTGCTGGACGAGGTCGCCCGCGAGTTACCGGACTTGCGCATCCTCATCGCCCACCTGGGCTTCCCCTGGTACGACGAGGCGATCGCCCTGCTGGCCCGCCATCCCAACGTCTTCGCCGAGATCAGTCTCACCCAGAGGCAATCCTGGCGCGCCTATCAGGCGATGGTGTCCGCGTGGGAGTGCGGCGTGATGGACAAACTCCTGTTCGGCAGCGGCTTTCCGTTCGCCACCGCGTCCGCCGCCATCGAAGCGCTGTACAGCATCAACCACGTCTGCCACGGGACCGACCTGCCCACCATCCCGCGCGAGTCGGTCCGCGGAATCGTCGAGCAGGACGCGCTGGAGCGACTGGGCATCCCCCCCCGGCAGCCGCGCCGCACCGAACCCGACCATCCGCCGCAGCCATGACGCCGTTATCGTTGGGCGACGGCTTTCAGCCGCCGCGTCGCGGCCTCCGGGTCGGTCTGGCTTATCACGGCCGAACACACGCACAGCACGTCCGCGCCCGCGGCCAGAACCTCCGCAGCCCGGTCCGCACCGATCCCGCCGATGGCCACCAGCGGCAGGCCCGTCAACCGTCGCACGGCCGCCAGCGTTTCCGCGCCGGCGACATGGGGCTGTGGCTTGGTGGCGCTGTCGAACATGGGGCCAACGGCCACGTAGTCGGGCGCATCGGCGATGGCGGCCGTCGCTTGCTCGATGGTGTGCGTGCTGACACCGATCAGCATCCGCGGCGGGATCGTCCGCCGCACGTCGCGGACCGGTACGTCGTCCTGCCCCAGATGGACTCCGTCCGCCCCCGCGATCACGGCGATGTCAGGACGGTCGTTGATGATGCACGTCGCCCCGCATCGCCGGCAGAGTTCGACCAGTCGGCGAGCGCGATCGAGCAGATCCCGGTCGGTCAGGCCCTTCTCGCGCAGTTGCAGGCAGTCCGCCCCGCCGCGCAGCGCCGCCTCCGCCACGTCCGCCCACGGGCCGCGGCAGAGCGCTTCGGTCACGATGACGTACAGGCGCACGGACTGAAAACGCCGCCGCGCCTCGGCTGTGATTTCGAGCCGGCGCTGGAGGTCATAGGCCCCGTAGCGCAGCGACTCCATCCGCCGGGCGAAGCCGGTGTCCACCAGCTTGCCGTACTCCTCCAGCGAGCGCAGGGCTTCGCTGAGCCGACAGGCGGCGGCCGCGGCCACGTCCGACACGGCCGCCCGCTCGTACTCGCCCTCGGCGGTCACTTCGCGGCCCACGTCGCCGAGAATGTCGCGCGAGCGAGTCAGCGACGACGGGTCCAGCGCGGCCACCGCCCGGCCCAGTTCGTGGCGCAGCGCCTTGCACGCTTCCGCCAGCGTCGGATCGTTCAGTGAGAAGCGCGCGTACTCCTCGATCACGCGGGCGGCTTCACGCGCCCGGTTGAAGTTAGCGTCGAGGATTCGCCATGCGTCGGACATCGAGGGCGGCACTTGCGTGCTGGATGATACTCTGCGCGGTGTCCGCCCGGCATGAATGCCTCGTCATACTACACAAGTCAGGTCGGCCCTCGCCGTGATACTGAAAAACGCCTTCGGGGCAGGCAGCATCCGGTCGCGGGAGGCGTTTTCCAGC
>QZJT01000068.1 GCA_003597935.1 Phycisphaerales bacterium | reverse complement strand
GCTCCCGACCGCCGTTTTGTTGCGCCGAGCGGTTCGCTCGAATTGGCGCGGCCCGCCATGAATGGCGGCGATCAGAAACCCCGCCTTGAAAGGCGGGGCTCTGAGGGGGTAGCGGGGACTGGTTGACCCCGCCGCGCGGGCCGACAGAATACGCGGACGGTTGATGTCGCCGCAGCTTCGGATCGAGCAACAACACCCATGAAGAACGGATCGAGCAAGCGCCCATGAAGATCGGTTTCAGCACGCTGGTGTGTCCGAGTTGGGAATGGACCGACGTCGTCGAGCAAGCGGGGGCGATGGGGTTTGACGGCATCGAGATCCGCGGCCTGCGCGGCGACTTCGACCTGCCGCTGGTTCCGGCGCTGGCCGGCGATCCACAGGCTGTCCGTAAGTCGCTGTCCGAGCGCGGGTTATCGCTCATCTGCCTGTCCACTTCCTGCACCCTGGACGCCCGCCGGCCCAAGGATCGGGCCGCCAGCAAAGCGAGCATCCTCGAGTTCGTTGAGTTGTCCGCGGCGCTGGGCTGCCCGTTCGTCAAGGTGTTCGCCGGAGAGACGGGAAAGCTGGAAACACGGGCCATGACGCTCGGCCGCATCGTCCAGGGGCTGTCCGATCTCGCCCCGGCCGCGCTTCGGGCCGGCGTAACCCTCCTGATCGAAAACGGCGGAGACTTCCCCGGCAGCGCGGACATGTGGTACATCGCGGACGCGGTCAGCCACCCGGCGGTGAAGTGTTGCTGGAACCAGTGCAACGCCCTGGTGATCCGCGAGCGCTGCACGACGTCCATCCCGCGGCTGGGACGCAAGATCGGCATGGTCCACCTGTGCGATGCCCGCTTCGACGCCGACGGTGTGTTGCTGGAATACGTGCCGCCCGGCGAAGGCGACGCCCAGATCGACCGGCAGATCGAGATACTGAAGGGACTCGTGTACGACGGTTTCGTCGTGTTCGAATGGCCCAAGGCGTGGGTGTCGTCACTGCCTGGACCGGAGGCCGTGCTACCGCAGGCGGCGAAGTTCCTGCGCTCCTGCGTCGAACACAAGCAGGAGATTCTGTCGGCCTACAAGGGCGACAAGAACCCCACGCGATTCCCCGTCAGGCCGAAGGTCGCGTCATGACCGTGGCGCGAGGCGGAGCATGGATGACGCCCTCCGATCCGGGACGCTGGTGGCCGGCGCGATCGCGGCCGGAGTGCTGTGGGTGCGGCTGGCGCCCAGCGGGCTGACGTGGGCGGTCATCGCGGCCTCTCTGAGCACCCTGGTGGCCGCGGCCGCGGTCCAGTTCCATCGCCGGCACGGAGGCGCCCTGGAAGCCGCCGCCTGGATCTGCGCCGGGCTGAGCGTCGTGTGGACGGCCCTGTCGTGCCTGCTGGACATGGCGTCCCGCCCGCACGGCGACCGCGGAGGGGGCTGGCGCGACGCACGGGACGTGGCCGGCGTCGCCAGCCTGGCGACGGGGCTTGGGGGGGGGATCGTGCTGGTCACGATCCTGGCGATGCGGCTGATCTATCACCTCATCGCCCTGTTCGGCGGCGGCTTGATGCCGGACCACGCCCAGTACGGGTTCCGCACTCAGATGCTGGGGCCAGTCGGGATGCTGGCGGCGGCGGCCGCGCTCTCGGCCGCGCACACGGGGCAGCGCCTGTTCGTGACCGTCTTTTTCTGGCTGGCGGTGCTGGCGGGCACGTGGATATCCCTGAGCGCGCCGGGCAGCACGACCGATCCGTCCCTGGGTCGTGCCCATCCGGCGCTTCTTTTCACGGCTGCCGCGGCCGCCCTGGTCATGGCGCTGACGACGTTCATCGACGGGCGCATCCACCAGTACGGGCGGTGGCGGGCGGCGCTGGCGCCACAGCGTCGAGCAGCGCCTGACCCGGTGGCGCCAGGGTTGCCCGCCAGTCTGGGCGCGGTGGCGATCGCCGTGGTGATGATCGCCTGCTACCACATGCTGGTGCCGGCCTTCGCCGGCTCCGCGGGCTTCCGCTGGACCAATGCGATGCTGGCGACCGTGACGCTGCTGTGCGGGTGCTCGCTGCTTTACGTCACGGGCCGCCGCTGGAGCCGGGACCTGGCGGACATCGGCATGATCCTGGTGAGCTTCTCGCTGGTGTCGCTGGCTGTGACGGTGGCGCCGGACAGCGGGGGGCCGTGGGCGGACCGGTATCCGGCCATCTTCAACGCCATCCTCATCGGTCTGGCTGCCGCGGCCTGGATGTGGTCGTGGCTGGCGGCCGTGTGGAAGCAGCAGCTCGACGACGGCCGGGCATGGACGACCGCCGGGCGCATGATCCCCTATGCCGAACGTATCTCCTTCATGGTCGCCTGTCTGGCGCTGTTGACGTCCGCCCTGATGGCGGTCTGGCCGCGCCTCCCGACGATCGCGACGATGGACAACACGTTCGGCCGCTTCACCGCCGGCCTGGCGGGAGACCTCTTCCTGCTGTGGGTGGTGCTGGGGTGCGGGCGGCGCGTCCGGCGAACGACGTTTCAGGCGCTGGCCGGGCTGTCGCTGATCTCCCTGCTGGCGTTCGTGGTGATCCGGGCACAGCCGTTCATGGCGAGGTGACGCCCGATGCTACGGGCACCGGGAACGGCGAATGGCGAATCACGAAGGAAAAACCCCGTGTCTTTCTTCCCCACCATTTACGGCACCGGCCGCACCGCCGGGCCTGTGTAGTGGCTCAGCGGCCGATAGATGCGGTTGTCCGTCTGCTGCTCGATGTAATGGGCGCACCAGCCGGACACCCGGCTGCACACGAACAGCGGCGTGTACAGATCGAGCGGCAGGTCCATCAGGTAATAGGTCAAGCCGCAGGGGTAATCGACGTTGGGGTAGATCGGCTTGTCTTTGTTGACGATCGGATCCTTGATGGCGTCGTAGATCGCCACCAGGTCCTGGCGGCCCTTTTCCTTTGCCAGTTGGCGCATCTCCCGTTCGAGAATGTGGGCGCGGTGGTCCCCGTGCTTGTACACGCGGTGACCGAAGCCCATCACCTTGCCCTTGCGGGCCAGGACGTCACGGACCCAGGCGTCCGCTTCCTGGGCCGACTTGAACTGCAGGATCAGCTCCATGGCCTTCTCGTTGGCGCCGCCGTGCAGCGGACCCTTCAGCGCGCCGATGGCGCCCACCACCGAGGAGACCATGTCCGACTCGGTGGAGCCGATGACGCGGCACGCGAACGTACTGGCGTTAAAGTCGTGCTCGGCGTACAGGATGAGCGTCAGCTCGAGCAGGCGGGCGGAGGTATCGTCCGGCGGGGATCCGTGGCACATGTAGAGGATCTGGGCGGCGTGGGGCAGGCCGGGCCGGGGCGGCACCGGCTCTTTGCCGTTGATCAGGCGGAAGCGCGTCGCCACCACGTCGGAACAGACCGCCAGCAGCCACACCGCCCGCCGCCGCAGGTCCTCCGGCGACGCCCCGGCGACGGGGTCGAAGTGCCCGGCCATGGAGACGCCGGTGCGCAGCACGTCCATCATGGGGGCCTGCTTCGGGATCCGCCGGATCGCTTCGATCACGCCCGGCGCCAGCCCGTGGAAGCCGTCCAGCATCGACACGAACTCGGCGTGTTGGGACTCGGTGGGCAGTTCCCCGTAGAGCAGCAGATGGGCGACCTGCGTGAACGAGGCCTTCTCCGCCAGTTCAGCGATGGGGTAGCCCCGATACAGCAGCTTTCCCTGATCGACGCAGCAGATGTCCGTCTGGCCGGCGATCACGCCTTCCAGACCGGGCTTGAACTCTCCCATGCTCACGGCACGCTCCTGTTTGCGGCCGGGGCCGTCCGCCACGGTTTCCCCGCCCGGACGCCGCACGGCCCGCAGCCATCCTCCACGTAAACCTGCGCACATCAGCGCGACAAGCGGTTGCCGTAGCGAGTCCCGCCGGCGCACGCCACCGCACCGAGGGATAGAATAACGATGATCGCCGCGATCCGGTAGACCTCGACCCGGCCGCGGGGGGCGCGGGGGTGCGTGACTGATACGGAGGAATTGAGAATGTGCTCCGCCGTGCGTGTGGCACCGGCATCTTGCCGGTAGTTGGGGCGAAGCCGCGACTGGCGTGGCCTGGAGAAGGCCACGCCCACCGGCTGGAAGCCGGTGCCACACCGAAAGGCCGCCCGCCGCAAGTGTCACGCACCGGGGGCCCGGATGCGCGACGAAACCGGCGGGCGGGCCTGGGACCGCCTGGCTCCAGCCTGGCGGCAGGGGAGAAAGGCGTCCGCGGTGTAAGACCGCACACACTGGGAGACTCCGCGCGGGCTGAAGCAACGCGGCTCGCTCAGAGGCCTCGCCGCTGCTGTCAGGCCCCCGGAGCGCTAGCGTGCGGCTGGAGCGAAGTGACGCTTCGCTTCCGCCTCAAGTCAGCCGCAGACGCGCGGTTGCTCGCCTACGGGCGGCACTTCGCCGCGTCGCAGAGTTGCGGACACTCCTGGATGCAGACCTCGTGCCTGCCCGGGGGGACGTTCGTCCACGTCGCCTTCGCCTTGCCCTTGGCGTTGACCGCCACCACCCGGGCGTCCGCATTGTCGAGCAGCAGGGTCAGGCTCGTACCCTGCTCCAGCGTGCTCTTGACCTTGGCCGTCACATGGCCCTGACCCCGTTTGCACTTGGCCGCCAGCTTGTTGATGGCGTCGCAGTTCACGCCACCGATCGGCTGGAGCAGGTACGCCCGCTTCTGGCCCTTGTGGATTCCTGTGCCGACGATGGCCCCCCCGTCGTTGATCGCCCAGGCAACGTCCAGCCGCCATCCGGACTCCGGTGGCAGGACGCTGTTCAGATCGGCGATCTGGCCGTCACGCCACATCACCGCCACGCCATCGGCCGTGCCGACCACGTCGCCGGCGGCGTTGATGCCGTAGGCGTAGCTGTAGCCGTCCTCCAGCGTGCCGAGGTCTCGCCGCTCCAGCACGTTGCCGTTCTGGGCGAGCACATAGAGGAAGGCGTGCGGCTCGCCGTCGGCCGTGTCGGAGTAGCCGACCACCTGGCCATCCTCGTTGAGGTCATAGGCCTGGCTGTCGGTCCCGCCGAGCGTACCCAGGTCGCGGGGAACGTCGTCCTGCCACAAGGTCGCCCGGATGATCTGGTCGCCCCCGGTGTAGGACCAGCCGACCACCCGCCCTGAGTCGGCGATGGCGGCCGCGTAGCAGAAGGCGCCGCCGAGCGAGTCGAGTTCGGTGATGACGCCCTGGTCCCACCGCGCCGCCCGGTCGACCCACAGGTCGCCCTCCATCTGCGAGAGGTATCCGACGATCACCCCCGCGGAGTTGACGCCGTGGGGCGCGATGTCGCCCAGATCGGTGGTCTGGCCGTTCTGCCAGCTCAGTCCGTGCGTCGTCAAGGCGCCCAGATTGAACGACGTGGCGACCGTCCGGCCGTCGTCATTGACGTCAAAGGCGTGACACTCGCGATCGTCGGGCAGCGGGGCGATTTCGGTCATCCCGCCGTCCCAGAAGAAGCCGTGCAGCGCGAAGGTCTCGACGTCGGAAGCCCCCACGACGCGGCCGAGATTGTTCAGGCCGAACCCCAGGCTGGCGGCTCCGCCGAGCGAGCCGAGGTCGGTCACGGAATAGTTCTGCGCACGGGCTGCGGACGTGCCCAGCGCCAGCGCGATCGTGATCGCGGCGCAGCGTGGGAGTCGGCCGTCCGCCCAGCGAGCAAATGTATACGTCATGTGTTTGTCCTTTCTGACACGTGGTGTGTTTGTGTTTCCTGCCGATTGGGTGGCACGGATCGCGGCCGCCGTCAGTCGTTCACCTTGTGGAAGAACTGTCCGGGAGGCCCGTCGCGATGGCACACGGTACACGTGTCGATCACGCCCGGGTGTCCCTGGAGCGTCTGAGCCTGAAGGTTGTCCACCTCGGTCACGGTCGGAGTGATCGCGTGCGGGCTGCCGTGGCAGGCGGCGCAGTGGACCTTCTTGTGGCCGACGGAATTCCGATACAGGGTGCCGGGCTGCTCGAACTCGAACCCCGGACGACGGTGGCAGTCACCGCAGCGCGGTTCGTCCAGCCACGGGTTGCGATTCGGGTCGCCGACGGCTTCCATATCCCCGTGGCAATCGGTGCAGCCGATGCCGCGGTCGAAATGGACGTCGCGCTGGCACTTGGTGCGCGCGCCCGGGTGGCAGGCGTAGCAGGCTTCCTCGAACGGCAGGCCGCCCATGCGCGGGGCGTGAGCCAGGTGCATGGCCGAGGAGAGGTTGGGCAATTGCGGGTCGCCCGGCAGACCCAGCGCGTTGTCCGCGTGGCACTTGGCACAGAGCACCGGCTGCTCGTCCTCCAGGTTGGTGCCGTGCCGGCGGTCGTGAGCGCGGAGCAAGTCCAGAGCCGGTGATATCCCGGGCGTGTTATGGCAGAGGTGGCAGTTGATCTCGGTCGAGACCGGCACCACCGCCTGCGTCGTCGCCAGCACTTCCCCCCGTCGTTTGACCGTGATGACCGCCAGCGGGTAGGGATTGTCCCGTCCGGCGTCGTCGGTCGGCGTAATGGGGATCCCGGTGACTTGCCAGTCATTGTCGCCGGTGGGGAGCATCTGGCCGGACAAGCCGTTGCCCGTCAGGCCGACGTTGGGCGGCTTGGGCGGGCCGAACACGGGCTGCCAGTATTTCCAGAAGTTCGTTTTGTCCGCCGAGTGGGTGTTCCCCGGGATGCGATACTCGACGGTCACGCCGCTTTTGACGATCTTCGGCTCCCGCTCCGAGCGGTCGATGACCTGGGCGTGCAGCGTGTTGAACGGCGGCAGGATCATGATCTCGGAGAAGTCCTCGTTCATGCAGTGCATGCCCAGGTCGTTGTAGCCGAACACGACCATGGGCGTGGCGCCGGCGCCGGCATCGGGCGGCGGGACGGGCGGCGCCGGCGACGAGGCCGCCAGGGTCATCACCAGCGTCGTCGCCAGGAGGCAGGCGGCGGCGCGCCGACGTCTCATCGCCGCCAGCGCCGGTTTCCTCGCGCGCAGTCTTGCGGACATGTTTGCTCCTTCCATAGCTCTGGCACGCGATTCTCAGGATTGAGAGCGGCGCCTTCGGTCGTGCATGCACCGACGGTGATGACGCCGTTGTGGATCTGGAGACGGAACTTCAGGCGACAGGGCGCATCTCCCCCCCAAGACTCCGTCTACGGCGTACAGGTCTTGTGCCATGCGCCTCGACTCGTGCAGGTTGTGCAGGCATGCTGCCCCGAACGTGCCTGATCGGTTGTTGCGACCGGCGCCGACCGCCACGCATCAGTGTGGAGTCGCGAACCTGCTCCCGAATCGGGCGTCCACACACGCCATCAGGTCCGCCGGGCGGCGCAAAGCGCGAGCGGGGAACAGCGCAAGAAAAAGCCCGCGGCCGGCGCGGCCGCGGGCACGGAAACAACGTGTCTGGAAGCCGTACGGACCCTACGGCCTGGCCCGGTTCGTCCCGAAGTTGTTGCCGTAGATCACGTAAACGTCGCCGGCATCGCGACGGCGGCCGGCGCCGGCGTCATCGACGGGAGCGTTCGGGCCCTGCGGGAAGTTCAGGTTGATGAAGTCCGCGCGGGTGTTGCCGATGGCGATGTCGTCGAAGCCGTCGTCGTTGATGTCGCCCAGCAGGGCCACGTGGTCCGGCGCCGCCTCGTTGGGCCGGCCCGCTACGTAGGGGCTGAAGAAGACGATGCCGGGCAGTTCCGCGGTGCCCACCAGGTCCAGGTCGAAGACCCGGTTCTGCAAGTGGGTGCCGCCGAAGATCAGGTAGACGACGCCCTTGCGCCGACGCCCGTTCGGGTCGGTGACGATGCGCCCGGGGGCGGTGATGAGCAGGTCGCCGAACCCGTCCTCGTTGAAGTCGCCGGCGGAGCTGACGTCCATGCCGGCGCGGTCCAGCGCCTGTCCGCCGTAGAAGATCGCGCCCGGCAGGCTGGGCGTGGCCACGTCATCGATGTCGAAGTCGCCGTCGATGGTGATGCCGCCGAAGATGACGCCGACGTAGCCGTTGTCCACCACGGTGGAGCAGCAATCGGCGCCGGCGTTGATCAGGCAGCGGAGGACGGCCTCGTCCTCGGCGTCGATCATGGAGTCGTTGTTGTAGTCGAACGCCTTGCAGGCGTCGCTGGTGAACACCTCGTCGCCGAAGTTGGTGACGCAGAAGTTGAACGACGCCAGGTTGAGGTCGCTCCCGTCGACCGTGTTGTCGCCGTTGAAGTCGGCGGCGCACTCGGTGCGCGTCACGGGGGCGTAATCGACGAAGGGGGAAGCGATGAAGATGTCATCCAGCCGGTCGCCGTTGATGTCCAGCCCGGTGGACTGGGCGTGGCCGATCCGGTCATTGCTGCGCATGCCGCGGATGCGGACCATGGGCGGACGCAGCAGGGGGTCGTCGGCATCGGCGAGATCCACGTCGCCGAAGACGTTGCGTCCCTGGATGATGTAGACCGCGCCGCTGTCGGTGGCGCCCGGACGATCGTTGCGCGGAGCGCCGGCCAGCAGATCCTCGATGCCGTCCAGGTTCACGTCCCCGGCTGACTGGCCGTCGCCGAGTTCGTCCGCGACATTCTCCGCGAAGATGTTGAACGAATCGGCGGTGCCGTCGATGTGGCGTTCGCCGGGCGGAACACAGGCGCCGAAGTTGCCCGCGCCGTTGCGGTGACGCTGCTGGTCCAGGTTCGGAAGCGTGGCGGTGGAATCGCTGTCCTCAGCCTTGTCGTGCTCACGGATGAGGTAGTAGTTGCGGCCCCGGATGACGGCGATGCTGCCTCGCCACTCGGTCATCGACAGCGTGGTTGAATCCGGGTCGGTGATGCCGGTCAGGAACGCCTCGTTGCGCGGGGCGGAGATGACGATTTCGTCAAGGCCGTCCTGATTCAGGTCTCCGATCGACGCCACGTTCTCGCCCCACCACCCGGCACGGGCGAACTCGTTGGTCACCCGGCGGTGGTTGACGTAGTCGAACAGGCCGGCGCAGATCCGGAACCCGGCGATGCGGCCGGCGACGACCGGGTCGTTGCCGGCGAATTCCGTATTCGCGTTGTGGGCGCGGACCAGGATATTCAAATCCTCGAGTGGGTCCGGCAACGGCCGAATACCCTCCTGGCCCACCAGTTCGAGGGACACCACCGTGCTCTCCAGCCGCGTCAGGCTGACGGGGGCGTCCGAGTCGCGATTGGTGCTGCTGACGATCACCGCCATCCCGCCGCCGTAGTAACCCCGGTCTGCTCCCGTGTCGGCCTGATTGGTGAAGTTGTTTCCGAGTGCATCAGGGAAGCAGCCGGTCGCGTCTTCGAGCCGTAAGCGGTCGAAAGTGATCCTCAGCGTGGGCCGCAGCAACTCGTTGCTGGGGAACTCGCTGGAACGGATGCCGGTGACGTCGGAGAAGTCCGAATTGGGAACCAGGATGAAGCGCAGTTCGTTCGCCGATCCCAGCAGATTGTTCTCCAGCAGGTCCCGGACCAGGGGGGCGACGTTGATGGTCACCGTCGTCGCTTCCTCGCCGGTGATTTCGCCGAAGGCAGCGCTGCCCTCGCCGCCCAGCCCCGTGGCGACGTAATCCACGTCCGGCGTCGGGGCGTCGCCGGTGGCGGAGTAGTTGTTGAAGGTCGTCTGTTCGGTGAAGCCGGTCAGGGCCTCGAACACCTGGGCGTTGCCACCCGGATCGAAGACGCGCAGCGACAGCGTGGCCGTGAGGTCCGGAATGATGATATCGCCCGCTTCCGCCGGAATCGTAGAGAACACGTCGAGCAGGTTGGCGAACTTGATCAGCACCCACTGCGTGTCTTCGACCCCGTTGTTGTTGTAGAACAGGTCCAGCGCCCCGTTGGGCGCGTCGGCGGTGCCGTTCTCGCAGTTGGCGGTGCAACTGCTGATCACCAGATCGTCGGTGCCGTCGTAGAAGCTCGGGTTGAGGTCCTGGAAGTTGCCGCCATTCATCGACACCTGGGCGCTGCCCTGTCGCACCACCAGGACGAAGTTGTCCGGCTCGTTGGTGCCCAGCGCGTCATCCGCGGGGTCGTAGTCCATCGAATCGAACGCGCCGTGGACGTGGGCCAGGCCGAAGATGATCTCGGGGCGCCCGTCGCCGTTCATGTCCGGCAGCATGGCCACGTCGGTGATCCCGCGGGTATGTGCATTCGGCTCGATGGTCAATCCGTTCGCGCCTCCCGCGGGCGACCGCTGCCGTCGGATCGGGGGCGCTTCGAAGATCGTGCCGGAGACGGTGTCGCTGACGGAGTTGGCGGCGATAGCGCCGCCGAAGCGCCGGTTCGACTGGCCGTACACCAGGTAGGCCTCGCCGATCAGGCCCAGGTTGCGGGGGTTGCCGAACTGGGCGACCATCACGAAGTCCGACACGCCGTCGGCGTCGAAATCGCCCACGCCCGACACCGTGGAACCCAGCCAGGCGCCCGGGTTGAACCCGTACCAGCGCGCCCCGGAGAGCGTGCGGCCCACGTCCGCCAGATCGACCGTGCCGGCCGCCAGGCTGACCACGCTGATCGTGCCGGCGGCATAGGCGTGGACCGGCGGATTGGTGGCATCGGTGATGGTGGCGCGGATGAGGTAGGGCGTCCCATCCGGCCGGGGAGGAATCTGGTTCAGGTCGACGACGACGTTGAACGGGATCGCGTCGCGCTGATCCACCTGAACGGTCTGTTCTCGCAGGACGATGATGCTCTCGTCGGGGTTGGCCGGGTCGTCATTGTCGGGGCGGTCGTCCGTGTCCAAGAGGATGAAGATCGTCGCGCTGCTGTCGGCGTCATAGGGCGGCGTAGCGCCGGTCGGAGGGATCAGCGTCGGCTGCACCCGGATCTCGAGCAGGTCGGTCTCGGCGACGCTCTGGTTGAAGGCCGGCTGGACCACCACGATCTGCGGCGGCGAACTGGGAGGGCCCTGGCCCTTCGGTGCAATCGTGATGCGCAGGCGCTGGCGGTTCGCGCCCGCCACTTCGGCGAACACGATGACCGGGGCGTTGGTGGAATCGTCGATGATCCCGCGGAGGAAATAGTCCGCCTCGGGGATCAGATCGGTGCCGACGGCGTACTGGTCCGGACCGAGATCGTCGTTCTCCTCGATGTTCTCGACCAGCGGGATCTCCTCGCTGGTGTCGGCGTTGATGAGAGAAAAGCCGATCTTGGCCGCATCGTCCCGATCGCTGTCGATCCACTCGATCAGGAACGACTGCCCGCGGCTGACGGTCAGGTCAGCGTTGGGCGTGATGAACTGAAGGGTCGGACGGGAGTTGTCCACCACGCCAGGTCCATGGACAACCCTCGGGGATTCCGCCACCCCGCAGGCGATGACACCGATGAACGTCGCCGTCATGAGCATCAGGGCCAGCGCCAGAACCATTGCGACCCGACCGCGATACGGTACGTCTCTCATAAACCAAGCTCCAGCAGGCAGTCGTCTCGTTTCCTTGTGGGCACTCGTGACGTCCGTGCCCGGCGGCCCATCGGCCGAACGGGCCGTCCCACACAAGGCGCTTCACCGCGCGGTGCGAAAACGCTCTGCGGGCAAAGCGGCGCTCAATGTCGCCATCCCAGACCTCTCGACCCGCGGCCATCCCGCAATACCGCGACGGCCCACCGGGTCGCATGATATGGATGAAACCGCGATGTCTCCCGCGCCGGGAGCCGACACCGCCACCGACCGACCCCTGCGGTCGCCGCGGGCGCGCGCCAGCCCCTTCGCGCCGCAGTGTAGGGGTTCGCCAGATGTCCCGTCAACCGCCGCAGCGTTCGGTCTTGCCGGACTTTTCCTTAACGCGGACGCACCAGACCGGTCGCCGCGGCCGCGCGGCTACTGGCAGTCCGCCTGAGCCTGAAACGGGCAGCGGGGCGGGTCGATGACCTGGACGAGTTGCCGCCCGATGCGGCCGGGGATCTCGACCTTCGCCTTCTTCCGGTCCCCCAGGAAGATCGCGCAGCAGCGAAGCGGCTCCGGCGCCCCCTGGATGTCCAGGAGCACGCTCTCATCCTGCCGCAGGTCCGGGATGGTGACCCGCCGCCGCACCTTGATCCGCATGATGCCGATGCGGTCGTCGATCTTGCACTTTGCTTTCAACTTCTTGATGTTCTCGCACGGCACCGGCGGAGCCTCGCAGGGCGGGGGAATGCACTGGATTTGCGGCGCCGGCGAGGCCAGATGCACCCCCTGACGGGAATCGGCCCGATCAGCCGGTCTTCCCGCGTTATCGGATGCTGCCTCCAGGACGGCGGCCGCCGAACTGCGAGCGGATAAGGTGGTCGCTCCGAGCAGAGCGACACTGGCGATGACAGTCGATCTTCTCATTCTGCCTCTCCCGGTTGAAATGGCGGCCCGGCGCTACCCTGGGAGCGGCGGACCTGATGCGATCAGTCGGTCCCCCACGGCCGCGCGCTCCCTGGATTCTACCAGAATCACCCCATGAGGACAAACCGCCGTGGACGGACTCGCCCCGCCGACCGAAAGCAGCGCTCAATAATCGGTAGTCCGCCGGTATTTGGCGGGCTACGCTGCTGCCATGATGACATTGGCCGCCACAGTGTCCCGTCCCGCAAGACCGACGCCCGACGCCGCCACGGCCGGCCTGCCCCCGGCCGTCCCTGAGGCACTGACCGTATCCTTGCCCCCGATAGCGGAGATGCGGCGGGCGATGCTGGCGCAGGACGCGTCGTACGACGGCGTGTTCTTCGTCTGCGTCACCACCACCGGCATCTTCTGCCGGCCCTCCTGCCCGGCCCGCAAGCCTCACCCCCGCAATACGCGATTCTTCGGCAGTGTGCGGGAGTGCCTGCTGGCGGGTTTCCGCCCCTGCAAGCGGTGTCGGCCGCTGGCAGTAGACGGAGGGCCGCCCCGGTGGCTGGCAGGTCTGCTCGATCGCGTCGAGGCGCAACCGGCCGGACGGATCACGGATCAGGACCTGAGGGACGCGGGAATCAGTCCGCACCGCGTGCGGCGGTACTTTCGGAGGAACTTCGACATGACCTTCCAGGCTTATCATCGCGCCCGACGCATGGGTCTGGCGCTGGAGGCGCTGAAGCGGGGGACCGACCCGTTGCACGTCGCCCTCGACTGCGGCTACGACTCCAACAGCGGGTTCCGCGACGCCTTCGAGAAGACCATCGGCGCCACGCCGGGGCGCAGCAACCGCCTCACCGTGGTCCGCACGCGCTCGATCGAAACGCCGCTGGGGCCGCTGGTCGCGGGCGCGACGGACGACGGGGTCTGCCTGCTCGAGTTCGCCGACCGGCGCGCCTTGCCGCGGCAGGTGGCCGCGCTGAAGCGGCGATTGAGCGCGGCCGTGGTGCCCGGCGACCACGAGCACCTCGCCGGGCTGGCGGGTCAGCTCGAGGAGTATTTCGCCGGGCGGCGGCGGACGTTCGACCTGCCTCTGGTGCGGCCCGGAACCGCGTTCCAGGAACGCGTCTGGGATGAGCTGACGCGCATCCCCTTCGGGCAGACCTGCTCCTACGCCGAGGTCGCGCAGCGCATCGACCGCCCCACCGCCCATCGCGCCGTGGCCCGCGCCAACGGCGACAACCGGCTGGCCATCCTGGTGCCCTGCCACCGCGTGGTGCGCCAGGACGGGTCGCTCTCCGGCTACGGGGGGGGGTTGTGGCGCAAGCGGCGGCTGCTGGACCTGGAGGCCGGCGTGGCCGCGGCGTGCGGGGCGTGAGGATGGGCGAAGGTCGAAGGTCCAAGGTCGAAAGGCGGATCCGCGGATCAATCCGGCGGCGCCAGCCGGTCGCCGGCGCGGACGTGCCGCCCGTTGACGTATTCACGCCAGGTCATCACCTTGCCGGAGGCCGGCTTGATCTCCAGCAGTTCCACGAAGCCCCCCCCCGCGGCCACGTAGAGGCGGTCGTCGAGTTTGCCGGCGGGGATGTCGGGGACTTCGTCCGTCTCGGCGACGCGGGCGCGTGCGAGCTGCACGTTCTCCCACCGGCCGTCGGACGCCTCGAACCGCGCTGACGCGGCTGGCCAGGACCAAAGACCCCGAATGCGGCAGGCCACCTCGCCGGCGGGGCGTGAGAAGTCGACGGCGCCGTCTGCCTTGGACAGCTTCGGCGCGCGGGTGGCGGCGGTATCATCCTGCGGGTGGCCGGGTGGATCCGCCCCCCCCTCGAACAGCAGCAGGGCGGCCCGCACCGCGTCCACGCCGATGGCGGCCAGCCGGTCGTGCAGTTCGCTGGCCGTCTCCTCCGGTTTGATGAGCGTCCAGCGCGAGGTCAGGATCGGCCCGGCGTCCATGCGGCGGTCGATGCGGAAGACGGTGACGCCGGTCCGCTCCTCGCCGCACAGGATCGCCCAGTTGATCGGCGCGGCCCCGCGGTACTTCGGCAGCAGCGACGCATGGAGATTGATGAACCCGCCGGGCAGCGCCGCCAGCACCGGCGGCCTGAGCAACTGTCCGAAGGCGATCGTGACCGCGACCACGGCCTGGAACGAACGCAGCTCGTCGATGACGGACGGGTCGTTGACGTTCTCCGGCGAGATCACGTGCAGCCCGGCGTCTTGTGCCACCGCGCCCACCGGCGTGCGGACGACGCGCCGCCCGCGCCCGCTGGGCCGGGCCGGCTGCGTGACCACGGCCGCGATCTCGTGATCGCCGGCCATCAGCCACTCCAGCGTGGGCAGGGCAAATGCGCCGGAGCCGACAAAGAGGATGCGCATGACGGGCTGTATACCGCGCTGCGTGCCCGTCGGCCACGCTACGTGCCCGCCGGCCACGCTGGGGCGCGGTGGCCGCGGCGCGCGACCGTTCCGCGTGAACGCTCACCGGGTGGGCGCCCGATGCCCACGGTGATCGGCCAACCGCGCCAACGGCCCGGACAACGGGCCGTGCGCGGTGATGTGCCGCCGGCGAGCCGCGGGCGAGCCACGAACGCGGCCAGCGAGGCGTGGCCTTGAAGCCCGCGCCGTCTTGGCCGGCGAGCCGTGGGCTTGAAGCCCGCGCGGCCTCCCCTCGCCCGACGCGGCCACCGATCGCGAACAACGTGTAGCGACCGCGATGATGCGCCGCCCCCTGGTTTTCGGTCTACACTCGCGCCCCTCGCCCGAACCGCCTTTGTCCGCCCGGAGGGCGCACGATCGTAGCCAGGGACTCCAGTCCCTGGTGGGCACGGCCCCCAATGGTTCCGCCGCCCGGCAGGGCGGACGAGGGGATCTCAGCAGAACGGGCGTAACACAACAGTTTCCGGAATCCGTCGCATCGGATGTGATCGTGTAGATTCGTCTGCTTTCGGGGGGGGTGTCATGAGGGAATCACCGTCAGCGCGTCCGTCGCCCGGTGGCCTCGATGAATATAATGCGCGACAATGAGAACAACACAATCGCGGGGATTTATGCGCGCCGTCGGCCTTCCCGCGATCTTGTCAGATCGAGTTCATTGAAAAGGACGCATACGAATGATGATGGCGCCTTGAATGGAGCGTCCGCGCGATCCATCCGAGCGCCTCGTTCGCCCTCCGGGCGAAGACTGGGGGGGCGTTCCTTCCAGGGACTGAAGTCCCTGGCTACGATCGTGCGCCCTCCGGGCGAGGAGCGGATCAACACCGGGGGATCGAAGCGACCCCGGGCGAAGAGCGGGTCAACACCGGAGGATCGAAGCGACTCGATCACGTAATCCGCTTGTTCTGCGCGGGTTCTGCGTTGTTCTCTGAAACGCTCCATCCGATACCTTTCTTCGTCTGGCGTCCGTGGCCGGACCCGGTCAACTACATCGTCCCCGCCTCGACCCGGGACGCCCGCTCAAACCCATACACATCCCCCTGCACGTCCACCGCGATCGAATCCCCCGGCTGAAACTCGCCGGCGAGGATATTGCGGGACAGCGGGTTCTCGATCTGCTGCTGGATGAGTCGCTTGAGCGGACGGGCGCCGTAGACGGGGTCGTAACCGTCGGCGGCCAGTTTGCGCTTCGCCGCGTCGGACAAAGTGAGCGTCATGTCGCGGCTCCCCAGGCGGGCGCGCAGGTGCCGCACCTGGATGTCCACGATCTGCGTGAGATCCTCGCGCGACAGGCGGTGGAAGATGATCGTCTCGTCGATGCGGTTGAGAAACTCGGGGCGGAACTGGGCCTTGAGCGCCTCGCGCACTTTCATCTCGATCTCCAGGTCGGTGGCGAAACGCTCGGCGGCGGCGGTGACGTCGGAACCCGCTCCCTCACGGTCGCGGTTCGGACTGGCGCTCTCGAAGGTGGCGCTGCCTCGCTCGGAGATCTGCTGGATGTACTGACTTCCGATGTTGGAGGTCATCACAACGATCGTATTGCGGAAATCTACGGTCCGCCCGTGGCCGTCGGTAAGGCGACCGTCATCCAACACCTGCAGCAATGCGTTGAACACGTCGCGGTGGGCTTTCTCGATTTCGTCGAAGAGCACCACGCTGTAGGGCTTGCGGTGTACCGCCTCGGTGAGCATTCCACCCTCTTCGTAGCCGACGTAGCCCGGCGGCGCGCCGATCAGGCGGGCGACGCTGTGCTGCTCCATGAACTCGCTCATGTCGATGCGCACGAACGCCGACTCTTCGTCGAAGAGGAACTGCGCCAGCGCCTTGCACAACTCCGTCTTGCCCACCCCGGTCGGGCCAAGGAACAGGAACGAGCCGACGGGCCGGTTGGGGTCGCCCAGCCCGGCGCGCGAACGGCGCACCGCGTCCGACACCGCCCGCACCGCCTCTTCCTGTCCGACCACGCGCTCGTGCAGGCGATCTTCCATGTTCAGGAGCTTCTCCCGTTCGCCTTCGAGCATGCGCGACACCGGGATGCCGGTCCACTTGCTGACCACTTCGGCGATCTCCTCGACCGTCACCTCCTCGCGCAGCAGCGAGTGCTCGTCTGCGTGCAGTTCGGCGAGCCGTTTCTCGGCCCGGGCGAGCGCGTCGGACAGCTCCCGCAGATGCCCATAGCGGATCCGCGCGGCCGTCTCCAGATCGCCGCGCCGTTGCGCCTCTTCGAGGTCGGTTTCGCTCTGGGCGATCTGCTCCTTGATCGCCTTGATCGCGTGCATCGCCTCCTTTTCGTTTTCCCAGCGGGCCGTCAAGCCGGCGTCCTGCTCGCGCAGCTCGGCGAGGTGGCGCTCGATGTCTTTCAGGCGTTTGCGGCTGGCTTCGTCCTTTTCCAGCTTGAGGGCTTCGCGTTCGATGTCGAGTTGCACGATGCGGCGGCGCAGCTCGTCCAGTTCGGCCGGCATCGAGTCGTTCTCGATGCGCAGCCGCGAGGCCGCCTCGTCGATGAGGTCGATGGCCTTGTCGGGCAGGTGGCGGTCGGCGATGTAGCGGTGCGACAACGTCGCGGCCGCGACCAGGGCCGAGTCCTGAATGCGCACGCCGTGGTGAGTGTCGTACCTGGGCTTGAGCCCGCGCAGGATCGCGATGGTCGATTCGACCGACGGCTCGCCGACGTAGACCGTCTGGAAGCGGCGTTCGAGGGCCTTGTCCTTTTCCACGTGCTTGCGGTATTCGTCGATGGTGGTGGCGCCGATGCAGCGCAGCTCGCCACGGGCCAGGGCCGGCTTGAGCAGATTCCCCGCGTCGACCGCTCCTTCTGCCTTGCCGGCCCCGACGACCGTGTGCAGTTCGTCGATAAACAGGATGACGCGCCCGTTCGATTCGGTGACTTCGCGCACCACGGCCTTGAGCCGCTCCTCGAACTCGCCCCGATACTTGGCCCCGGCGATCAAGGCTCCCATATCCAGCGCCACCACGCGCTTGTCTTTCAGGACGCTGGGCACGTCGCCGGCCAGGATCCGCTGGGCCAGACCCTCGACGATGGCGGTCTTGCCCACGCCCGGATCGCCGATCAGCACCGGGTTGTTCTTGGTGCGGCGGGCGAGCACCTGCACGACGCGGCGGATCTCGTCATCGCGGCCGATGACCGGGTCGAGCTTGCCCTGCCGGGCGAGCGTCACCAGGTCGCGCCCATACCGCTCCAACGCCTGATAAGTGTCTTCCGGGTTCTGAGACGTGACGCTCGCCCCCCCCCGAACGCTCTGGAGCGCCGTCAGCACGGCCTCTTTCTTCACCGCGTTGACGGAGAGGATCTCCCTGGCGTCGCCGGGGACGTCGAGCAGGGCGAGCAGCAGGTGTTCGGTGGAGACGTACTGGTCCTTCATGTGCGTGGCGAGCCGGTCGGCGGCGTCGAGCACGTCGTGGAGCTGGCGACCCAACGCGACCGATCCGCCGGAAACCTTCGGCTGCCGCTTCAGCTCCGACTCGACCATCGAGCGGATCTGCCCGACCGGCGCGCCGGCCTTTTCCAGCAGTGGCACCACGATCCCGCCGTCCCCGGCCGCAGGGCCGTCGGCGCCGCCGTAGCCGCCGCCCCCCGCGCCGCCCATCGGCCGCGCCGCCCCCGCGCCCACCAGCGCGGCCAGCAGGTGCAACGGGGTCACGTCGGAATGCCCCATCGCGCGGGCCGCACGCTCGGCGTTCTGAATGGCCTCGGCCGACTTGACGGTGAAACGGTCCAACGTCATCTCGATCCCCTTCTGCGCGATCCACCGGCTGGAAGCCGCTGCCACATTCCACCGGTTGAAAACCGGTGCCACACTCAGAGCCCCGCCTTTCAAGGCGGGCGGCGCGTGCCGAGTCTCTCCACCCGTCTGGCTTCAAAGACCGTTCCAGCCGCCCGCCTGCGACGCAAGTCTTATATTGACAGATAGTTACGAATCACATGGCGACCCGCCCGACTGTCACATTGGCACGTTCCGGGGGATCCCGATGGCAGGTGGCAGTCGCGGGCCGTGGCGAATCGAAGCGCTTCGATTCCGGCGGCGGCGCTGGCTGTGACCGTTCATGCGCCGTCCTCCTCTGCTGTCCGCGCTGGCGCCGTTCATTCCGCACGATTGACGCTGACGATCCCGCACCACCGCGCGCCAGCCCGGCTCGCGATCCATGCACCGCCGGTGTAAAAAACCGGCATGAAGCGCTCGATCGAACTGCCGGCCGCGCCCCGCGTGGACCTGACCGCCATGATCGACGCGATTTTTATCCTATTGATCTTCTGGATGACGGTGGCGCGGCTCGCCGCCGGTCCCGATGCCGTGCCGCTGGAAACGCCCACCGCCGACGGAACCCCCGCGGTCGACATCCCGCGCGACGTGCTGACCATTCACCTGGTCGACGGCGACCCCGGTATCATCGTGGCCGGCGTGCCCATGACGGTGGAGTCACTGGTGGAGCGCATCGGCGCCGGCCCCCTGCCGCAGAGGGTGGTCATCCGCGCGTCCAGCGCGGAGGAAGCCGCCCGCGTGCAGGCTGCGCTGTCCGCGCTGCGGCTGGCGGGGATCCAGTCGGTCGGCGTGGCGGTGCGGGAGGATCGGACGTGAGCGCG
The DNA here is from genome assembly GCA_003597935.1 of Phycisphaerales bacterium. Taxonomy (GTDB): domain Bacteria; phylum Planctomycetota; class Phycisphaerae; order UBA1845; family UBA1845; genus SURF-32. The sequence goes on along the minus strand of QZJT01000068.1, from coordinate 8,313 downwards.
CGCCGATTGCTGGCCCTGGAAGAGCGGCGCGGCATGGCCGGCATTCCGCTGACGCCCATGATCGACGTGGTGTTCCTGCTGATCATCTTCCTGCTGTTCGGCCGTTTCGACGTGAGCGAGCGCCAGGTCATCGCCAACCTTCAGCCGCCCGGCGACCGCCCGGCGACCAGCGCATCGCGCGACGTCTGGCTGACGCTGCGGCAGGAATCGGGCGAACTGCTCTATCGGCTCAACGACGGCGCCTGGTCGGCGGATGCGGCAGCGATGACGGATGAACTCGCCTCCTTGCTGCAGCACCACTTCGGCGCAGCGGTGATCGTGGATCCGAAGGAAGGCGTGACCGTGCAGCAGGTGGTGGATGCGTTCGGCGCCTGTGCCCAGGCCGGGGCCGCGGGTGTATCGTTACGGACGGATTGAAGTCGTACGTCGCATGCGTCTCGATCCGAGGGAGATTCGTCATGGCCGGCGACTGGTGGGATCGTCTTATTGTCCGGCGCGGACATCTGTTCAGCGCGTCCGTCATGGTTGGGGTCCTGCTGGGCGCCCCGATGGCCATGCCCCAGCAGCCCAGGTCGGATCCCACTGAGGCCAAAGCGCCGCAGAGCGAGACTGAGACCGGGCCCGGCGGCAAGCGCGTCGCGTTCGCGCCCGGCGTGACCCTCGACTGGGGGCGCAAGGCGGTCGAAGTGGCCGGCGTAGTCGTGCTGCGCGAGGGACCGCTCGAGCTGCTGGCGTGCAGCCCACGCACGCGCGAGCACGAATCCATCATCCGTGTGGACGCGCGGCCGGTGGACATTTTCAAGGCGATGGGGCTGGTCGGTATCGAGCCGGGCAAGCCCGTCCGCTATGACGAGGAAAAAGACGCCTGGCTGCCGCCGGTCGGCGAAGCCGTCGATCTTCGCATCGTCTACGAGCACGCCGGCCGCCGCCGCGCCGTGGCCGCCGCCGACTGGCTCCTGGACGTTCACCGCAAGGCGCCGCCGGAAGGCGTCGAATGGGTATTCGCAGGCTCGATGGTGTTCGAAGGAGGGGAGTTCGGCGCGACCGTGGACGGCACGGTGGTGTGCGTCGTCGATTTCAGCACCGCCCTGATCGCCATCAGCGGCCTGCACACGGCCGCCAACGAATCGCTGTGGCTGGCTGCCAACACCGAAGCCATTCCCCCCCTTGGCACCGAGTGCGCGCTGGTGATCCGCTCGGCGGCGAGGGCGACCCTCGTCGTCACGTTGACCGCCGACGGCCGGCTGACGCTGAAGGAGAAACCGGTGACTTTCGCCGAGTTGGCCCTGCTGCAGCGGCAGGACGATCGTGTGATAGAGCTGCGCGTCGATGCCGGCACGGCCGATGCGGAGGTTTCGCGCGCCGCTGCGGAGATGGTCAAGGCCGGGGTTCCGCTGGAGACCATTCGCATCGTCAAACCGAAGGCCGACGGCCCCGCGCAAACGAAACCGGCGCCATAGGCCACGGACGAGGCGACGGCCGACCGGCGCAGGTCCGTGCGCGTCCGGCCTCGCCCGCTTCGCAACGCCCGAGCGAGTTGATTTGCCCCACGTCGGGGGCAACAATGCTCCCCCATGAGCGACACCCTCCATCAGGTCCGGCCCGATTCGAGCGCGTCCGGCCAGGATCGGGCCTCCCGCATCCTCGCCCGTGGGAAGGCGATCCTGCGCACGGAGAGCGAAGCGATCCTCGACGCCGAAAGTCGGTTGGGCGACGCCTTCGTCGCGGCCGTGGAGCTGATCGTCTCCGCTCGCGGCCGGGTCGGCGTCACCGGGATGGGCAAGGCGGGCCTGGTCGGCAACAAGGTCCAGTCCACCCTGGCCAGCACCGGGACGCTCGCCTATCGCTTTCATCCCATCGAGGCCCTGCACGGCGACATCGGGATGATCCACGGCGACGACGTGATCCTGGCCTTCAGTAAGAGCGGCGGATCGGAACTGGTCGAACTCATGCCGCTGGTCCAGCGTATGGGGTGTAAGGTGATCCTGGTGACGGCCAACCCGTCGTCGCGGGCGGCCGCGCACGCGGACATCGTGCTGGACATCGGCCGGACCGAGGAAGCCTGCCCGCTGGGACTGGCGCCGAGTTCGTCGGCGGTGGCGATGATGGCCATCGGAGACGCCCTGGCGCTGACGGTCATGGAATGTACCGACTTCAGCCGCGATCAGTACGCCCGCAACCATCCCGGCGGAGCGCTGGGTCGATATCTTATGAAGGCCCACGAGGTGATGCGCACCGGTCCGGACTGCCCGCAAGCAACGCTGGGCGCGACGCTGGGCGATTGCTGGGAAGCCATCAAGGCGGCGCCCCGTCGGGCGGGCGCGGCGTGCGTCGTCGATGGTGAGGGACGGCTGGTGGGCATCGTGACGCAGGGCGACTTCTTCCGCATGTTCAAGGCGCCCGGCGATCGCGTCAGCGTGCCGGTCGGGGACGTCATGACAAAAGGGCCGAAGTCGATCGGCCAGGGCGAGCGGGCGGTCGAAGCGCTGCGGATCATGCAGCACTACGCCATCGACGAACTGCCGGTCGTGGACGACCAGCGCCGCCTGCTGGGGATGATCGACATTCAGGACCTGGTGGCGCGCGGGTTTACGACGTAGTGCGGATCCCACTGTTCACGTGGCGCCGGTTTTCAACCGGTGTCTGAGTGTGGCATCGACTTCCAGCCGGTGACTCGGCAGACCTCCCGCCATGAATGGCGGGGCTTTGAGAGTGGCGCCGGCTTCCAGCCGGCCAGCACGGCATCGGTCATCGCGTTGTGAAGTTCCTCGGGCAGGTAGGCGTTTCATGCGTTTGTCGATCGTCATTCCCGTATACAACGAAGTCCACACGCTGGAGGAACTCGTGTCCCGAGTTCTCGCGGTGGACGTGGGAATGGAGCGGCAGATCGTGCTCGTCGATGACGCCAGCACCGACGGCACGCGCGAGCTGTATCCCCGGCTCAGGCAGCGCTGGCCGGACGCGGACTTCGCCATCAAGCTGCAGGAAGTCAACCAGGGCAAGGGGGCGGCCCTGCGGGAGGGCTTCCGCCTGGCGACCGGCGACGTGGTCATCATTCAGGACGCCGACCTGGAATACGACCCCACCGATTACGGCAAGCTCCTGGCCCCGATCCTGTCGGGCAAGGCGGACGTGGTGTTCGGCTCGCGCTTCGTCGGCAGCGACGCCCACCGCGTGCTCTATTTCTGGCACAGCGTCGGCAACCGGCTGCTGACGCTCTTTTCCAACATGCTGACGGACCTGAACCTGACCGACATGGAAACCTGCTACAAGGTCTTCCGCAAGAAAGTCTTGGATTCCATCGAGCTGAAGAGCCAGCGGTTCACCGTCGAGCCGGAGCTGACCGCCAAGGTCGCCCGCGGCGGCTGGCGCATCTACGAAGTCGGCATCAGCTACGCCGGCCGTACCTACGCGGAGGGCAAGAAGATCGGCTGGCGCGACGCCCTCACGGCCGTATTCGCGATCATCCGATTTCGCTTTTTTGATTGAGTGATCGGTCGGCGAATCGCCTGTTTCGGTTACGAGCCGCGTGGCGCCCGTCTTCCTTCGTGCCCGCCGGAACGTCAGCCCGGGCGGAGTTCCGCTGCGGATTCCCTCTCCGGAACGGAGATGGCGCTCGTGCGGCCGCCAGGCCGGAGTCAGCCGCGCGCCGCGATGGCAGGCTCGCGTCGATGGCGGCGCACGGGTATCATGCGGTCTTCGGAGAGGTGAACCCTGTTCAAGGATCAGAACCATGGCGCACAAGATCAGCAAAGTCGACGTTTGGGCGGCGGACATCGCCAACCGGCCGGGCTCGCTGGCCGGACTGCTGGACAAACTGGCGGGCGCCGGCGCCCGGCTGGAGTTCGTCATCGCGCGCAAGGTGGACGAGAACAGCTCCCGCGTCTTCCTGGCGCCGCTGAAAGGAAAGAAACAGACGGGGGCGGCCGCAGGCGCGGGACTCGCGAAAGCGAACGGGATGTACTCCATTCGCATCGACGCGCCGGACAAGCCCGGTCTGGGGGCGCGCATCTGCGAGGCCATCGCCGCCAAGGGGATCAACCTGCGGGGCGTCTCCGCCGCCGCCATCGGCACGAAGTCCGTGACCTACCTTGCGTTCGATTCCGACGCGGACCGGGCGCAGGCGAGCAAGGTCGTCAAGTCCGTGCTGGGCAAGGCTGGCGGTCGATAAAGCCCGGCGGCGACGGTCTGCGTTCACTCGCCCGGTGGTTGTGTTTCGAGTTCGGCCAGGGCCGCATCGACTTTGGCCACCCGGGGGTGTTCCTCGCCGAACGCCGCCGCCAGAATGGTCCGCGCTTCGCGAAAGAGCGCCCGGCTCTCGTCGATACGCTCCAGGTGCTTCAGACACCGCGCCCGCAGCATCAGGAACTCGCCCAGATACCAGTGGTTCGGCGGCAGCGCGGCCGCGGCGTCCTCGATGATCGTGGCGGCGATCGCCTCCGCCTCGACGTATCGCTCCTGCCGCAGCCGCAGCGACGCCTGATGGAACCGGGCGGAGAGGCCGTGAATCGGCGGCAGGTTGGAATGCTCGGCAAGGACCCGCATGACCTCGTCGAGCTGCGCCTCCGCCTGATCCAGCGCTTCGCTGCGGACCAGCATGGCCGCCAGATTCGTCATGGAGTTGACGACGTTGGGATGACCGGGGCCGCGGGCGCGCCGCTCGATCTCGATGGCGTCGCGATAGAGTTGTTCCGCCTCCGCGTACTGCTCCCGGTTGGCCAACAGCCGAGCAAGGTTGTTCATCGCGGTGGCGACGTTCGGGTGGTCCTCGCCCCAGGCCGCGTGGGTTACGCGCACCGCGTCGCGCAGCAGCGACAGCGCTTCATCGAACTGATCGAGTTCCTGCAGCACGACGGCCAGGTTGGACATGGTGGCCGCGACGTTGGCGTGGGTCTCTCCACGCAACCGCCGGTCCAGGTCGAGGGACTGGCGATAGAGCGCCTCTGATTCCTGAAGCCGCCCCTGGGCATAGAGCGCCGAAGCCAGGTTGTTCAAGCTGGTGGCGACCTCGACGTGCTCCTCGCCCCAGAGTGCCCGGCGGATCGCCAATGCCTCGCGGTGCAGCGCCTCGGCTTCGGTGGGATTCCCCCGGCGTTCCCGCAACCAGCCGAGGTTGTTGAGGCTGGTCGCCACGTCCGCGTGCTCCTCGCCCAGGATCGCCCGCCGCATGGCCAGCGACTCACGGTACGTCGCCTCCGCCTCTTCGTAGCGTCCAAGGTATTCATAGACGCGGGCGAGCTTGTGCAGGCTGAAGGCCAGGTCGGCGTGCCCTTCGGGGTGGACCTCGCGCCCCAACTCGACGGCGCGGAGCAACTGCGGCTCTGCCTCCGAGGGCTTGCCGAGGGCGCGAAAAGCGTTGCCCACCGCCGTACGGGCGGCCGCTTCGACCTCCGGCTGAGCGGGAAGACCGCCCTCGTCCAGTTGCCGGGCGGCGGCACTGAGCACCTCGGCCACGGTAACGTCGCGGGCGCCTTGGGGACCGGCCGGATCCACGGACGCGAACAGGTCTTGCAGAAACTGGTTGGTCGCCGCCAGCTTGGCCGTTTCCAACCTGGCGGCCTCGGCGCTGGCTTCCGCCTGCGCCTGGGCGGAGCGCGCTTCCCGAAACTGAACGCGGGCGTCCGCTTCCGCGCGGACGGCGCGCCAGGCCTGCTGGGCGCTGAAAAGCGTAGCGCCCACGAGGACCAGGACCACCACGCCGGCCGCTGTCACCAGGATCCGGTTTCGCCGGGCGAATTTCCGCAGTTGATACGCCACGCTGGGCGGCCGCGCCAGGATCGGCTCGTCCGCAAGGAACCGCCGAATGTCGGCGGCCATCTCCGCCGCCGAGCCGTAGCGCTGTTCCTTTTCCTTCTCCAGCGCCTTGGCGACGATGCACTCCACGTCGCCGGTGCAATCGGGCGCTTGCCGGCCCAGCCGTTCCGGGGGGCGGCTCTCGATGATCCGTGCCGCTTCCGGCAGCGTCCGCCCTTTCAGGTCGTAGGGCAGGCGTCCGCTGAGCGTCTCGAACGCGACCACGCCCAGGGCGTACACGTCGCTGCGCGTATCGGTCGCCAGGGCGTCCCCGGCGACCTGCTCGGGACTCATATAGGGCAGGGTGCCCAGGACCTGCGACGCCTGAGTCTGCACGGTGGTGAGCTGCAGATCGCCGTCGGTGACCCGGGCGACGCCGAAGTCGAGGATCTTGGGGCGGCCGTCAGCGTCGATGAGGATGTTGCCGGGCTTCAGATCTCGGTGGATCACCCCGCGCTGGTGGGCGTAGTGGACGGCGTCGCACAGGTCCGCAAGGAGCGCCAGTCGGCGGCGCAGCGGAGGGCGCTCGCGCTCCACGTATGCCCGCAGGGTCGGCCCCTCGACGAACTCCATGGCGAAGTACGGAAGCCGATCTCCTCCGTCGGTATCGACCGCGCCGGCTTCGTAGACCTGGGCGATTCCTGGGTGCCGAAGGCGGGCGAGCACGGCGGACTCGAAGGTGAACCGCCGCACGGCCTCGCGGCTGGCGCGCCCGGCGTGGATGACCTTCAGCGCCACCGGCCGCCGCGGATTCTCCTGCAGCGCCTCGTATACCACGCCCATGCCACCCTGCCCCAGGCGACGGACGATGCGATAGCCGCCCAGCGATTCCGGGAGACGGCCCGCCGCGCTCGGCCTGCGATCTTCCGCCATCGCCGCCTTGACCGGGGCGATGATCCGCAGGTTCTCCTCCACCTCGTCGAGCATCCGGCCGCACTGAGAACACTCAGCGACGTGACGGCGCAAGTCCGCGCTGGACCCCTCGTCCAGCGCGCCGGATGCGAACTGCTCGATGTCCTCGTAGTCCGGGCAGATCACTCGCTGAGCCTCCTGGCGCGGTGTCCTGTGTGGCACCGCCTCCGGTGTGGCGCCGCCTCCGGTGTGGCACCGGTTTGTAACCGGTGTCTTCAGCCTGAGGAGCAAGACACCGGTTGAAAACCGGTGCCACATGGACCACCGGTTGAAAACCGGCGCCACATCATCCCTTCCCATGTTCAACCGGGCGCTGGCATTTTTCTCTCGAGCCGGCGCTCAGAGCATATCTTCGAACTCGGATCGCAGCTCGCGCAGTCGTTTGAGCACTCGGTGGCGGGCGTTATAGACCGCCTTGACCGGCAGCCCCAGATCGCGGGCCACGTCGGCGGGTTTTCGCTCGCCGCGCAGGCTGAGTTCGAAGGCCGCCACGGTCTGCGGCTCGAACTCGATGCGGATGCGCGCCAGGCACTCGGTCCAGAGGGCGGACTCCCAGTCCCGTTCCCACGCCGACTCCGCTTCGCGCTCGTCGGGAACCTGGTCGAAGAAGTGCGTCTGCATCTGACCCGGTTCGCGCCGGGCGTCGGCACGGGCCGCTTTCTGCCGGTGGCGGCGGACGTGGTTATAGGCGATGCCGAAAAGCCAACTGCTCAAACGGCCGCGCTGGCGGTCGTATTCCCCCCGGCGGTAACTCTCCGCAAACGCCAGCAGCACCTCCTGGGCCAGGTCCTCCGCCTCCGGCGGCGCCAGACCGGCCCGACGGGCGAAACGCACCACCGGCTCCCGGAAACGGGCATCGAGCCTGCTCCAGGCGTCGTCATTCTCGTAGGCCATCAGGCCGTCGAGGATCGTCGAAGTGGTCAGCCATTCCACGGCGGTCGCTCCACGGTAGCGACATCGGTCCGAGCGGGGGCCATCATAACACGACCGCCCGCCGCGTGGCGCGGCCTTTCACGAAGCGCTGAGAAATCCCGCCTTCGGGAGCGGAATACCCAGGGACGACGACCCGAATGAGCCTCGTCTTGGTGCAACTGCACCATCAAGGCCGGATCCCGGGCCGCTGGAGGCTGGTGAGGTGGTGCAACCACGCTCATTCGTGACCCGGATCACATCGGCCTCGCCGGACGTAACGAAGGCCGCGACGCCGACGCTGTGGGCGCTGGCACGTTCAGGTCGCGGCCGCCCAGGGAGCGAGCGATTGTCATGTCGTATACTCGACCGTTCAATCGGCGGGGTTCGTTCATTCCATGCATATCATTGGTGTCGCTGGCGGCCTTCTCCGACGGCCGGGCGTCGGCCCAGGACTTCGAGTGGACCGGCGTCTGCGACGTGGACTGGCACACGATTTGTGACGTGGGTCCGTGCCCCAACGATCCCGACAAGCGGCACTACATGAACAACTGGGGCAAGGAAGGCTGCTCACTGGAACTGGAGTTCCCCGGGCCCAACAGCCTCGTTGTACTACACATCTCCGCCCCGCTCGTGGTAGAGTGGGGGCGGATTGACGGGTCCACGGATGGTCCCGACGGTTGGGAGTTGAGTCAAGGA
>QZJT01000101.1 GCA_003597935.1 Phycisphaerales bacterium | reverse complement strand
GCGGCCGCCTCCTTGCAGAGGACTTTACCGACGAGCCGTCCGACGCATCCGCCACACCTTGCCGTGAAGCGGCGCGCCTCCAGTAACCAAGGTCGATCCGACCATAACGCCATCCGCCGCGTCAACCCCCGGTAGCCGGGAGTGCGTGACACAATCGGCTCCCCCCTGGGATCGCCAGGCTCCAGCCTGGCGAGTGCGGGAATGTCGTGCCCCCTTGGGAAGCGGCATCCAGTTCGCGACTCCGCGCGGGCTGAAGCCACGCGGCTCGCTCAGATGCCCCGCCGGTTGTGTCACGCACCCGGTAGCCGGAATTCGCTACTGCACTCGCACAACAATGCCGCCTGGCGCTTGAGGAATCGGGGTGGCGTTGGTGCCACACCAAGACACCGGCTGGAAGCCGGGGCCACATCAAGACAACGGTTGGAAACCGGTGCCACACCAAGACACCGGCTGGAAACCGGTGCCACACAAAGACAACGGCTGGAAGCCGCTGCCACACCAAGACACCGGTTGGAAGCCGGTGCCACACTGTGGGGTACCCGCGCGGGCTGTCCTGCCCCCATCCGCTCCCGCTGGTGGCACGTTCCGGGGGCGGCTCCAGCGCCGGCACGGCCCGTTCGGGCGCGATTCCAAAAAAAATCTCAAAAAAAATCTCCAAATTCGGCCCCCAAGCGCAATTGGAATTTGGGACGGACTGTGGCTTTGCCTCGGAGAGGGAGAGTTCGCCGCCGCGGTCGGTCCCACACCGGGGTTCCGCGGCCGCGGAGGCGTGAGCGTGTTGGCCGATGCGGGGAGCCAAGTGCAGCACGGCCTCACGACGCTCCGCGCCGCGGGATCTCCCCTTGGTGACGCCACGACAGCCCGCCCGCCACACCGAACCGGCCTTGCAGCCGGGAGCAGCACGTGGTGGCGCGAGGCGGGTGCGTGAGACGACCGGCGGGGCATCTGAGCGAGCCGCGCCGCCTGAAGCCCGCGCGGAGTCGCGATGTGGATGCCGCTTCCCAAGGGGGCACGACGTTGCCGCACTCGCCAGGCTGGAGCCTGGCGATCCCAGGGGGGCGCCTGGCGATCCCAGGGGGGCGCCGATTGTGTCACGCACTCGCGCCAGGCGGCTGACGGGTGCGGACCACGCGGTTCGAGCGGCGACGGCGTAGCATGTCGCGTGCGCGGCGGCGCTGAGTACGCTGACGATCCGGGCGGCGCAAACGACGGAACGAACGATGCTGACACGCTCCGCAGACAACTCACGCCCGACGGAAGCACGAGAGGTGCTCGACCGGTCCCTGGAAGCGTGCCTGATGCGGCACTGGGGCCGGTTGTGCGCCGTGGTGGAATACCGCACGGACCCGAAGCTGCTGCGACGTTATGGCGTGGAGGATCTGGCTCAGGAGGTGGCAGTCGAGGCGTTGGCGCGCCGCGCCGAGTTCGTCTATCAGGGCGAAATGGCGTTCGTGCGCTGGATAACCACCATCGCGCGGCGTATCTCGGCCGAATGGGCGCGCAGCCGCTCGATCGAGATTGACCCGGTCCGCCTGACGCAGACGCCGGGACCGGGCTCGAACGCGGTGTCGCCGAGCTGCGTGCCGGGTCAGCAGGCGACGCCGCGGACGCAACTGGCGTTTCACCAGGACTTGCAGCGCCTGCGCGAGGCGCTGGGCAGGCTGACTTTGAAGGACCGGGAAGCGGTCCTGCTGGTGCGGTTCGAGGGCTACTCGATCGCGGAGGCGGCGGCGCTGATGCAGTGCTCGTATGACGCGGCCGCCAAACGCCTTTACAAGGGCATTCAGCAGCTCGGCGAGCACCTGGGGGCAGAGGCGTGACCGAGCTTTCGCACATCGTCCGTGCCGTCCTGGAGGGCAGCGACGTGGACCGCGACGCGCTGCTGGCGGATTATCCGGAGCACGCGGAGGAGCTGCGGCGGCTGTTCAGGCACGTGGACAACGTCGAGGCGGCGATCGGCTGCGGCGCGACGGACCCGCCGGCGTTCGAGTTCCAGGGCATCCGGGCGGAAGGGCCGGTCGACGTTCGACTGCCCGGGGTCACGCAAGTCACCCTTTCCGGGTTTCTGATGGGCCCGAAGATCCACGAGGGTTCGCAGGGGGCCGTGTATCGCGCGGTGCAGTTGTCGACCGGCCGCCAGGTGGCTCTGAAGCTGCGCCTTTCAAGGTGCGAGACGGCCCGGATCTACTTCCAGCGGGAGATCGCCGCGGCCGCGCGGCTGCGCCACCCGAACATCGCGGCCATTCACGAGGCGGGCGTGACCGAGGACGGACGGGCGTTTCTGGCGATGGAATACGTGGAGGGCGCAACGCTGGCCGCGTATCTGCGGGCGCGTCCCGCGCTGACGCTGCACGAACGGCTGGACCTGTGGGCACAGGTGTGCGAGGGCGTGCGCCACGCTCATCAGAACGGCGTCATCCATCGCGACATCAACCCCTCCAACGTCCTGGTGGATGAGGCCGGCACGCCGCGGCTGGTGGACTTCGGAGTGGCCACGCTGCGCCACGTCGAGGAGCTTCATCCCGGGGCGCCGGTCGGCACGCCGGGGTACATCCCGCCCGAAATCCGGTCCGGTCTGCTGAAGACGGCCGACGTCCGGGGCGACGTTTACGCTCTGGGGATGCTCGGACATGAAATCCTGACCGGGCGGACGCTGTCGGAAGGCGAGGCGCCGTACCTGGTCGATGCCGACCTGAACGCGATCCTGTCCAAGGCGCTCCAGATAGACCCGGATCGGCGTTACCAGGAGGTCGGGGCGCTGCTGACCGAGATTGGGCAGTTCCAGGCGGGAGATCCCCTTGCGCAACGGCAGGCCGACCTTCTGTACGTGCTGCGCAAGGTCTTGTGGAAGCGGCGGCGCGTCGCCGGTCTGCTCGTTGCGCTGGCTGCGGCGATGGCGGTGCTGGCGGCGGTCGTGCGCGACCGGGACAGCCTGCAAGAGACGATGTCCGCGTCCGCGCTGCGCCGATACGAGATCGCGCGCCTGGCGGACTTCGAGGCGCTGGCGGCGTACCAGGACCAGGTTCGACAAGCCAACGTCTTCGCGGCCGTCAAGACCCTTCCGGCCGCGGCCGGGGCGCAGTATGCGATCCGCTACGATGGGCAGGTGACGGGTTCGGTCGGGGTGTTCGAGCCCGTTGTGGACGGCGCTCCGGCCGACTCGTGGGCGGCGCTGCACGATGAAGGACACGCGGAACATGCGGCCGCACTGACCTGGATGAACGACGCGGAGGCGCGACTGGATGAGCTTTCCAGCCGACTGGCAACCTCGGCCGTCCGATTCGGCCTGGATGAACGTATGGGCTTCTGGGGATTGGAATGGGCCAAAGAGCCCATCCGCCCGGCCTGTCAGGTCTGTGCTGCTTTCGTCGCCCGAGCGCGGCGGCGTTTTGCCGGCGGGGATCACGCCGGGGCCGTCGGCGATCTGACCGCGGCCCGGCGGATCGCGGCCGACCTGGGCGACGGCGTGCTGATGGAGCACAAGGTGTGGTCGGCCCTGTGCCTGGACCGCATCTATACCTGCGTTCAGCGGATTCTGACTGAAGGAACGGGACGCCCCGGGGAGGCCGCGCCGTATGTCGAATGGATGCTGGCTGACCCGGACGTGGTGTCGTTTGCACCGGCCCTGTTGAGCCGGCGGATGGGGCTGACCGAACTGATCAATGCGGCGATGGTCTCGGACGGTCCCCACGATCCAGAGTGGTTCGACCTGAAGCAACTGGACCGGTTCCTGAACGGTTATCTGGCGGGGATGGGCGCACTGAAGCCGGGCCACGTCACACGGGCACGGGCGATGCGCGCGGGCGAATTGAATGCGTTGATCGATCATTACGTTTCGGACACGCGGGCATGGGAGTCGCTGACCAGCGTTGAGATCAGTCGCAAGCTCAACGCGCTGACGGCGGAGCTGGAATCTCAAAGACGAAGACTGGCGCTGCTCTGGATTTTCGACGTCCCGGCCGAGTACTTCCTCGGGCGGCGGCGAACGCAATCGCGGCGCGATGCGTTGCGCATCGTGGCCGCTTCGTTCGAGCGGTTCGCCGGGTCAGGAAGATGGCCCGAACGCCTGGAGGAACTGAAGGACAGCGGCGTTGCCGTCATGGACCGGCGCACGGGACACCCGTTCGGATTTGAACCCACACCGACCGGCCCGTGCGTCACGTCGGAGGCGACGGACGATCTGATGGCCGCGGACCGTCGTTCCATGGAGTGGCTTCGGTTGGAAGATCGACGGCTGGTCTACTTTCCCGCGCGGGTCAGAGACTGACGCCCTGACTCCGTGGGCGACTCAGCTCGAGTTTCCGTTGCCGGAGCAGGGGTTGGGCGTGCAGGGGCAGGCCGCCTCTGTGCCGCCGTCGGCACAGGCGGTGCCGATGTGCATGCTGCAATAGCCCCCGGAGCAGCAGCACAAGACCCGGTTGGGAGTCACGTCGTATCCGTTGAGGTCGAATCCGCCCGCTTCGAGCACGGCCCTCCACGTGTCCACGTCGCCCGCGTTCACAGCTCCGTCGCGGTTGAAGTCGTGGAGCGCCGGTTCCGACTGACCGCTGCTGATCGCCGCTTCAAGCGCGCCGGCGTCCCGCTCGTCGGCGGTCCCGTCCAGATTGATGTCTCCCGGCCGCGAATGGAAAAGGACGCTGACGCCGCCGCCGCAGAAAACGACCGCAGTTGAACTGCCGGGTTGCGGGGGCGCGTCCAGCGATACGTACCAGTCAACACCCGCCCCCCAGACCGCTGCGACCTGCGGGGGCGGCTTCGTGGAGAGCACCGTGACGTCCGTGGGCGTCATATCCACCGGCTCGGCGAACTCAACGTGTATGAGCGTTACGCCCGCCGGCTGCCCGGCCGTGTCCAGCACGTGCAATACGTCGGCAAAACCGTCGGGCGGGTCGCTGCTGACGATTGTCAGTGGACAGGACGTTGATGGTTGGCTGGACAGACCCGTGACGCGCGTGGGCATCACGTCCCAGATGCACCACACGAGAAGTGCGACAGATGCAGCCCCGTAGAGCCGCCCGTAGGTGCGGCGTACGCGCATCGTGGGCCTCCGCGCGGGATGGCGTCAGCGGCGGCCGTCCCGTCACGCGAAAACTTACGATATCCCTCGAAGCGCCTTCGCGGGCATGACGTCGGACCCATAAAGTGCATTGGGCTGGGAGAGCGAGTGGCGGGTTTGAGGTGGCCGACTGCGACAAGAAGGTCAAGACCACGCCGGCCTGCCCGGGCGGCGGCGACGGTGCCTGCAAGCTCAAGGGCAAGCGGGATTCGTGCCGTTGACCGAGCGCGTTCGGTGGGCGTGAGGAGTCGTGATGACGGCTGGTGATCGAACCCGTTCACGCCTCGGACCGTGGTGCAACGTCACCGAAGCGCGCGGCATCGGCCGCGCGCTTCGCGCTCCGGGGCATCCCGCGCCGACTGAAACGGGCTGCAACGTCGTGTGCCGGCCATGTGACCCTGCGCGAATCGTAGCCAGGCCGACGCCGCCACGTCCGCACGGGCCAACGCCACGCGCTCCGCTTGTGGCGCATCAACGCGCGCCGCGATACTGCCGCGGCACGGGTCTTAGACCCTGCGGTTTCCCCTGCCCGTCTGCGGATCGCAATCGGCATCGGCCGGCGTCCGCCGCGTCGTGGCAGGCCTATTCCTGCGGGCCGAATCGCCCCTGCAAGCGGCCGAAGTCAGCCAGGTCTACGTCGTCGTCACCGTCGAGGTCGCCGGGGCGGCACTCGGGCCTGACCGGCCCGGAATCCGGTCCGGCCAGACAGGCGAAAAAGGCGGCGTAATCCGCCAGGTCGACACGGCGGTCGGCATTGAAATCGCCGCAGACGAAGGTCGCCAGCTCCACCTCCTGCGTGACCATGTTCACCGGAGGCGATTTGCCGGTGATGGACCATTGTTCGTAAAGGATCCGCCCGGCGTCGTTGGTGCGGTTGGCGTCGCGCAGGAACTCGATGAACTCGGTGCTGGCGGTTTTGTAGTACAGCGACGCGCTGGCCCGAACGGCGACGCGGGGGATGGGATAGGAGGTGTCGTCCCAGTACTGCCCGTCCGTGTAGCCGGCGCCGATCACCGGCGCCGATACACGGCGGTAGGCCTCGTTGGTGAAGCCGCGCGGTGGTATCCGGTTGTCCTTGTAAATGACGTTGCAGAAGGCCACGTGGTGGGTCGGCCCCACCGGAAGCCGCGTGGCGCGGGAGACGGCTTCGTCAATGCCCAGGACGATCTCGTACATGACGGTGTCGTCCGCCTTTGGGCGACCGGTATCGTCGTCGTACGCGCCGCGCTCGGCCACCAGCCGGCCCTCGGCGTCGAAGAAGCGGACGTTGATCCACATCTGCCGGCCTTCCGGCTGACCGGTGGGGAGCTTGTGCCCGGTCTCATTGATGATCCGCACTCTCAGCAGGTCGCCGGATTGACTCAGTTCCATCGACGCGGCCCGCTGCAGCATGGAGCGGGCGCTGGCCATGCCCGCCTCCAGCGCCGCAGCGTCCACCTCATCCGGATAGAGATTGGCGACCACGCGCGGCATCCAGGTGGCAGCGCCCACCATGCCGTGGTCGGCCATGTCCTGGCGGACCGGACCCTGCACGGCCGCTCGGGACGTGCTGTCGGGCATGTGACAATCCTGGCAGGTGCTTACCACGGGCTTGTTGCCGCCGAACCGGCCGCCCATGTCCACGCCGCCGCGCGCGAATGCGCTTTCGCGCCATTCGCTGAAGGTCCGCTCGCCGGGGAACATGTCGTACTTCTTCTGCGTGGGGTGGGGCTCGCCGAAGGCGTTGTGTACGTAGGTGTCGTTGGGCTGCCGGTCGAGCACCGGGACGCTGACGTCGTGGCAGGTCGCGCACAGGGCGGCGTCCTCGTGGAACGGGGACACCAGACTCGAGTGCGGGCTGTGCGATCCACGCTTGCCGCGCCGTCGGTCGAACGGGTCGATCACGAAGTTGGCGGCGTCGCTGTCCACCGGGGGGTTTTCGAGGTTCTCAAGGATGTCTCGGTCCTCGACGGGACTGACCCCCTCCTTGTAGAACGGATCCACCATGCGGTGGCAGAAGTGGCAGGTGATGCTGTCGCGGTCGCTGCGGTTGATGGCCGATCCGTTGGTGGGTTTCGAGCGTCCCGCCAGCCATGCCCGTGGTACGTGGCAGCGTATGCACATGTCGCCGACGGAGGGAGCGTCCTGCTCGGCGATGGTGAGGCACGCAAACCAGAACATGTCGCGGGCGGACTGCGCGTGCATGCTGCCCTGCCAGGACTTGTTCACCAGGATGGCCGGATCGTTGCCGCCGTGGCAGAGGCCGCAATTCTGACTGGAGAGCATCTGCTCGTAGTCCCCGCCCGATTGACTGCCGCCCCGGAAGAAGTCCTCCAGGGTGGTGGGCGCCGGGATGGGGTCGTCCTGCGCAGCCAGCGGCGTCGCCGGAGTTACCGCTGGTCGGGCACCGGCCGTGGACACCCGCCACGCGAACCCGCCGGCCAGAGCCGCCGCGGCCCCCAGTGCGCACCATCCTTCGAGACGTCTGTTCGGCACCTTCATTGCTGAGACTCCTGAACGACGGTCCACACCGACCCTCCCGCCGGCCGGCGACCGGCGTGCGACACGCCCGCGCGTCCGGCCGTCCCTCTTACAACGTCGATACGATCATATCTATACCTGAATATAGCTGATTGGTCAAGGAGCACCCGTGACGGCGCCGGAAGCGGCATGCGTGACGGACCGTGCCCCTCGTTCCTGCGGATAGCGGTGCCTTGGCCTGGCGATCGGGGGGGATGTCGTGCGGGCGCAAGAGCCCGTCACCGTGCGCAGACCCTGCTCGGGCCGACAGACGCCGGCGGCAGGCCCGGAAAAGTCGCCGACGGCGTCACAGACCCGTCGTCAGCCCACGAGTTGCCTGGCCTCCGCCTCCGGCACGGCCGCGTAGCGGGCCGGCGTCATGGATGACGTGGCCCGGCCGCTGGAGAGCGTCCGCAGCCGGGTCACGTAACCGAACATCTCGCGCAGCGGCACTTCGGCGGTGATCAGCCGGTCGGACCCGCGGGCTGCGGTGTGCTGAATGACCGCCCGCCGCGAATTCAGGTCGTTGACGATGGCGCCGAAGTAGTCCTCGGGCGTGACGACCTCGACGCTCATGATCGGCTCCAGCAGCCGCGGCGACGCCTGCCGCACCGCCTCGTCGAAGGCCATCCGGGCGGCGTTCTCAAACGCGACCTCCGTACTGTCGGTCTCGTGTACGTCGGCGCCGATCACGGTGGCCTGCCAATCGACCAAGGGATAGCCGCCCAGCACGCCGGACTGGGCCGCCTCCTTGATCCCCGCCTCGATCGCCGCCCGCAGCTCGGCCGGCAGCACGTCGGCGGGAACCTCGTTGTCGATCGCAAAGCCGGACGATTCCCCCTCGCGGGTGAACGGCTCGACCCGGATTCTGACCACCGCGTAGTGGTCGCGACCGCTGGTCTGGCGGATGAAACGGCCTTCGCCCTCCCCGGCGGCCGTCACCGTTTCCCGGTAGGACACGCGCGGCTGGCCGACGTTGACCGCCACGTGCATCTCCCGGCTGAGCCGCTCGACGAGCACCTCCAGGTGCAGCTCGCCCATGCCCGACAGCAGCGTCTGGCCGGTGTCGGGGTTGGCGGCCACGCGGACCGTGGGATCCTGCCGTTCGAGCGCCTTCAGCGCCACCATCAGCTTGTCCCGGTCTTTCGATGACTTCGGCTCGATGGAGACGCTGATGACCGTGTCCGGGAACTGGATGGACTCGAGGATGACCGGCCGGCGGGCGTCGCACAGCGTATGGCCGGTGATGGTCTCGCGCAGGCCGACGGCGGCGACGATGTCCCCGGCGCCGGCCGCGTCGATCTGGTCCCGCCGGCGGGCGAACATGCGGAACAGGCGGGTGACGGCCTCCTTCTGGCCGGTGGTGGCGTTGAGGACCTTGGTCCCCGCCTTCAGCGTGCCGGAATAGATCCGCAGGAAGTGAAGGTCGACCGGCTTTTCGGCGACGACTTTGAAGACCAGCGCCGCCAGCGGACCGTGCGGGTCCGTCTCGAGCGTGAGCCGCTTGCCCGGGCGGTGGGCGTCATCGGCCGTCACCGGGGGAACGTCCAGCGGGCTGGGCAGGTACTCGCAGACGCCATCGAGCATGCGCTGCACGCCGACGTACTTCAGCGCGCTGCCGCAGAACACCGGGTGGATGGCGCCGCGGACGGCGCCGGCGCGGACGGCGCGGCGCACCTCGGCTTCGTCGATCGGCTCGTCCGCCAAGAACCGGTCCATAAGCGCCTCCGACGCTTCCGCGGCGGCCTCGATCAGCGCCTGCCGCCAATGGGCCACGTCGTCGACCATGTCCGCAGGGATATCCTCCTCGCGGAACTTCGACCCGAGTTCGGAAGCCTCGTAATAGACCGCCCGCATGGTGACAAGATCGACCAGGCCCTTGAAATCCGGGCCGGCGCCGATGGGTATCTGAAGGGCGACCGGGCGCGAGTGCGGCAGGCGGTCACGGATCGACTCGAACGACCGGACGAAGTCCGCCCCCAGCTTGTCCATCTTGTTGATGAAGCACAGGCGCGGCACGTGGTAGCGGTCGCACTGCTTCCACACGGTCTCCGACTGCGGCTCGACGCCCTCCTTGGCGTCGAACACCGCCACAGCTCCGTCCAGCACGCGCAGGGAGCGCTCGACCTCGGCGGTGAAGTCCACGTGCCCGGGCGTGTCGATCAGGTTGATGGTGTAGTCGCGCCAGGGGCAGGTCACCGCGGCCGAGTAGATGGTGATGCCGCGCTTCTGTTCCTGCTCGTCGAAGTCGGTGGTGGTGGTGCCGTCGTCGACCTCGCCCATGCGATGCGTGCGGCCGGTGTAGTACAAAATGCGCTCAGTGGTGGTGGTCTTACCGGCGTCGATGTGAGCGGCAATGCCGATGTTGCGCAGCTTGGTCAGGTCCACGGACATAAAGCCGGGCAGCGTACCAAGGGCGGCGGGGAGCGTCCACAGGGGAGCCGGTCATGTCGCAGGGTTCGGTGGGCCCGATCGCTCGACTCGAATCGGCCAGAATGCTATACTTCTAGCGTCGTGTTCACGCCCAGAGACATTCTGGACGAAGTCAAGGCACAGCCCTTCAGCCCATTCCAGATCGCCCTCTCCGACGGTCAGGTTTTCGATGTCGTCCACCCGGATCAGGCTATGGTGACGCGCGGCCATGTCGTCCTCGGTGTCCCCCCGGAAGCAACCGAAAACGGGGGTGTCTTCGAGACAACGGTCAAGCTCGCCATCCTCCACATCACGGAACTGCGGCCACTGCGACGGCGGGCGCGATCGCGGAAGAAGTAACCGGTTTCCCTGAACGCCGGCACGAGATGGCGGCCCGGCGGCACGCCCGCTATGAGCCATCCTGTCCAGCATCCAGCTCCCAAAGACAAACGCTGCCATCACCTGCGCCCGTTGCGAACTGTCGCCCGCGGGGCGAAAACGCTACGCGCTCGACAGCGCCGCCGAGAATCGTCGCGCGATGGACCAACTCACCCGTCGACACGTCCCAAAGGTGCAGCGATCCGTCGGCCGTGCCGCTGGCCAGGATTCGGCCCGACTGATCAAAAGCGACGCAGCGGACGGGCGCCTCGTGGCCGGTCAGTTCATGGCGAGCTTCGCCGGTAATCAGATCGAAAACCTCGACGACGTGATGCTCACCTTGTCCGACACCCGGCTCCTGCCCACCGAACGCGACGACAGACCGCTGTGGATCAATCGCGACGCCGCGCGTATCCGAGCCCTCCCATTCGCGCTCGAACAACTTCACGAGTCGAGCGGCGTCCCAGATCGTCACGCGGTGGAACTGACGCTCGGTCGCATGCCGACTGCCTTAGGAATGCACCACAAGCAGTTCATTGTCCACGAAGTAGTGATGGAATGGGGACACATCATCGACGATCGTCGCCCGCTTTCCTGGCTCTTCGACGCGCCAAAGTTCCACCCGCTGCAGCCGCGGGTCTTTCCATACTGCTTCACGAATCCCGCGCGGGACGAAGCGGCTCCAAGGCGGCCGCTCGGGTGGGATGTAGACGTTCACGGCCATCACCAGGCCGTGGGGCGGCAGAAGCCCGACCGTCTCCATCGACCCCTGTGTGGGGTATTCGCGTTGCTCGCCGGCACCGAGTTGGCTCCAGACATGGACGGGAAAACCGTCGGTACTGATCGCGATGCGATCCGAATCCTGGTCGATCGCGACGCTCTGCGCCCAAAGCCGCGGGCTGAGGCGACGGACAATCGCGCCGTGATTCGCATCGCGGATCACGACGTTGCCCAGATCGCACATCGCGAAGTAGCGGCAGTCGGGTGAGAAGGTGGGGCAGAGCCCCTCCCAATCGTTGTACGTCCGGAGCACTTCGGCTCGGTCACTGGTGCGCCAGAGGCACACCTCGTATTGCTGCCCGTCACGGTCCCACGCGGCTGAAGCCAGCGTCTGACCATCGGGCGAGAAAAGAAGGGTATCGGCGCGGTGATTGTGGCGGCCGAGGTGATGAATGAGCCGCGGCGTCATGGTCGATCAGGCATGGAGGGTAAACCACAGCATTCCCTTGGAACTGTGCGATGGACGCTCCGACTCGTCGATGCCTCGGTCCTCAACCGCACATGCAGGGTCGTTAGACCGGGGCCGGGACGATTCGCATCGCCCTTCCACTCGAGGTCCGATACACGGAGAAGTCACGCCGGTCCGTCGTGAAGACGGTCTCCGTGCCGAGCTGTTCCGCAAGGTACATCAGTGCGGCGTCAGCGACCTGTGCGCCGACCGACGTATACTTCTGAATGAACTGCGAAACCCAGGGAGGGGCAAGCTCGTCCAGAGCGGTGACGTTGATGACGCCGGCCTCGACGAGTTCGAAGAGACGCTTGACACCATCGGACTTCTTCCGCACGAGCCAGGCGGCCTCTGTCAGCACAGGCCAGCGAGTCAGTAGTGGATCACGGTGCCGTCCGAGTTCCGTGGTGCATGCCGAGTGGTGTTCGTCATTGGGAGACAAGATCGCAACAAGCGGACCGGCATCGACGAGCACGATCTCACTCACGCCCAAAACCCTCCATGTGGGCACGGTTGCTGCTCAAGTCCGACGGCAGGTCGGGTAACGAGCCAATCAAGCCAGCGCGCCTGGCTCGCTCATAGAGAGTCTCACCGCCGTGAAGGCGCAGGTACTCTTCAACGGCTTCCTTAAAAACCACACTCTCTTTGAGTCCGTGCGCACGAGCGTACTCCCTGACGCGTTCGCGAATCGTCCGGTCAAGTTCTACGCCGTCCTTTGCTGACATGCGGCACCAGCGACTCTCAACGCATCCCGGTATCCAAGACCATTCTGCTAGATGCTACCACGCAAAATGCGCAAACGCCTTGTTCGCCTCCGCCATGCGGTGGACGTTTTCGCGGGTGGTCATGGCGGTGCCCTCGCCGCGGTAGGCGTCGCAGATTTCCTGGGCGAGCGACTCGTGTACCGGGCGGCCCTTCTTGGCACGGGCGGCCTCGCGGATCCAGCGGAAAGCCAGCGACTGCTGCCGCCGGTAGTTCACCTGCATCGGCACCTGATAGTTGCTGCCGCCCACGCGCTTGGAGCGCACCTCGACGTTGGGCTTGACGTTGGCGACCGCCTTCTCGAACACCTCCACCGGCGGCGCGTCCTTGACGCGTTTCTCGACGATCGCCATGGCGTCGTACATGACGCGGGTGGCCGTGCTCTTCTTGCCATCCACCATGATCGAGTTGATGAACTTGGAGACCAGCTTGCTGTCGTAACGCACGTCCGGCCGAAGCTGCTCCGCTGACCCGGTAAACCGCTTGTATCCCATCTTGCCTTACGATCCTCCCGCGCGGCCAACGCGCCGCGCGCACACCACCACGCTGACCGCCAGCGCCACCTTCACCACTTCCTGGGGAACGAAGGGCCACAGGCCGACACGAATCCCCTCCTCCAGCGAAAAGCCCGCCACCGTCACCAGCCACGCACAACCGAAGGCGAACACCACGCCCATCCCGGCCGCGCCCGCCAGCGCCAGTCGCGCCGCCGAGGCACGCGGCGTCCCGGCGACGACGGCTACGGCGGGGGCGGCCAGCAGAAAGCCGACGAGGTATCCGCCCGACAGCAGCAATCCGCTGAAGCTGGCAGCCGCGAACAGCGACCCGGCGGGCCACACCGCCAACACCACCAGCCCCGCACACACGTACGCCGCCATCGCCGCGGCTGCCCGGCCGGGCGGCAGGCACAGCCCCGTCAGCACCACGGCCAGCGTCTGCAACGTGATCGGCACCGGTGACACCGGGACGTGGATGCGCACCTGCGCCAGCAGCGCCGCCAGCAGCGCGAACCCGCCAACCTGCACGGCAACGCGGCGCTGGGCGGAAGATGCGCCGACTCCGAGCACCGCCGCGGCCAGCCGCGACGGCCACGTCACCGCGTTCGACTCAGGCAATCGAGCGGCCATGCGATCAGCCCTTACGCCGCTTGACGCCGTACTTGCTGCGCCCGCGGTTTCTCGGGGCCCCTTCCTTGTCCGTCTGCACGCCGGCGCAGTCCAGCGAGCCGCGAATGACGTGAAAGCGGACGCCAGGCAGGTCACGCACGCGACCGCCGCGCACCAGCACGATCGAGTGCTCTTGCAGGTTATGATCGATCCCGCCGATGTACGCGCTGACCTCGCGCCCGTTGGTCAGCCGCACGCGGGTGACCTTGCGCAGGGCGGAATTGGGCTTCTTGGGAGTCTGCGTCTTGACGATCAGGCAGACGCCCTGGCGCTGCGGGCAGCGCTCCAGGTCGCGGACCTTGGACTTCTTGACGACTTTCCGCCGCTTGTGGCGAACCAACTGGTTGATCGTGGGCATCTGTGGCCCCACCTCCTACAAAACAGGCCGCCCGACCCTGCCGCCGGCAAAACCCGACGGCGCTCGACGGCGCGGCCGCGCGAGCCGCGGACTATAGCAACTCGCAGCTTCCCCGCCAACCCCGGCGAACCGCTACGACTCTCGCGAGGCCGATTCCTCCTTGGAATCCGTCACCTCCAGCCCGCCGAACCCGCGGGGCGAGAAGGACGGGGGCAACGGCAGCGGCAGGCGCTGCATTTCCGCACTGGAGACGGACGGGAGCTTTGAACCGAAACCGGCCGAGTCGGAACCCGGGGCGCCAGACGGAAGCTCCGTCAGCTCACCGGGGCGATCGAGCGGCTGTTCGATCGGCTCTCCGATCTGCTCGACGCCGATGTTCTGGTAGCGCTTGAATCCGGTACCGGCCGGGATGAGGTGCCCCAGGATCACGTTCTCCTTCAGGCCGTTGAGCGTGTCCTTGGCGCCGCCCAGCGACGCCTCGGTCAGCACCTTGGTCGTCTCCTGGAACGACGCGGCGGAAATGAACGATTCGCTCTGCAGGCTGGCCTTGGTGATCCCCAGGAGCTGCGTGGTCGCGAGTGCGGGCTTGCACCGCTTGCCCTTGGCCGGCTCGCCGCCCTCTTCCTCGACCTTCTCGTTGACGGCCTGCAACTCCTCCTTGGACACGATCGCCCCGACCGCCAGGCCGCTGTCGCCGGGGTTCGAGATCTTCACGCTGCGGGCCAGGCGCTCGTTCTCCATCCGGAAGCGGAACCTGTCCACCAGTTCACCGGGCAGGAAGCTGGAATCGTTGGTGGCCTCGATGCGCACCTTCCGCAGCATCTGGCTGACGATGACCTCGACGTGCTTATCGTTGATGGTCACGTTCTGGCTGCGGTAGACCGCCTGGATCTCCGCCAGCAGATACAACCAGAGGGCCTCTTCGCCCTTGATGCGCAGGATGTCGTGCGGAATGAGCGGTCCATCGATGAGCGGATCGCCCGCTTCGACTCGGTCGCCGGCGTGGACGAGCAGGTGCCGGTCCTGCGGCACGTGATGCTCCTTCTCCATGCCGCTCTCGCCGCTGATGATGATGGTCATCTTGCCGCGCCGCTTGTCGCCCCGGATCTCGACGGATCCGGAGATCTCGGCCATGACGGCCGGCTCTTTCGGGCGACGGGCCTCGAAGATCTCCGTCACCCGTGGCAGACCCCCGGTGATGTCCTGAGTGCCGGTCATCTCACGGGGCTGACGGGCCAGCAACATGCCGGGCCGGATGTCCTGGCCTTCCTGGACCTCGATGCGGGCCTTGGCCGGAAGGTAATGATAGTCCAGCACGTTGCCGTTCTTGTCCTCGACGACGATCTTGGGGTGTTTTTCGCCCTTGTGCTCGATCACCACGTACTTGGAGCCGGCGCGATCTTCCTCAGTGCGGACCGTTTCGCCCTCGGCGATGTCCTCGAAGCGGATGCGGCCGCGGACTTCCGCCAGGATCGGAGTCAGGTGCGGGTCCCACTCGCACAACACGTCGCCACGGTTGACGGTCTGGCCCTCGGTGACGTGGACGATGGCCCCGTAGGGGACCTTGTGCCGTTCGAGTTCGCGGCCCTTCTGGTCGCAGACGAGCAGCTCGCCGTTACGCTTGAGCACGACGGTCTGCCGCCCGCCGTCCGGCAGCTCCACCTGCACCGGGTTCAGGTCCTGGAACGCGACCTTCCCCTTCTGCGACGCACGCAGGTCCTTATCGAGGGCCGCCTTGTGCGCCACGCCGCCGGTGTGGAAGGTGCGCATGGTGAGCTGCGTGCCCGGCTCGCCGATCGACTGGGCGGCGATGATGCCGACCGCCATGCCCTCCTCGACCAGCATGCCCGTGGACATGTCCACGCCGTAGCAGAGGGCGCAGACGCCGCTGGCGCTTTCGCAGGTCAGCGGGCTGCGGACGCGGATCTTGTCGACCCCCAGTTCCTCGATCTTGACGGCGATCTCCTTGGTGATGACCTGGTTTTCGCCGACGATCAGCGTGTCCGTCATGGGGTTGGCGATGGCGTCTCGGGCCACGCGGGCGACGATGCTCTCGCGCAGCGGAATGTCCACCTCTTCACCTTTGTAGATGGCGGACTTGGTGACGCCGTGGATCGTGCCGCAGTCGCGCGACGTGATGATGACGTTCTGGGCCACGTCGGCCAGCTTACGGGTCAGGTACCCGGAGTCGGCCGTCTTGAGGGCGGTGTCCGCCAGACCCTTGCGGGCGCCGTGGGTGGAGCTGAAGTACTCCAGCACGGACAGCCCTTCGCGGAAGTTGGCCTTGATGGGCGTCTCGATGATCTCGCCGGAGGGCTTGGCCATCAGCGCCCTCATGCCGGCGAGCTGGCGGATCTGATCGACGCTGCCGCGGGCGCCGGATTCCGTCATCAGGAAGATGGGGTTCAGATAGGGCTTCGCTCCCTTGTCCGCAGGCCCGGCGTAGGCGCCGTCCGGCATGCGGAAGTCCGCCTTCAACTCCGTCATCATCGCCTGCGTCACCCGCTCGCGGGCGTGGATCCAGCAGTCGATCACCTGGTTGTAGCGCTCCATGCGCGTCAGGGCTCCGCGCTCGAAGCTGTCGCCCAGCTTATCCACCGCCTTCTGGGCGGCGTTGATGATGTCCGGCTTGGCGGCCGGGATGCGCATGTCGCGCACGCCGAACGACAGGCCGCCGAGCGTGCTCCAGGTGAAGCCGATCCGCTTGATCTCGTCGAGCAGCTCGACGGTCGCCGCCCGGCCCAGCGCCGCGTGGCAGTCGGCGATGACTCGCGACGATCCCTTCGACGACAGCGAACAGTTGTAGAACGGCATTCCGATCGGCAGGATGTCCGCGAACAGGATCCGCCCCGCGGTCGTCACGACGCGACGGTTGGCCGGCGCCGGCTCCGGATCGTCCTTGTGTCCTTTGACGACGCGGTCGCGGCCGATGCGCACCTCGATCCACTCGTGCAGGCCGATCTTGTGGAGGGAAAAGGCCAGCATCGCGGCGTATTCACTCTCGAACCGCCGCACCTTCTTCGGGTCGGGCGTGCCGCTGACGTGGTCGGTGGTCAGGTAGAAGATCCCCAGCACGATGTCCTGCGACGGCGACATGATGGGGCTGCCGTTGGCGGGGCTGAAGATGTTGTTGGTGGACATCATCAGCACGTGCGCCTCGGCCTGGGCCTCGATCGACAGCGGCAGGTGGACCGCCATCTGGTCGCCGTCGAAGTCGGCGTTGAAGCCGCGGCAGACCAGCGGATGGATCTTGATGGCGTTGCCCTCCACCAGCACCGGCTCGAAGGCCTGAATGCCCATGCGGTGCAGCGTCGGAGCGCGGTTCAGCAGCACCGGGTGCTGATAGATCACCTCTTCGAGGATGTCCCAGATCTCCTGGTCGCGGCGCTCCAGCATGCGCTTGGCGCTTTTGATGGTGTCCGCCAGGCCGCGGTCCTTGAGCTTGCGGATGATGAAGGGCTGGTACAGCTCCAGGGCGATCTTCTTGGGCAGGCCGCACTGGTGGAGCTTCAGTTCCGGGCCGACGACGATCACCGAGCGGGCGGAGTAGTCCACCCGCTTGCCCAGCAGGTTCTCGCGGAAGCGGCCCTGCTTGCCCTTGATCATGTCGGTCAGCGACTTGAGCGGGCGGTTGCTGGAGCCCAGCACCGGGCGGCGGCAGCGGCCGTTGTCGAACAGGGCGTCCACGGCCTGCTGCAGCATGCGCTTCTCGTTCTGGATGATGACCTCCGGCGCGTTGAGGTCGACCAGTTTCTTGAGCCGGTTGTTGCGGTTGATGATGCGGCGGTAGAGGTCGTTGAGGTCGCTGGTGGCGAAGTTGCCGCTCTCCAGGAGCACCAGCGGGCGCAGGTCGGGCGGGATGACCGGGATCACGTCCAGGACCATCCAGCTCGGATCATTGGGCGAGGTCTTGAGCGCCTCGACGATCTTGAGTCGCTTGGTCAGGTCGAGCGTCTTCTGCTGGCTGCCGGTCTTGGCCAGCGCCTCGCGCAACTGGATGGACAGTTCGCCCAGGTCCATGCGGCCCAGCAGTTCCTTGATCGCCTCGGCGCCCATCATGGCGGTAAAGGCGCTGCCGTACTCCTCCTGGGCCTTGCGATACTCCTCTTCGGTCAGGAGCTGCCGCGGCTGCAAAGGCGTGTCGCCGGGATCGACCACCACGTAGTCCTGGAAGTAGATGATGCGTTCCAGGTCGGCGGTCTTGATGTCCAGCAGCGCCCCCAGGCGCGACGGCATGGACTTGAAGAACCAGATGTGGACCACCGGCGCGGCCAGGTTGATGTGGCCCATGCGCTTGCGGCGCACGCGGGAGTGCGTGACCTTCACCCCGCAGCGGTCGCAGATGATGCCCTTGTGCTTGGTGCCCTTGAACTTGCCGCAGGCGCACTCCCAGTCGCGTTCGGGACCGAAGATGCGCTCGCAGAACAGACCGTCCTTCTCCGGACGGTACGTGCGGTAGTTGATGGTCTCCGGCTTCTTGACTTCGCCGTAGGACCAGGCGCGGATGTCGTTCGGCGACGCCAGCGTGATGCGCACGCTGGCGTAGTCGTTGACGCGGTCGTAAATACTGTCCGCCATGCGTATGGGTGTCCTTTCGTCAGATAAGACACGTGCTGCGGCCGCAGCGGCCGAAGCCCATCAGTCGTTCGATCCTTCCATCCCTGCACGCTCGCGGTCCGGCGCCGGTCAGGACGCCTGGGCCGCCACCGCGACCGCCGGGGTCTGCCCTGCTTCGACCAGCGGCAACCCCATCGCCACCATTCCCGGCAGCCGTTGAAAACCCAGCTCCTCGCAGAAGTCCACTTCGGTGCCGTAGGCGGTCACGTCGATGCGCTCGGCGCCGTAGTTCCGCAGCGCCTCGATCACGTGCAGCGCCATCTGCCGGGCGATGCCGGCGGCGTCGTGCTCGACGCGGCCGTCCTTGCGGGTGATGCAGGCCGGCCCCTGGTAGGCGGGGTCGAGCTTGCACTCCACCAGCCGCCCCACCACGCCGTCGGTCACGCCGCGGGCGATGCCGATCACCTCGCCGTCGCGGCGGGCGGTGATGAAGCAGAACGACTCGTCGATCAGTCGGGCGATCCGCTGCGGCTCCACGCACGTCGGGTGCGACGTGCGGGCGTAGAACTCGACGATTTCCTCCGGCGCGGGTTTGCGGTCGGTCTCGTACACGATGTTTTCGTACATGCCATGGCCTCCGTCGATCTGGGCCGCGGCGGCGGCGGCGGTCTGAATCGACCGCTTCTCCAGATGGACTCTCTCTGCACAACCTGCGGACCACGCTGCAGGTCCGAACGAAGCAGAGGGAAGTGCGGCGGTTCTGCTCGCTCGATCGCCTGTTCGAGGCTGCTCCTTCCCCGCCTCAGTCGCCCCATGCAGGCACCAGGAGGATGTTCGGATTGTCAAACTCCCGTCGCAGTTCCCTTTCCAACTCTTGTAGCCGTTCGACGTATTCGAAGGCGCGAATGCCGGGTCTGGCCGGCGTGACGACCAGGTACAACCACCCGCCCTCCTCGTAAAAACCATCATCTTCCACCGCCAATTCGACGCCCGACCCATTTCGTTCCCGGAGCAGGCCGCGCAGGTGCCTGATGATCTGCTTAACCCCATTGTTTGCGTGATCGCTCATGATTGCTGATGCTCCCGGAGAAAGCGGAAACGAGCAGCAAAGCGAAGCGGAATACCCCGCGCTTGGTGCAGGCGCCGCGTGAACGTCACGTTACTCAACTGCCAAGGTCCTGAAACACGCGTCTCATCATCGAAGCGGAATTGCGCGCGTCCGCATCATCTACTGAGGCATGAGGCTGATAGTCAGCCGCTACGCGAAGTTTGAGGAGCGCATCCAGCGCGCTCCAGAGCCTTGACCTCGTGTTTGCATCCAGTGACGGCATGTTGTTCTGAATCAGATTCGGAATGGCTTGGTGTGTAGGGTTTCCCCGCTTTCCGAACGTGATCCCACGGCTCAGCACATCCGCCGTGACTCTGGCGTAGGCCGCAAAACAGGCGCGGCTCACCGCACTTCGCCAGTGTCTCCTATCTACGAGTTCGCTAACTGCCGCGAAGTTTTCCGTAGCCATCCGCTGCCATGTCGTTGCCGGGCTCATGTTTGCTCCCAGATACGCTCGAATGATGCACACGTGATCGCCCGCGTCCCGGAACGCGTTCACAGTATCGACCGTTTCTCCAGATGGATGTTCATGCACAGCCCGCGGATCTCGTTGCAGAGCACGTCGAACGACACCGGCGTGCCGGCCTCCAGCGTGTTCTGCCCCTTGACCATGGATTCGTAGATCTTGGTGCGGCCTTCGACGTCGTCGCTCTTGACCGTCAGCAGCTCCTGCAGGATGTAGGCGGCGCCGTACGCTTCCAGGCCCCACACTTCCATCTCGCCGAAGCGCTGGCCGCCCGTCCGCGCCTTGCCACCCAGCGGCTGCTGCGTGATGAGGCTGTAGGGGCCGGTCGAGCGCACGTGGATCTTGTCATCCACCAGGTGGTGGAGCTTGAGCACGTAGAGGTAGCCCACCGTCACCGCCTGATCGAGATATTCGCCCGTACGGCCGTCGCGCAGGCGGACCTTGCCCCCCACCGGCATTTCGCACAGGTGCAGCCTCTTTTCCGCGGCCGAGGCGACCGTGGCCGGGTCGGCGGCGCGGCGGCGGATCTCCGCGTTTGCCTCCTCGATGATGGCGTGGATCTCGTCTTCCTTGGCCCCGTCGAACACGGGCGTCTCCGCCCGGAAGCCGAGCACTCGGGCCGCCCAGCCCAGGTAGGTCTCCAGGATCTGCCCCACGTTCATGCGCGAGGGCACGCCCAGCGGATTGAGCACGATTTCGACCGGCGTGCCGTCGTCGAGGAAGGGCATGTCCTCCTCCGGCAGGATGCGGGCGATGACGCCCTTGTTGCCGTGGCGGCCGGCCATCTTGTCGCCCACCGAGAGCGTGCGCTTGGTGGCCACGTACACCTTGACCATTTCCAGAACGCCGGAGGGCAGCTCGTCGCCGCGCTTCATCTGGGCGGCCTTGCGCTCCCGCTCCTCGAATATCTCGTCGATGCGGGGCCAGAACCGGTCGATGATCGTCAGGCAGTCCTCCCGCTTGGCGGCCGGCTTGACCCACTTCGGATCGCGCGAGCGCACGTGCTCGCGGAAGACGTCGATCTGTTCCAGGATCACTTCCGGCAGCGTGCTGTGACCGACCTTCTGGCGCGTGTTGGGGTCGACCATGGGCGCGCCCATGACCTTCTCCACCTCTTCGCACATCATGCGGAAAACGCCGATCATTTTCTGGTTCTGCTGGGCGACGTAGGCGTCCACCTCGGCCTGCAACAGCCGCTTCTCTTCGTCCGACATGTGCATGCGGCGGGAGAAGCGATTGGCGCCGATGACGATCCCCTCTTCGCCGGCCGGCAGCTCCAGCGAGTCGTTCTTCACGTCCTCTCCCACGCGGCCGAAGATCGCGTGCAGCAGCTTCTCTTCCGGGCTCAGTTCGCTCTTGGACTTGGGGCTGACCTTGCCGACCAGGATGTCGCCCGGACCCACCTTGGTGCCGATCCGCACGATGCCGTCGGCGTCCAGGTTGCGCAGGGCCCGCTCGGACACGTTGGGGATGTCGGCGGTGAACTCCTCCTTGCCCAGCTTGGTCTCGCGGATCTCGACGTCGTATTCGTCGATGTGGATGCTGGTGAAGACGTCGTCCTTGACCAGGTTCTGATTGATGAGGATGGCGTCCTCGAAGTTGTAACCGTCGAACGTCATGAACGCGACCAGCACGTTCTTGCCCAGCGCCAGCACCCCGTTCGAGGTGGCCGGGCCGTCCGCGATAATGTCGCCGGCGCTGACCTTCTGGCCCATGTCGACCCGCGGCGTCTGGTTCAGGCAGGTGCGCTCGTTGAGGCCCTGGTACTTTCGCAGGACGTACTCCTCGGTGTCGTTGATGACGATGCGCCTGGCGTCGACGTAGGTGACCACGCCGCTGGAGACGGACCTCACCACCATCCCGCTGTTGGCCGGCACCACCGACTCCATGCCGGTGGAGACCAGCGGCGCGTCGGTGCGCAGCAGCGGCACCGCCTGCCGCTGCATGTTCGATCCCATCAGCGCCCGGTTGGCGTCGTCGTGCTCCAGGAACGGGATAAGCGACGCCGACACCCCCACCGTCTGCTTGGGCGAGATGTCCAGGAAGTCCACGCTGGAGGCGTCCGACTGGGACAGCTCGCCGTGGGCCCGCACGATGATGTTGCCGGCGTGCAGCTTCTGTTTTTTCGGATCCAGCGCCTCCGGCGGGGCGAGCGTGTGCCGCATCTCCTCGTCCGCCCGCAGGTAGCGGACCTCGCCGTTGACGTTCGCCTTGGCGTCCACCGTTCGGTACGGCGTGAGCAGGAAGCCGTACTCGTCCACTTTGCTGTAGATGGCCAGCGACGCGATCAGACCGATGTTGGTGCCCTCCGGCGTCTCGATGGGGCAGATGCGGCCATAGTGGCTTATATGTACGTCGCGCACCTCGAAACCGGCCCGCTTGCGGTTCAGACCCCCGGGGCCCAGGGCGGACAGGCGCCGCTCGTGCGTCAACTGCGACAGCGGGTTGGTCTGGTCGACCACCTGCGACAGTTCGCTGCGGCCGAAGAAGAACTCGATGCTGGAGCTGATGGACTTGCTGTTGATCAGTTGGGCGATGCGGCTGATCTCCTCGCGGCTTTTGAGGCTCATGCGCTCCTGCACCGTCCGGCGGAGCTTCAGGAAGCCCTTGCGAAGCTCCTCCGTCGCCAGTTCGTCCAGCGTCCTCAGACGGCGGTTGCCCAGGTGGTCGATGTCGTCCACCGCGTAGCGCGACTCGCCGGCGCGGAGCTGCAACAGGTATTTCAGGCAGTTCACCAGGTCGTCGGCCGTCAGCACCATGCTCTCCGAATCGCCGTTGACGTCGAGCTTGCGGTTCATGCGGAACCGGCCCACCTTGCCCAGCCGGTATCGGTTCTCGTCGTAGAACTTCTCCGCGAAGAGCTTCTTGGCCTTATCGAGCTGGGCCGGGTTGCCCGGCCGCAGGCGGGCGTAGATTTTCAGCAGTGCCTCATCGTGCGAATGGGTGCTGTCCTCGGCCAGCGTGTTGAGGATCAGCGGATCGAGCGGGCCGGCCACCACCTCGATCTGCTTGAGCGGCAACTTCTGGATCCGGGCCACGGCGTCGCCGATCTGGCAGCCTGCCGCCACGATCACGTCGCCCGATTCCGCGTCGACGACCGGCTCCACCACGTACACGTCCGGCTGCAGCGCGGACACCTTCACCGTCTTGGTGTCGTAAAACGCCTTGATGATCGCCTGGTCGGTGCCGTAGGCCTCCGACATGGCGCGGATGAAGGTGGTGGCGGCGATCTTGCTGGACTGGTCGATGCGGATCGCCAGCACGTCCTTCTTGGTGACGTTGATCTCGATCCAACTGCCCCGCTCCGGGATGATGCGGCAGGCGTGCAGGGCGCGGTCGCCCTCCGCCTGTTCCTTGACGAAGTCCACGCCCGGACTGCGGTGGAGCTGCGAGACGATGACGCGCTCCGCCCCGTTGATGATGAACTCCCCGCCGCCCATCATGATGGGGATCTCGCCGACGTAGATCAGGTCTTCGAAAATCTCGTCCGAGTCCTTCCACGTCAGGCGAAGGCGGAGGCGCAGCGGCATGCCGTACGTCAGCCGCAGCTCGCGGCACTCGTCGGGTGAGTAGCGCGCCTTGCCCAGCTCATAGCTGATGTACGAGAGCGACGCGTTGCCATCGTAGCTGTCGATGGGGAACACCTCGCGCAGGAGCCCTTCCAGCCCCTCGGCGAGCCGCTCCCGCGGGTCGCCGTCCTCCTGCAGGAACCGCGCGTAGGACGCGGTCTGGATCTCGATCAAATTCGGAACCGGAAGCGCATCGCCGACCTTGGCGAAGCTCCGAACCGGAAGTTGCGTCGTCGTCATCGCGTGAGGATCCTCGCATCGGGCGCCCGCCGAGTCCGTGCCGGCGGTTCGCCGGCCCCAGCCAGCGCGGAAAACGGCCCGGCGCCGGCGCATCAGCGCCGTGCCGGCCGCGTCGCTATCCCAACTTGTTCAAAGGGACGATCCACTCCGGCCGGCATCTGTTGGCTTCGGCGGTCCCTGGCACGCCGAACTGTCTCGCCGACCTGAGTGCGTTGCTCATGTCAGACGGGCGCCCTGCCGGCGGGCCGGCGGGCGGAACGGGCAAGGTCCCCCTTGCCCGAAGGCGATATCCCGGCCGCGCCGACGCGCGGCCGTGGGGGTCCGGGCATCCGTGCAGGACGAAGCCCATTACCCTTGCGCGGGAATCCGCCGCCCGGTCGGCAAGAGTCGCGAACACCACCCCCTCCACAGCGCGGAGGGGCGAACCCACCGACCCGGGCGGCGAGCCCGCAGCACAGCCGTGCCACGCGGACGAAGCGCGCGCACCACAGCCCGCCGGTGGCGGCGCGATCGCGCAGGCCGCATCAGTCGATGGTGACCGCTCCCCCGGCTTCCTCGATCTCTTTCTTGATCTTTTCCGCTTCGTCCTTGTCGACGTCTTCCTTCAACAGCTTGGGTACGCCCTCCACCAGGTCCTTGGCCTCTTTCAGACCCAACCCGGTGATCGATCGCACCGCCTTGATGACTTGAATCTTCTTGTCGCCGAAGCCCGCCAGCGTCACGTTGAACGAATCCTTGACGGGAGCAGCCGCCGCCCCACCGTCACCGGCGGTGCCCGGCGCGGCCATCATCACTGCCGCCCCGCCCGCCGGCTCGATGCCGTGCTCCTGCTTGAGGCAGTCCACCAGTTCCTGAGCCTCCTTGATGGTCAGCCCCACCAGTTGCTCGGCCAGCTTCTTCGTGTTCGCGGTAAACTCCTTGGCCGGTGCTTCAGCCATTGCCACACACTCCCAACGTTGATGCCAAGCCCGTCCGAACGGCGAGCCGCCACACGCGGCCCATTTCATCCGCCCTTGGGGCGCGGACCGGCCGGATCAGAGCCGTAAATCACTTATATGACGGCAATTAGGCCACGTCAAGCGGCCTTCTCGGTCTTTTCCACCATGGCCTTCAGACAGCCGGCGATCTTCCCGGCCGGCGACGCCAGACACCCCGCCAGCCGCCGCGCGGGTGAGGAGATCAGACCAGCCACGTCACCCAAAAGCTCCTTGCGGCCCTTCAGCGTGGCCAGCGTCGTCACGTCCAGCAGGTCCGGGTCGCCCTCGATGATCGCCTGCTTGAGCGTCAGCTTCTCGAACTCCCGGGCGGCCTCGACGAGTTGCTTCGCCACGTCGATGATCGAGTCGCCGCCGGTCACCAGGGCGCAGGGGCCGGTCAGGGCGGCGCCGATCGGCGCCAGCGGCGTGCCCTCGAACGCGCGACGGGCCAGGCTGTTCTTGATCACCTGGACCTTGATGCCCTTGCGGGCCAGCGCGGCGCGCAGGCGGGTGGCGTCGTTGACGTTCAGCCGCGTCACGTCGACGACGCACGCGTCCGAAAGCGTGCCGTAGGTCCGGGTATAGGTCTGGGTGACCAGTTCCTTGATCGGCTTGCTCATGCGAGTCCCTTTCCGGCCGGCGGCTACGTCGCCACGTTGACCGTCACGGCCGGAGTATTGGTGGCCGAGATGCAAATCCGCTTGAAATACTGCCCCTTGGCGGCCGCCGGCTTGACCCGCGCCATGTGCTTGACGGCCGCTTCGATGTTTTCCTTCAGGTCCTCCACCGGGAACGCTACCTTGCCCACCGGCAAGTGGACGTTGCCGCCGGCGTCGTTGCGATATTCAACACGGCCGGCGGTGAACTCCCGGACCGCGGTCACGACATCCTGCGTCACGGTGCCGGACTTGGGCGTCGGCATCTTGCCGTGCGGACCGAGCACGCGGCCCAGTTTACCCACCTTGCCCATCATGGAGGGGTGAGCCACGGCGACGTCGAAGTCGAGCCAGCCCTTGGTGATCTTCTCCACCAGTTCGTCTCCGCCGGCCTCGATGGCGCCGGCCGCTTTCGCCTCGGCGGCAGTGGCGCCGTCGCAGAACGCGATGACCGTGCGGGCCTTGCCGATCCCCTTGGGGAACGAGAGCGCCCCGCGGACCGCCTGATCGGCCTGCCGCGGGTCAATGCCCAGGTGCATGACCAGCTCCACCGTCTGGTTGTAGGCCTTTCGCTTCTTGCCGTTCTTGTAGGAACGGTCGGCGGAGACGCCGGCCATCTGTTTGACCTTGGCGATACCCTCGCCGAGGTCGAGCGCCTGGGTGGACGAGCCTCGAATCTCGAGCTTCTTCCTGTACGCGACCGTTGAACTGGGCATGTCTGACACTTCCCGATGGCGGCGTCGGGCCGCCGCGTCGTGCTGGATTCAATCCGCGATCTCGATCCCCATCGACCGGGCCGTACCGGCCACCACCCGCATGGCGGCCTCCACGCTGGTGGTGTTCAGGTCCGGCAATTTCCGCTCGGCGATCTCCCGCAGTTGGGCCGACGAGACCGTTCCGACCTTCGTCTTGTTGGGGTCTCCGCTGCCCTTCTCGACCTTGGCCGCGTCCTTCAGCAGCACCGACGCCGGGGGGCTTTTGACCTTGAAGGTGAACGACTTGTCGCCGAGCACCGTGATCTCGACGGTGACCGGCATCCCGTTGAGCTTGGTGGTCTCGGCGTTGAACTGCTGCACGAACTGTCCGATGTTGACGCCGTGCTGTCCGAGCGCGGGGCCGATCGGCGGCGCCGGCGTCGCCTGACCGCCCGGGGCCTGGAGCCTGATCTTCGCGATTACGTCTTTTTTCGCCACTTGAGTCTACCCCGCCTGCTGCGGCCGAACCGCGCGGACGCTACTCCGCTTCCACCTTCTCCAGCATCCAGTACTCGACGTCCACCTGGGTCGCCCGGCCGAAGACCATGACCACCACCGTGACCGTCCCCTTGCGCTCGTCGATCGAGTCCACCTCGCCCTCGTAGTTCTCGAAGGCCCCTTCGGTGATCTTGACCCGGTCGCCGCGGACGAACTGGATCCCCGTCAGCGCCTCGTCCTCCGGTTTCTCCGACGCCGCCAGCATGGCGACCACGTCGTGATCCGGCATGGGCGTCGGTTTGCCGCCCGAGCCGATGAAATCGCCGACGCCGGTGGTCTCCTTGACCATGAACCAGACGTTCTCGGTGACCGATCCATCCGGCTCGCAGGCCATCTCGACGAAGACGTAACCGGGATAGAGCTTGCGTTCCGTGAACTTCAGAACGCCGCCTTTCATGCGTTTTTCTTTCAGCGTCGGCACCAGCACGCGGCCGATGCGTTCTTCCATCCCTTCGATCTTCACCTTGCGTTCGAGGGCCTCCCGGACGCGGTCTTCCTTGTTGGAGGCGACCCGCAGCACGTACCAGTGCATTCCTGGACGGGCGAGTTCCTCGGTCATGAACCGCCTCCGAACGCCTGGATCCCGGTGACCTTGAGCACCCCGATCCACTGGAAGAAGAGCATGAAGATCAGGTCGACCACGCCCAGCAGCGCCGCCAGCAGCAACGTCACCACGATCACGACCTTGGTCGCGCCGATCACCTCGCGGCGGGTCGACCAGCTCACTTTCTTCATCTCGCCTTCGGTGGCGATCAGGAAGTCACCGCTGGGCCGATGGCGGTAGACGATCCAGAAGATCGTATACCCGAGCGTGACCACCATCGCGACCGGGATGCCGTAGACGATCAGCAGCGTCCACGCCTCGTCGGTGCGATAGACGGCCAGGCGCTCGTAGACGAACTTCGCCGCCCAGGCGGCCAGCAGCCCGGCGCCGGCCGCGGTCCAGTTGCGCACCCGCAGGCCCTGCTCGGGTTTGTAGCGATCAAAAAGCCCCCTGCCGCCGGCCGGCAGCGCCGTCTCCCGCGGGACGCTGGGCTCGTTCATACCGCTCCCTTTCGCTTTGGGCGCGCGCCGCCCGCCCGGCGGCGCCTGGGTCGTGGGATCCTCCACGGCAGCCCCGCCACCGGCTATCTCGTCCAGCACAGCTTCGACGGGAAGGGCTTCGACGCCAGCCGCTACCTGGTGACCCTGAAGGGCCGGGACTACCTGGAAGTGAAGTGGCGGCTGGTGTGGCTGCGGACCGAGCACCCGGAGGCGACGATTGCCACAGAATTGGTGCGGCTGGATGAGGAGAAGGGGTTTGCCCTCTTCCGCGCCGCGGTCGGACTGCCGGACGGCGGACCCTATGCCGTCATCACCAATATGGGTATCCTGTATTTTGACGATCGGACCAAAGAAATGTATCTGGG
>QZJT01000089.1 GCA_003597935.1 Phycisphaerales bacterium | reverse complement strand
ACGGCCCGGGCATGGAACGCCGAGACGGAAGGCAAAGGCATCTCCGCGCTGATTTGCGTAGCGGTGAAGGAGCGTCAGGCCCGGATCCACACAAGCTACGGCATCGAGTCCATCCTGCCTGACTCGTGGTGCGGCACTACGGCCCGCAACCTGATGGCGGCCCACTTCAAGCACGGCGACTACAACCGCGGCATGTTGGAAGGGACCGTGGCCGTGGCCCGCAGGATCGCGGATGCCCATGAAATATCGCTGACCGGTTTGCCGAACATTCAGGCGGCGCGGCAACGCGCGGACGCCGGCGGCGGCGCCGCCTGTGCCGGCGGGATATGCCCGCTGCTGGTCATGCTGCTGATCGTCTTCTCCGTGCTCGGGCGCCGGCGGCGCTACGGGGCCTGGCGCGGCGGCGGATTGTGGGAAGCGCTCTTCTGGGGCAGCGTCATCAACAGCGCCCTGGGCGGCCACCGCCGATCCAGCGGCTGGGGCGGGGGCGGATTCGGCGGCGGCGGCTTTGGCGGCGGCGGCTTTGGCGGTGGTGGATTCGGGGGCGGCGGATTCGGAGGCGGTGGTGGTGGCGCCAGTTGGTAAACCCTGTCCGAAGTGTGCAGCGCTCAATGCCCCCGGGGCGAGCTTCTGTGCGAGCTGCGGGGCGGCGATGGCAGGTGGAGGTGTCCGTATGAATATCGGCAAGACACTGACGTTGACGTTCGTATCGCTCGTGGTCGGCGTGCTGATCGTCGGCGGCTGTGCCTACAGCGGCTATAAGAACGTCATCGGCCTGGATGAAGCAGTGAAGAGCCAGTGGGCGCAGGTGGACAACCAGCTTCAGCGGCGTTTTGAGCTGGTCCCGAACCTGGTCGCGACGGTCAAGGGTTTCGCCGCCCACGAACAGGAGGTTTTCGAGTCGATCGCCAACGCCCGTGCCGCCTACGCCGGCGCTCAGTCGACCGGGCAGAAAGCGGAGGCGGCCGGGATGTTCGAAAGCGCCCTGTCGCGCCTGCTGGTCATCCAGGAGCGCTATCCCGAGCTGCGCAGCAATGAGTCGTTCCTGAAGCTGCAGGATTCGCTGGAAGGGACGGAGAACCGCCTGGCGGTCGCCCGCATGGACTACAACGAGGCCGTGCGGGCGATAAACGCCAGGATCCGCGCGGTTCCGGGCAAGTGGTACGCCTCCTGGGCGGGCGTCGAGCAGGCCGAGTACTTCGAGGCGCCGCAACAGGCACGGGAAGTTCCCAAGGTCGATTTCGGCGGCTGAACCCGCGTGGGCAATGAAGCGCCGGCAGCGCGCCGCGGGCGTCCGAGAAGCAGGTGCGTCTCGCGGCACAGCACTCCCGCCGAATCTGCGCGTGTCTCGAACGGGAGCAGCCAATCCGAACCGGGAGCGTGAGCGACCGGCCGCCGGCAGGCACGGAACGAGACCACGCCGTCACGAGAACCCCGGCAGGACGGCTTCGGCCGTGAGCGCGTCGGATTCGGTGCGGGCCTGCGGGGGGGCGGCGGACCCGGCACAGGCCCGCCAAGCGGCGTCGGATCCGGTACTGGCCTGCCGAAGGGCGTCGGGGCTGGAGCCGTGGAGCGTGCGGTGATCGGGATCGACGATCCAGGCGCGGTCGGCGCCGATGCGCCCCGGGTACCGCCGCTGCCGCGCAGGCATTCGCCGACCGTTTCCGTCGTCTTCTGCCAACCCTGGCTGTTGCCCAGGACTTCGACAGCCAGGCGCGGCGGCACTTCGGCAAAAGAATCGGGTTCCTGCCCGCGCGGCACGCGCTCGAAGCTTTCGTAAACGCGGCACCGACGTGTCCGACGCCAAGGGCGTCGCGTCATAAAGCCCAGGGTTGCCCGTTGCGGGCTACCCTGGGTGGGCTGGCCGCCCCACATCAACGCCAACGGCGTTGCGGCGGCGCGGAAGGACGGCTCGCGCGGTTCGTGCTCCGGCTGCCACCCCGTCGCGCAGTCCGCGCGGAACACGCGAACACGCCAAACGGAGAGGATGTACGGAACGCGCCTCCCCCCATCCCGACGCAACCCCGTTGGGGTTGATGGGGCCTGGGCGACACCGCCCAGGGTAGTCCGTCAGAACGGACAACCCTGGGCTTTACGACATGACCCCGTTGGGGTCGACGGATGGCGGCCCGGGGAACGCACATTCCCGCCCTGGTTTGGAGATCTGTCATCGCCGCACGGTCCGCTTGCCGCTCCGCCCGCGCGTCGTCGACTTCGTGTGCTTTGTGCGCCGTGGCGTAGCGCCCTCGCTCCGTTTCGTCGCCCGCGGCGCGATCTTCGTCGACTTCGCCAGCTTCTCCCCCTTCCCCTTCTTCCCCCCCGCCCCCTCCACCGCCGCCTGCGCCGCCACGAGCCTTGCGATGGGCACGCGGAAGGGGCTGCATGAGACGTAGTCGAGGCCGACTTGCTGGAAGAAGCGGATGGAGGCGGGGTCGCCGCCGTGTTCGCCGCAGACGCCTAGTTTGATCTTGGGGCGGGTCCGGCGGCCGAGTTCTACCGCCATGGCGACCAGCTTGCCGACGCCGTCGATGTCGATGGACTGGAACGGGTCCGCGGGGAAGATGCCGGCTTTTTCTTCGTCGACGTACTCGGGCAGGAAGCGGCCGGCGTCGTCGCGGGAGAGCGCCATCGTGGTCTGCGTCAGGTCGTTGGTGCCGAAGCTGAAGAACTCGGCCACCTCGGCCATGTCGTCGGCCGTCAGCGCGGCCCGCGGCGTCTCGATCATCGTGCCGACCATGTATGTCAGACCGCCGCCAGCCCCACCACTGCCGCCCTTGCCGCCCGCGCCGCCGCGCTTGGCCCCCGCGCCGCCGCCGCGACCACCTTTGCCGCCGCCCCCCTTGCGAGCGTTGCCGTTGCTCGACGCCTTGCCACCCTTCCCCTTACCAGCCGCCTTGCCGTTGCCACCCACAGACATCGCGCTGACGGCCGCCGCGTAAGCCGTCTTCCCCGCACCCCTACCACTCTCTGCGCCCTCTGCGCCCTCCGCGGTTCGTTTGCCGCCTCCGCCCAACCTCGCCTCCTCCAACACCCTATCCGCCACCGCCCGCGTGCGCTCGACGAGTATCCGCAGTTCCTTCGCGTCGATCGACAGTGGGATCATGATCTCCGGCAGCACCTTCACGCCCGCCTTGTGACACGTCACCGCCGCTTCCATGATCGCCCGCACCTGCATCTCCAGGATCTCGGGATAGGTGATGCACAGGCGGCAGCCGCGGTGACCGAGCATGGGGTTGGACTCGTGCAGTTGGTCCACGCGGCGCTGGATGTCCTCGACCGTCACGCGGGCGGCCCCGTCGCCCATCGCCGCGTTCAGGTCGTCCGCCGCGTCCTGCTGGGCCTTGGGGTTGTCGTGCTGGGGCAGGAACTCGTGCAGCGGCGGGTCGATCAGGCGGATGGTGACCGGCAGGCCGTTCATCGCGCGGAAGATGCCTTCGAAGTCCTTCCGCTGGAACGGCAGGAGCTTATCGAGCGCCCGCCGCCGGTCGTCCTCGGTTTCCGACAGGATCATCTCGCGCATCGCCCGGATACGCTGCGGCTCGGACGGATCGAAGAACATGTGCTCGGTGCGGCACAGGCCGATGCCCTCGGCCCCGAACGCTACCGCCCGGGCGGCGTCCTCCGGCGTGTCAGCGTTGGTGCGAACCTTGAGCGTGCGGCGCTCGTCGCACCAGGCCATCAGGGTGTCATACTCGGGTGGGGCCTGCGGGCGGACCAGGTCCAGCTTGCCTTCGTAGACCGCGCCGGTGGAGCCGTCGAGCGTGATCCAGTCCCCGGCCGAGAGCGTCCGACCGCCGAGCGACATGGTGCGGGCCGCGCCGTCGAGGCGCAGTTCGTCGCAGCCGACGATGCAACACTTGCCCCAGCCGCGCGCGACCACGGCCGCGTGCGAGGTCTTGCCGCCGGTGGCCGTCAGAATCCCCGACGCCGCGTGCATGCCGCCGACGTCCTCGGGCGAAGTCTCCTTACGGACCAGGATGACCTTGGCCCCCGCGGCCGCGCGTTCCTCCGCCTCGGCCGCGGTGAAGACGACCTCCCCCCCGGCCGCGCCGGGCACGGCGTTGATGCCCTCGCCCATCCGCCGCCGGTCGAGTTCGGCCCGCGGGATGTCGCTGCTGATGATCGGGTAGAAGAGCCGCTCGATGTCCTCGGCGGTAATACGGCGGATGGCGTCCTCGCGCGTCAGTACCGGCTTGTGGGCCGCGTCGCCGTAGCGTTTGGGCAGATATTTCTTCTTGACGAGTGCCGACGCGACGGACTTGGGCACCACGCCC
Source organism: Phycisphaerales bacterium (assembly GCA_003597935.1). Lineage (GTDB taxonomy): Bacteria > Planctomycetota > Phycisphaerae > UBA1845 > UBA1845 > SURF-32. The sequence continues at coordinate 24,778 of QZJT01000089.1, read as the reverse complement.
TCGGTGGCCTGGTCCACGGCGATCTTGAACGCGGCCGTGGGCGAGCGCTTGCCGGTGCGGCACTGGAGCATGTAGAGCTTGTTGCGCTCGATGGTGAACTCCAGGTCCTGCATGTCGCGATAGTGGACTTCGAGCATGATGCGGACGGCTTCGAGTTGGTCGTAGGCTTCCGGCATCAGGCGGCGGAGTTCGTCCAGCTTGATCGGCGTGCGCACGCCGGCCACCACGTCTTCGCCCTGGGCGTTGATGAGCAGGTCGCCGTAGTAGACGTTCTCGCCGGTGCTGGGGTCGCGGGTGAAGCACACGCCGGTGCCGCAGTCGTCGCCCATGTTGCCGAAGACCATCCGGCAGACGTTGACGGCCGTGCCGTTCAGGCCGGTGATGTTCTCGACGCGGCGATAGGTGACGGCCTTCTCGCTCATCCAGCTTCTGAAGACGGCGTTGATGGCGCCGGCGAGCTGCGTGAACGGATCCTGCGGGAAGTCCGAGCCGGTGTGCTCGCGGTAAATCTCCTTGAAGCGCGCGACGATGCGTTCCAGCTCCTCAGCGGTCAATTCCGTGTCGAGCACCTTCTGACCGTCCGGCCGGCCGAGCCGGGCGCGGGCGTCTTCGTTCTTGACCTTCTCGAAAGCTCCGTCGAAGTGCTCGCGGTCGATGCCCATCGCGGTCGAGCCGTACATCATGATCAGGCGGCGATAGGAGTCGAACGCGAATCGACGGCTGTTCGCGGCCGCGGCCAGGCCCTCGACCGACTGGTCGTTGAGGCCCAGGTTGAGGATCGTCTCCATCATGCCGGGCATGGAGCGGGCGGCGCCGCTGCGCACCGAGACCAGCAGCGGGTCCCTGGCGGCGCCGAGCTTCTTGCGGCTCTGCTTCTCGAGCGTGGCCAGCGCCTTGCGCACCTGTGCTTCCATCCCATCGGGCCATTGGCCGCCGCGCCGGTTGAACTCGGCGCACGCATCCGTCGTGATGGTGAATCCGCCCGGCACCGGCAGGCCGATGTGGGTCATCTCGGCCAGCCCCGCGCCCTTGCCGCCCAGCAGCATCTTCTGATCGCCTTTACCTTCCGCCTTGCCGTTACCGAAAAGGTAGGTCCACTTCGTCGCCCTGGATGAGGCCATAGGGGTGATCCATCAAGGAGTGCATTGACTTCGCTGCCGCGCCAGTCCGCGAGCATACGAGGCGCGTCGGAGGGCGTCAAACAACCTATACAACGGCTGACCACCGACCACCTGCGCCCACCGGTTGAAAAGGGGCGCCTCACGTTCAGAGTCCCGGCTTTCAAGCCGGGCGGATGCGGCGCCGGGCGGCAAGAGTACACCACAGATGCGGCGACCGTCGCCGGGAACACCCGATGGAAACCCGCCCCGCCGGGGCGATCGGTCGGTCGTCTCAGTCCACCCGGTCCCATTCGCGTGGTCATGAGGACATCCGCCGCGTGCGTCACGCACCCCCGAAAGCCCGTCTCAACGCTGGGAAATTGACCGGAATCGTCCGCATTTCTAGAATGGTGCCGGTCCTGGCCGGTGAGTGGGCGGAGGAGGACACCGGTTGCAGACCGGTGCCACAGGGTCGCGCCTACAGGCCGGCGCCGCAGGTTCACCGGCTACAAACCGGTGTCGCAGGTGCGTTCGTGACTCAGCGGGGTATTCTCCATGTCATCGCCGGTCCATCCTCGACCGTCGATCCGGTGTCGCGTTGCCTCGCTGAATCCGGTGTGGAAGTGGACGAGGCGCCGGACGTGTATCGCGGTCTGGCGAGGCTGACGTGCGGTGCGACGCCGCGCCAAGCGGCCGTCGTCTGCGTCGATTACCTTTTGCCCGACGAGTTCGAGTTCTTCACCCTGATTCGCCGCCGACGACCGTCGATCTCCGTATTCGCTTACGCCGACGCGCGGCTTTCCGCAAAACTGGACCGTGCGTTGAGCGTCGACGGCGTGGAGCGCTTCGAGCCGGCGGCCCTGCGCCGACTGGCTGAGGCCAAGAGACCCAGGGCCGACGACCCGGCCGGCGGGTTCGGTGGCGCCGCGGCCTCACTGCTGCGGCCGAGAGCGCATGAATACCGGCGGCGCGAGCAGGATCCACCCGAAGCCCGCCGAGGCGACGGTGAGCCTCTCGAATCGCTCGATCCGGACCTCGACGTGAGCGAGGATGCCGGCCTGGAGCTTCAAGATGCGGATGAAACCGCCTCGCTCGGTCCCGTGGTCCCTCTGCCGCCGCCCGCTGCCAGGCAGGAGCGTGTGACCGGGGACCGACGGCGCCCCGGCGATGAGGCGGCACCCGGCGAACCGGTCGACGACGTGGCCGACGTGCGGGTGCCCTGGGGGTCGTACGGCGATCGGCCTACCCGCACCCCCCCCCGGCAGCCTCCGGCCGGGCCGGTCCCGCCCGCCCGCCGGCCGCAGGCGCCGCTGGAAGACACGCCGCTGCTCACGGAGGAGGAGCTTCAGGCGCTCATCGGCGACGACGATCTGGACGACCCATTCGACCCGCCGGAGGGGGGCCGTCCGTCGTGACCATACGGGGCCGCCAACCGACGCCGGAACCGCCCGCCGGGCGCGTGCTCATCATCGCCTCAGGTCAGACGGGCGAGCAGATCACCGAGTTGATCCGTCGCGCCGAAGGCGCCCCGGCTACGACCCTCGTGCCCACGCCGCTGGCCGCCATTGCAGCTCTGGGCGACGCGGCCGCGGCCGGCGTCGTCGCCTTGATCGACGCCCGCTGGCCGCATCTGCCCGAAGCGATCCGCGGGCTGCGCGAAGCGGCGCCGGCGCCGGCGCGCATCATCCTGTGTGCGCCGCCGGAGATGGAACCGGCCGCACGGCTGCTGCTGGAGGCCGGCGCCGACGATTACGTCATTCTCCCGCCGGAGCCGGACGACCTGCTGCAATCACTGCGATTGTCACCGGCCGCGCGCTGGGAGGGCCGCCGCCTGCTGACCGCGGAGCCGACCCCGCCTGCGGACGAACTGGCGATGCTGGCGGAACTGCTCTCGCTGCTGGACGCGCGCCCGATCGAACTGCTCGAACGCACCGCGATCCTGGTCCGACGCACGCTCTCGGCCGCCGGGGTCACCGTGGTGGTGAGCGGATCGGTCGCCACCAGTGGCGAGGTCGTCACCGAACCGGTCCTGGCGGCCACCGTAGACGCCGGCGCCGACCGTCGCGGCCAGGTGCTGGTCGGCCCGCCCGCCGGCAGCCCCTATCAACCGGTACACGTTCGGCGGCTGGAGCACTACGCCCGCATCGCCGGGTACGTGCTGGCTGCGGTGTTCGATCGAATGCGATGGCGCCAGCAGGCCGAGACCGACGAGCTGAGCGGATTGCCGAACCGCCGGCACTTCGACCGGGCCTTGCTGGAGACGCTCGAACAGGGCCGCGCCAATCGCATGCCGGTCACGCTGCTGCTCTTCGACATCGACGATTTCAAGTCCTACAACGACCGCTACGGCCACGACGCCGGTGACGAGATCATCCGCACCGCGGCCGCCCTCTTCCGGGCGAACTGCCGCGAACACGACCTGGTCGCCCGCTACGGCGGCGACGAGTTCGCGGTGGTGTTCTGGGACCCGAAGGGTCAGCGCGTCGCGGGATCAAGGCCCCCGGCGGACGCGATGGAGGTGCTGGAGCGCTTTCGCCGCGCCTTGCGCTCGCACGAGTTCCGCTCGTTCTCCCGCACGCAGAAAGGACAGCTCACCATCAGCGGCGGGCTGGCCACCTATCCGTGGGACGCCGATACGCCGGAGGCCCTGGTGAAGCGCGCCGACGACGCGCTGCTGGAGGCCAAGCGGGCCGGCAAAGACCGGATCTACCTGATCGGCGAGTCTGGGAGCGGAAAGAACTCGGCGACGGGGTAAGAAGAACGATCCGGCGTCGGCGCGCATCACGCCCGGCAGGCGGGCCGGGCACGCGCCGCAGCCTTTGCCGCGCCGTCACCGGTCTATCCCGAGCGCCATCTGCAGCACGAGGCTGATCAGAGCACTGAGTGCGTCGGTCAGTCCGGAGAACAAGACGTCCAAGATGAAATCCATAACATCCTCCCTTGATCTTGGTTGCCTCAGAAACGAAACGCGAAGCCGACGCCGGTGAAGAAGTCCTCCGCCTCTTCATTCAGCCCGGCGCCGATGCGCCAGTCCAACTGCAAGTTGTCGGTGAGCCGCCAGGTAAGTCCCGTGTTCAACGTGTGGGCACAGTCCGCGCCGCGGGCGTTGGGATAGAAACCGAAGTACTCGACATAGGCGCCGACGCGTTCCAGCAGCTCGTACCCCAGCGCGACCGACGCGCCGGACTGGAAGAACCGTTTTCCGCCGTCCGTCGGCGCCGCCAGATTGACGTTGCCGCCCACCGACCAACGCTCGCCGAGGCCGTAGCTCCAGGCCAGCTTGATTTCCGGGTCGACATCGCCGGAGGAGAAGCCGCTGCTGCCGCCCGGGACGGTCACCGCCGGGATGATGGCGAAGTCCGGCCGCAGGCCCTCTTGATCGAGGAGCTTCCACTTGAAGCCGACGTACGTATCGGCGCCGCCTTGCGTCCCTTCCTCTACCGTCACGGGCCTGCCCGCGCGCGTCCTGCCGCGCGCTTGCTCGTTGAGCCAGGTGTAACCCTCCCAGCCGATCCGCAACTCGAAGTTGTCGGCCAGGCCGGCGCGGAGCAGCAGTTCCGGAGCCGTGTGAGTCCGCGAGCGCGTGCCGTTCTCGCGGCCGTACACGAACGTATAACCCCCCTCCAATTGAAAGTGACCGCGCGGCACCGTGCTGGTGCCTTCGGTAAAGTCCGGGCGATCCGTTTCCAGCGGCTCGGTGAGCGGGGCTGCACTCCACCAGGACAGTTCGTGGTGTCGAGGTGATTCCCTCACGGCATTCAGCGGAGCTTGCGACGTACCATCGGCGCGCTCGCCGCCGGGCGGGAGCTGCGCTTTCGCCGACGCAACCGCGGTTGCGAGCATGCCCGCCGCAAGCCCCACTGACGAGAACAACGATTCGCGACTCCCTTGCACCACCACGCCTGACCTCCTCCGCCTTGTGGCTGGATATCGCTCCATTAGTTTGAGTAGTCAAACATTACACAGCTAATCAATCAAAGTCAAGCATCGCTGTGCATCGAAATCCCGGTCGCCGGCGTCCCTGCCGTAAACTATGTCGCAACAACAGCTTACGTCAACGCTCCTCGCGGGGAGGGCTTGCGGGCGAGCCGTCTGCCTCCTGCTGGCCAGGGCCGGGAATCCGGCGATAATCGTCCGTCGATCCGAGGATTCGCGGACGCATGGCGACCGAGACCGTCGAGAACTATCTCAAAGCCATCTACACGCTCTGCCGGGAGTCGCCGACGGGGGAGGCGGGCATGACGCGCCTGGCCGCCATCGTCGGCGTCACCACGGGTACGGCCACGGCCATGGCGAAAAAGCTGGCGAAGGCGAAGCTGGCCAGGTATCAGCGGTTCGGCGGCGTCTCGCTGACCGCGAAGGGGACTCGTGCGGCGGTGGACATCATCCGCCGCCATCGGCTCATCGAGACTTTTCTGGTCCAGACGTTGAAGCTCGACTGGTCGATCGTTCACGCCGAGGCCGAGCGGATCGAGCACGCCATCTCGCCGGTCGTTCTCGAGGCCCTGGATAAGTTGCTGGGCCGCCCGGACGTGGATCCTCACGGCGATCCGATTCCCGACTCCGACGGGCGCCTGCGCGATCCGCGCGGCGAACCGCTTTCCGACTGCGGCGCCGGCGACAGCGTCCGCATCGCACGCATTACGGATCAGGAAGAGCGGTTCCTTCTGTTCGCCGCTCGACACGGCCTCCGGCCAGGCGCCCACGTGACTGTGCTGGCGGTCGACGCGGCCGCAGAATCCATCACCGTGCAGGCTGACGCTGGGCCGGTCACGCTGGCCTTGGCGGCGGCGCGGAAGATCATGGCCGAAGACGCCGCGGAAGGGCGCCGCCGGTGAGACGTTGTGAGATAGCGAAGGTCGAATACGGGATCACGAATGAAGATAGCCGGGCGAGCCCGCTTGGACTCCTCCCCCATCCAACCCTCACTCCCGGCCCCGCAACCGCTTGGCCATGTAGATATCCGGCCGGCCCGGCCCGTTGGCATCCGGCATGACGCCGACCACGACGTATCCGAGTCTGCGATAGAACTCGAACGGGTGCCCCCGGCCGCGGTCACGTACGCCGGCAATGTGCTTCGGAGTATCGTCGTACAAGTTCACGTCCGACAGCGACGTCATGCCGGAGTCGTCGTCGGTGCCCAGAAACGCCGTCAGCGCTCCGCGTATGCCCGCCTCGTGCTCGAACGCTTCAGCGAGCCTGCGGCCGATGCCCCGGCGGCGCGAGTCGGGCCGCACGACCATCGGATGCACCTCCCAGACGTTTCCATCGTAGCCCCGGTGAGGGCAGCCGCCGATCCACCCGAGCAGGACTCCGTCGTCCACCACCGCACGCGCGAACCCTTCGTGCAGCACGCGCGCCACCTCCGCCCGAGCGTCGCCGAGCGATGCCCAGCCGCGCGGCTCGCGAAACCCTTCGACCAGCAGCGCAGCCGCCTGCTCACGGATGGCCTGGGGCTGCGAGGCCAGATCGACTGGATCGCCACTCGAATTCGCACAATTCCTCATTTCCCGCCGCCCAGCAACCTTGCCGGAGCGAACCTCCCATCATCGCACGTGGCGTTGAGCGCTTCGAGCACGGCCAGGCACGCGTCGAAGCCGATGGCGTCCGCCCATTCGAGCGGGCCGTGGGGGTAGTTCGTCCCTAGCTTCATGGCGGCGTCGATATCGTCCGACGTGGCCACGCCGTCGTCAAAGGCCAGCGCCGCCTCGTTGATGATCGTTGCGAGGACGCGAGCGAAGATGTAGCGCTCGGTCCGCCCCGCGAGGCTCGCCTGCGCCGCGCCGCCGTCGACGGCCCTGCCGCAGAACGCTTCCGCGGCCGCGAGTGCTTCCGGCGGCATGTTCACAGTTTGACGCTGTATCATCACCACCGGGACGGCCGCGCCCTGCCCGTATTCATAGAAACCACGTCCTGTCTTGCGCCCCAGTTCGCCGCGCTGGAAAAGCCCCACCTGAATCTCGTGCGGCTTCAGCCGCGCGGGCCGGCCCATCTGCTCCCAAACCGAGCAAGAGACCGTATAGTTCACGTCGATGCCCACCAGGTCCGTGAGTTCGAACGGTCCCATGCGGAAGCCGCCCAGCCGTTTCATCACGCCGTCGATTTCGTCGACGCCGGCCAGTCCCTCGCCCAGCATCCGCAGTGGTTCAAGGTAATACCCGCGGGCGACGCGGTTGACGATGAACCCGGGCGTGTCCTTGCAGCGCACGACGGTTTTGCCCCACGCGCGCCCGATCTGGGCGACGCGGTCGGCCGCTTCCTGCGACGTGCCGTCGGCGCGGATCACCTCCACCAGGGGCATCAGCGGCACCGGGTTGAAAAAGTGCATGCCGACCACGCGCGCCTGCTCACCCAGCCGGCGGCCGATCTGCCCTACGGACAGCGACGACGTGTTGGTGGCGATAGTGCAGTCGCTGCGCAGCGCGGGGATGAGCCGTTCCAGAATCCCGACCTTCTGGTCGAGGTCCTCCACCACCGCCTCCACGATCAGATCGCATTCGGCGATGGCCGCAGGCTCCGACGCGACGTGCAGGCGGGCCACGGCCGCGTCGCGGTCCCCGCGTGACATGCGCGACTTTTCCACCAGTCGGTCAAGCCTGGACGCGATGCCCTGGATCGCGCGTTGTGCGACGTCGGTGCTCACGTCCATGAGCCGCACCGTCCACCCGCGCACCGCCGCCACCTGTGCGATGCCGGATCCCATGGTCCCCGCTCCGATGATCCCCACTTCCGACATTGCTCACAGGTTCCCGATGCCTATGGTCGAATCTGCGGCCGTTCTGTCCCTCACACCCTTACCGGCCGGTGAACCTGGGCGGACGTTTCTCAAGGAACGCCTGGACGCCTTCGCGATGGTCGCGCGAGGCGGCGGCCGTGGTCTGGGCGAAGGCCTCCTGCTCCAGTTGGGCCGCGAGGTCGTTCGTGAACGACTGATTCAGCAGCCGCTTTGTCAGCCCGATCGCCTTCGTGGGCAGCGTCGCCAGCTTACGGGCGACGGCCGTGACCGTTTCCATCAGCATCTCGGCCGCCACCACCTGGTTTACCAGGCCGATCTTCAGCGCCTCCTCCGCCCCGACTTTTTCTCCAGTGGTACACATTTCCATCGCCTTGCCCAGGCCGACCAGCCTCGGCAGAAAGAACGTGCCGCCGCAGTCGGGGATGAGGCCGACGTTGATGAACGACTGGATGAAGGACGCCTTTTCGGAGGCGATGCGCATGTCGCAGGCCATGGCGAAGCTGGCACCCGCGCCGGCCGCCACGCCGTTGACGGCCGCGAGGATGGGCTTTTCCATCTCCCGCATCCGCTGTATGAGCGGGTTGTACTTCGCCCGCAGCATCCCGCCCAGTTCCGGCGGATCCGGCCGGGCGTAGAGGTCTTTGAGGTCGGCCAGGTCCTGCCCCGAACAGAACGCCCGGCCGGCGCCGGTCAGGACCACGCTTCGCACTTCGGCGTCCCGCCCGACCGCCTTCAAGGCGTCCATCAGTTCGGTCTTCATAGTTTCATTGAACGCATTGAGCGAGTCCGGGCGATTCAACGTGATGATGGACACGCCCTCGGACGTGGATACGGTGATGGTTTCATAGTGGCTCATGGTTCATTTCCCCTCGAACTTCGGCGGCCGCTTCTCGATGAACGCCTTCATTCCCTCCTTCTGGTCCTGCGTCGCGAACAGCGTGTAGAACAGCTTCTGCTCATATTCCAGCCCGGCGGACAGCGCCATCTCGTGCGCCTTGAGCACCGCCTCTTTCGCCATCCGCAGCGCCAGCGGCGGCTTTTCGGCGATCGTCCGCGCGACCTTCATCGCCTCGCTGAAGAAGTGCTCGACCGGGACCACGCGGCTGACCAGTCCCGCCGCCAGGGCCTCATGCGCGGTCAGGAACCGCCCGGTCAGGATCACGTCCATCGCCGTCGCCTTGCCCGCCGCCCGCGTGAGCCGCTGCGTGCCGCCGGCGCCGGGCATGACGCCGATGTTGATCTCGGGCTGGCCGATGCGGGCCGTTTCGGACGCGACGACGACGTCGCAGAGCATCATCAGCTCGCACCCGCCGCCCAGAACGAAGCCGCTGACGGCCGCGACGATCGGCTTGCGAACGCGCTTGATCTGCTCCCAGCGGGCGAACGGGTTGCGCTGGTACTGATCGACAACGGTCGACTCGGCCATGTCGTGGATGTCCGCCCCGGCCGCAAACGCCCGCTCGTCTCCTGCCAGCACGATGACGTACACGTCGTCGTCCGCATCAAACGCCTCGAAAGCCGCCGCCAGTTGCTCCATCACCGCCAGGCTCAGCGCGTTGAGCTGCCTGGGGCGGTTGAGGCGGATTACGCCGACGTGATCGTCCCTGGATACGAGGATGTCGTCTGCCATCGCTTCACCTGTCCGTGCCGGGCACACATCGGGCCGCAGCGCCCGCAGCCACGACGTACCGTAACGGGGCGTCGGCGGACCCGCCAGTGTCGGGCGGCGATCATCGGCCGATCGTTCGCGCGCGTTCGGCGTGCTGCTGCGCCAGTTCCGGGCGGCTGGTCATTGAGTAGAAGCGGGCCAGCGTCAGATGGAGGTCCGCCCGGTCGGGGGCAAGATCCACCGCACGCTTGAGGGAGGCTTCCGCCTCGCCAATCCGACCTACGCCGATCAAGGCCAGACCCAGCAGCCTCGCCACGTCGGCGGTATCCGGCGCCAGCCGCGCGGCCGCTTCCAGGTGTGGGAGCGCGTCGCTGGGCCGCTCCATCGCCAGCAGGATTTCCCCCAGCAGGTGGTGCGATGCGGCCTGTTCCGGATCCATCGCCAGCGCCCGCTCCAGCAGGGCCACGGCCGCGTCCGGACGCGATCGCGTGGTCTCCAGGATGGCGTAGTTGTGCAGGATCGACGGCGCCTCCGGCCATGCCGCCAGCGCGGCGTCGAAGAGCCGCGCGGCGTCGTCAAAGCGGCGATCTCCGGCAAGGTGCAGGCCCAACTGAAGCGTTGCGTCCAGCATCCGCGTGTCGCCCGGGGCAAGTCCCGCGGTGAGCACGTCCACGGCCTCCGACGGACGCCCCGCCGCCGCCAGCAGAAAGGCCAGATCACGCCGCGTCTGCGGCGTCGCGCCCGGCGCGTTCAGTCCATCCCGCAGCGCGCGAATCGACTCGTTCGTCCGGCCCGCCAGCGCGTGCAGCCGCGCCAGCTTCAGCGCCGATCCACCGTGGTCCGCCAGCGCCCAGCGTGAGAGCCAAACACCGGCCGCGAGGGCACGTCGCAGGTCGGGCCGGTCCGTCGCGAGGGCGGCGCTACCGAAGCGGACCCATTGGAAGAGGTCCGGCGCTTCGTGCAGGGCCGCAGAATGCGCTCGATCTACTTGCCACGCAGCAATGCGCACCACGGCGCTGTGCAGCCAGGCGGCGCTGAGCACGGCCATGACGGCCAGATACACGGCCCCCGCTCGCGTCAAAGTGCCGCCTTTCCGCAGCGTCCATCGCTGCACCTTTACGTGCGGGGCGCGGGCCAAGCGGAGCGTCTGCACAACCAGGTAAGATGCGATCGCCGCCACGCCCAGCGACAACAGGAATGGAACCGCTCCATACAACCCGCGCACCACTCCGAACACGGCTAGAAACGCGGTGGCCAGCGCTACCTCTTCGCCCAGCGAATAGTCGCTCTGGCCGCGCACCGCCAGCCGCCCACACACAATGGAAGCGCCGACCCACAGAACGATGACCACGACCTTCGCCCCGGCGTTGGACAGCACGTCATAGAGTTCGTGGAAGAGGACGAAGAGCGCGGCTGCGAAGCACAGGGAAAGTACGGCCGCGCCGCCGGTGCCTCCGGCCGGCCTCCGCCGCCGGTGCGCCGGCGCTGCCGACCGTTCCAGCGGCAAGACCGCCGGACGTCCCCACCCGAAGTACAGAGCACCGTTCGGACAGACGCTGACGCAGTCCATGCACTTCATACATCCGGGATCGACCACCATGCCGTAACGCGCGACCTCGTCGCCGACGCGCACGTTCGAGCTGCACACGGCCGTACAATGTCCGCAGTGCTGACAGGCGTCGGTGACGCGAATCCGTCCTATCGCGAGCTTGTCCGTCAAGCCGAAGATGCCGCCGTAGGGGCAGCCGTAGGTGCAGAACCCCTTCGAGCCGAGCGCGTAGACGATCAGGAACCCGCACACCAGAAAGGTCGCGCCGCCGATCGCCCAGCCCGGAAACGTCGCCCAGAGTGCGTCGGTGGTCAGGTGCATCCCGGATACGCCCAGGGGACGGCCGAGCAGCCCACGGGCCAGCAGCGGAAGGATGAACATGTAGACGAACGCGATGAGAGGCGCCCACACCAGCAGCCGCGATCGCATCGCCCGCGGCCGCAGACCGATCCTGCCCAGAAGCCACCGGCAGAGATCCTGCAACGCGATCACGTGGCAACCCCAGCCGCAGAAAAACCGTCCGAACACGAGCGTGGAGGCGATGGCCAGCAGGAAGAAGATCAGCCCGGCGTTGACCAGGCCGTGCTTGCTGAACTCCATCGCCTCGGACGGCTCCAGCGGGGTGAGGGTGCGTCCGGCCGAAAGCCAGTGCGCTATGTGGACCGCGATGAGCGCGTGAACGCCGAGGAGCACGACCGCCCGGATGCGGCCCATGCGCGAGCGGCGGATCGGCCCGGCGGCCGACGCCAACGGCAGGGCCACGTCGCTCGCCCCGCCAGGGGCGCACCTCTTCCCGATCGCTGCGGTGGCGTCGGACATGGCTGGTTCACGTGTGGCGGCCGGCAAGCGCTCTGCCGCCATGGTGAAGAACGAAGAAACGAGCCGGAGTCCGCGGATCAGTGGATCGCGGAATCCGGCTCGCGTCGAGCGTAGTGATCCCCGGACGGCATCGCGCCGCGCCAGGAGCGTCCCGCGCGGTCAGCAACTCTTCTCCAGGTCGCAGACGCGCACGGTGTGTCCTCCGCGCTCCAGACCTTTCCACTTGGCCTTCGCCTTGCCCTTGCGGCCGGTGTTCGCCTCGATCGGGTCGCCGCCGTCCACCGTAAACGTGACGTCGGTGTTCGGATCGGCTTTCTTGAGCTTGGCCAGCACCTTGGCGCCGCCGCTCTTGCACTTGGCCGCCAGCTTGGCTTTTTCTCCGCACGATTCGCCGCCGCCCAGCGGCAGCAGCGAAAGGTCATCGTAGAACACCGCCGGCTGACCGGCGGCCCACAGGTCGATGCTGGCGAAGTGGCGGTCGCCGCACGCTCCCACCCCGCAGTTCCAGACTTTTTCGTAGAGCAGGTCGTCCCCGTACCAGCAGCGCTGCCATCCGTCGGGGTTCATCTCATCGGTCAGGTCCAGCTCCACCCGGATGCGCACCCATTCGTTCTCGATCAGCGGCAACGTCGCTCCGTCGAACTCGGACAGCACCTGGTCGGTCACGTTGTTGAAGCGTAGCTGCACCGACCAGGCGTACGGACCGCCGTGGTTGTAACGGTTCTGGACCACGAAGCCGCTGTTGACCACCGACGGGCTGTCGGGGACGAAGATCCAGGCGATCAGCTCCCACTTGCCGGTAGTGACGTTGGGGTTGCCGTTCTGGTCCTTGAAGACGGCGATGACGTCCGAGTCGAACCCGTCCGCCAGCGCGATTCGGACCGCTCGCTGTCCACCGTGCGCCGGGCTGCCGACGATCACCGCATCGACCCCCGGGTTCTGGTCCCAGCATTGCCATCCATGATTGCCGCACACGCGGTCGCCCACGTCGAACGTCTCAAAGTCCTCGCTCCATGGCGGGGCGTTCTGGCCCAGCGCCGGTCCCGCCGCGCCCAGCGCCAGCAGCGCCGTCAGAGCCGCACATCGAACCATCCATTCGGTCCTCATCGGTTGACATTCCTCCTTCCGGTTAAGGGTCGCGTGTCGCCGGCCCATTCCCCCGGCGACGGGCACCAGACTACGAGCGTATCGTTTCGCAGGGCCGGATTCAAGGGAAATGCCGCAAGGGCGCAACGGCGCGGGCGCTTCCGCCCCGAAGTCGCCGGGACGTATCAGCCCAGCGCAGAGCGCAGAGCCGCCCCCGGGTACTGTACCACCCGCCCGTACCACCCGCGCGTCAGTCGCCCGCCGCGATCATCTGGTGGCGGATGCGCGCTTCCGCCTGCAGCAGATGAGCGTCTCCGGCCAGTTCCAGCAGTTGCACCAGGTCCGTCATGCTCGACACTTCCTCCACCTGCTCATCCACGAACCAGGCAAGGAAGCTGCGGGTGGCGTAGTCCTTCTCCGACTCGGCCAGCGTGACCAGCGCGTTGATGCGCCGGGTAATGTCGTGCTCCTGGTCCAGCGCCGCTCGGGCGATCGCCAGCGCCGAGGGGTAATCGCCGGAGGCTGCGTCCACGGCCTGGAGTTCCACCGTGGCGCCGACCTCCTGGATGTACTTGAGGATGCGCATCGCGTGGCCGCGCTCCTCTTCCGATTGACGGGCGAAGAACTCGGCCAGCACTTTCAGCCCCAGTTGGACCAGCCGGCAGGACATCGCCAGATACACGTAGTACGACTTCAACTCGGCGTTGATCTGGTCGTTGAGGCGCTGGTTCATCGTCTTGGATATCAGCATGAGTCCACTCCTTCCGTTTCGGCGGCGAGCGTCCGGCCTTCAGGTCCGCGGGCCCTCCGGCCGGCACCGAGCCCCGGAGGGCGGCCGCTCCGGCAGGCGGCCGGTCATCGCCCGGTGTCCAGCACCATGACGCCCGCCACGCCCGGATCGCCGCTGTATACCTCGATCATTACGTCCTTGGCCTTCGGCGGCAACTCGTAAATGAAGCGAAACCGCCGCCGCTCGTGCGGGGCGAGCTTCATGCCCGGCGCGTGCTGATACTCCGCTGGAGCCGCCGCGCCCGCCTTGACGTTCGCCGAGGCGCGCTTGTCCGGCGCCAGGATCACGTCCGGCGCCTTGATCTCGACCACGCTGGAGCCGTTGTTGGCCACCATGACGTCGAAGGCCACAAAGGTCTGCTCGCTGGTCAGCGTTTCCGTTTCCGAAATGGGCAGAGACTCGCCCAGCGCCTCGCTGTAGGTGAACCGCCAGGAGAGGTCCTGAAACTCGGCTGCTTCCCCCACCGGCGCTACCCGCATCAACGACGTCGAGATCACTCCGGCCGCCACGCCCCGCAGTCTTTTCAACCGGCGGTCCCGCCGCGCCAGCAGGTTCTGGATCTCGGCCTCGCTGGCCGTGTACAGGCGCACGTCCGTGAAGGGGTTGCGGAGCAGGTGTACCGGCGCGCTTTCCGGTCCGCGGAACTCGGGCGGATAGACCCAGGCCTTCTGCGGGACCTCGGTGAACTCGCTGGGCCGGGCCAGCAGGTCTTTCCGGCCCTCTTCACCGACCAGCAGGATCGTCCGGGAGTCGCCGACGCGCTTGAACTCGTACAGCTTGACCATGCCCTCCAGTTCGATCTCGGAGCAGTAGATCCCGCTCATTTCCTTGGCCGCGCCGGCTTCCTCCTGCAGCCGCTTCATCACCACCGTTGACGTGGTGAAGGCGTGCCAGTGCTCGCGGTCGATCAGGCGGATCAGTTCGATGCGGCGGGTGCCGGGCGTCTCGAACGCGTGAAACGCGACGCCTTCATCGTTGAAGTAGGTTTCTCCGAGGACCGGCGCCGCCCGACCCATGCCGCTGGCCCACAGCACCGCCACCGCCGCCAGCCGCCCCGCGGCGAGGGCGCAGCGACCCGCCCCCGCGGCCACGTCAAACCCCACCACAGCCATCAGCATCCATCTCCGTCATTACCTGATCACGACCTGGGACTTCCCGGGGATCATCAGGTCGAAGAAAAACTCCACGTCGGCGTTGTGCAGGCGGATGCAGCCCAGCGACACGCTCCGGCCGATCGACGCTGGTTCGATGGTACCGTGGATGCCGTAGCGCATCTGCCCCACGGCGTTGCCGCCCACGCCCTCCAGCCCGATCCAGCGCTCGCCCAGCGGGTTGGCCGGGTCGTCCGATTGGATGACGCTGCCCCCGCGCGGAGAGTAGTAGGTCGGGTCCTTGAGCTTGACTTTCACGCTCCAGTCGCCGGTGGGCGTGCTGTCGTCCGCGCCCAGACCGACCCGATACGCCCTGACGAACGTGCCCTGCAGCAGGACGTCCATCGTGTATCGCGATTTGTCGATCGCGGCGTGGAACGGCCCACGCACCACCTTGATGGTTTGCCCTGCGTTGACCCGGTTCACGTTCGGGATGCCGTTGATGCGGGCCAGCAGCTCGGCCGTCACGTCGTGCGCTTTGGCAATCTGGCCCAGCGTCTCGCTGGGCTGAATCACGTATCGACCGACCAGTGGATCGTCTGGATAGAGCCGGGGGGAAAAGACGGTCTCGTCCCCGATCCGGGTCAGTTCCGCCCGCAGTTCGGTCAACTCCTCCGGCGGCGGGCCGAGGGTGTAAGCCTCGCTGAGGTGCTGCCGTGCCGCGATCCAGTGACCGCGGCCCAACTCGTCACGTCCGGCCGCGATGAGTTGCCGGATCCGGGACTGATCCGCCGCCGCCGACCCCGCCGCTGCGGGCGGGGCGGCCGAACCATCGACCGGTCCGCTGCGACCGGCAGGGTCGTTGGCCCCCTTTTCCGGCACGTCCGCTTGGTAAGGGTTATCACCGGTGGAGAACGGCCGATCCGAGGCCAGCGGCGCGCGGGACGCCAGCAGACCATCGGGCGATGAGGGATCGGCGGCACGGCCGGACACGAAGGTCCAATAGGCCGCCCCGCCCGTCAGCGCCACCACGGCGCCGATGGTGTAGTTTCGCCTGCTGCGTCCTCGACGGTATCGTCTGGCCACGCGATCGCCTCCGAGCATGAGGGGCTGCCAGCGCCTGATCCGGGCGCCGGGTCTATCACCGATCGTACACGTCCTGCCGACGGTCGGTGCAGCCCAGCGCAGCATAAGGGCAACGTGAACGGTTGCAAGGCCGGCGCCGCGTCAGCGTTGCGACGGCCCGGCTTTGCCCATACAAACGCGGTCTATGGCTCGGCTGATCGCGTTTGAAGACGGCGGACTCGACGGATTGCGGCCGCTGCTGCTCTTGCGCACCGTTTTCGAGTTGCGTGTGGGGCGCAAGATCCTGCTCGATCGGGTGGCCGAGGCGTTCGGCATGTCCGCTGCGGGCGTGTGGACGCGGCCGGCCCTGGCCGGGGTCGCGCCGCAGCGATGTGCTGCCCTGGTCAATCAGCCCGCGGCAGCCGGGGACATCCTCGTGAACGGCCGTTGGGTCTGCACCGAGGCGGTGGCCGTGCCGCCGGCTCCCAGCGCGGGCTGGGTGGGCGCGACTCCGGCATACGTCCACTGCGACGATTCGCTGGCCCGGCAGTTGTCGCCCGCGGTCATGCGGGACGCCGGGCAACTCGCCGGGGTATTGCGCGCGGCGCCGCGCGTCGACGCCGGGGGCTGGATGCTGAACTGGCCGTGGGAGCTGATCCGCCGCAACGCCGAAATGCTGGAACGTGATTTCAGCGAGGGCGAAGCGGCGATCGAAGCTGACCTGCCGGGCGGCGTCATCGACGGTCCAGGCGATCGGGTACACGTCGGCGTGGACACGCGCATTCATCGCAGCGCCGTCATCGACGCGACCGGCGGACCCGTCTACGTCGGCGAGCGGGTGCGCATCGGCCCCTGCGCCGTCGTCGAGGGACCGATCTACGTCGGCCCGGGCACGATCATCAACCCGCACGCGTGGCTGCACGGCGGCAACTCGATCGGCCCGGTGTGCAAGATCGGCGGCGAGGTCAATGGGTGCATCATTCACGGCTACACCAACAAGGTCCACGCCGGCTTTCTGGGACACAGCTACGTCGGCAGTTGGGTCAACCTGGGCGCCGGCACGACCAATTCCAATTTGAAGAACACCTACGGCACCGTCCGCGTGTCGATGGACGGCCGGTCCGTCGATACCGGCGAACGGTTCTTCGGCGCGCTGATCGGCGACCACGTGAAGACCGGTATCCAGTCCACCATTCCCACCGGCGCCAACCTGGGCGCAGCCGCCGTCATCGCCACCAGCGCCATCATCCCGAAGGAAGTCAAGCCGCTGACCTGGCTGACCGACGCCGGCGCCGAGCGGGGCGACATCCGCCGTCTGCTCGAGATCGCCCGCACCGCGATGGGCCGCCGTGACGTGGTGATGACCGACGCAGAACAAGACCTCTTCCAAAGCCTGGCGCAGGCGCAGTAAAGCGGATCGGGAGTTTCGTGAACCATGCACCGTTCCTCAACCAGAGCACGCAGTAAGTCCATTCAGTCCATCGAGTCCATGCAGTCCATTCAGTCCATCGAGTCCATACCGTCCATCAAGTCCATCGAGTCCATACAGTCCATCAAGTCCATCGTGCCGTCGCCGTGCGTCCGCTTCCTGGTCTTCGCCCTGCTGCTGGCGCCGCTGCACGTCCGCGCCCAGGACAGCGTCTTCACGCCTGCCCACGTCGCCCGGCTGCGCTCGGTGACGTCGGTCGCCATCGCCCCCGACGGCCGCTTCATCGCCTATACCCTCAGCGTCCCGCGCCAGCCCTTCGTGGACGACAACGGCCCGGCGTGGACCGAGTTGCACGTGGTGGATCAGGCGGGGCGATCGCGCCCGTTCGTAGCCGGCGCGGTCAACGTCGAGAACGTGGAGTGGACGCCCGACGGCCGCGGCATTTCGTTCACGTGTAAGCGCGGCGATGATGAACACGCGGCACTGTACGTCATCCCGATCGACGGCGGAGAAGCGGTGAAGGTGCTGGAACACGACGCCGGCGTCGGCGATTACGCCTGGTCGCCGGACGGCGCCGAAGTGGCGTTCCTTTCGACCGACGAGAAACCGGAATCCGTCAAGGACGACGAGAAGAAGGGCTTCAACGCGGACGTGTATGAGGAACAACTCCGCTTCAGCCGTGTGTACGTCGCCAGGCCGCGTATGACGCCTGCGGAGCGCGATGAGGACGACTGGCCTGAATCCCGCAAACTCGCCCTCGACGGCCACGCGACGCATCCAACCTGGAGCCCGGACGGCAAACACCTGGCCGTGGCCCTGGCCCCCACGCCGCTCATCGACGATCACTACATGAAGCGCAGAATCCACGTCGTCGACGCGGCCGCGGGCACGTCCGTCGCCCGCGTCGAGACGGCCGGCAAGATCGGCGACTTCCGCTGGAGCCCGGACGGCCAGCACCTGGCGATCATCGCCGGCGCGGACCAGCACGACCCCTCGGCCGGCCGTTTGATGGTCGCGTCGGTCGAGGGCGGCTCGCCGCGCGACATCATGCCTGGGTATCCGGGCGAGGTGGCCGCGGTCGGGTGGCAGAACGACGCGACGATCATGTACCTCGGCGACGAGGGCGTCACCACGCGCTTCGCCAAGCTCAACATCGACGGCAGCGGCGGCAAGACGCTGATCGACATCGGCAAGCACGTGCTCGCTGGGCTGAGCCTGAGCCGCGACGGCATGGCCGCGGCGTTCATCAGCGACAGCCCGCGTCATCCCGGCGAGGTCTTCGCCATGAGCCACGGCCAGCCCGAGCCGCGTCGGCTGACCGACTCGAACCCGTGGCTGGACGGCTTACGCTTCGCGAAGCAGGAGCCTGTTGGCTACAAGGCCCGCGACGGCCTCGACATCCAGGGCGTTCTGATTCACCCGCTGAACGAGGAGCCGGGCAGGCGATACCCGCTCATCCTCAGCGTCCACGGCGGCCCGGAATCCCACGAGCGGCACGGCTGGAAGACGAGCTATTCGCGGCCCGGACAGGTCGCGGCCGCGCGGGGCATGGCCGTCTTCTATCCCAACTATCGCGGCAGCACCGGTCGCGGCGTGGCTTTCTCCAAACTCGATCAGGCGGATTACGCCGGCGCCGAATTCGACGACCTGGTGGACGCGATCACGTACCTGTCAGACATCGGTCTGGTGGACAAGTCCAAGGTCGGCGTAACCGGCGGATCTTACGGCGGATTCGCCAGCGCCTGGTGCGCCACCGCTCTGAGCGAGCACTTCGCCGCGGCCGTGATGTTCGTCGGCATCAGCGATCAGGTTTCGATGTTCGGCACCACGGAGATCCCCAACGAGTGGTATCAGGTCCACGCCCGCAAGTATCCGTGGGACGACTGGAGCTTCTTCGATGAGCGCAGCCCCGTACGCCACGCCGAAAACGCCCGCACGCCCATCCTGATCCTGCACGGCAAGGACGACCCGCGCGTACACCCGTCGCAGTCAATGACGCTGTATCGATATCTCAAGACGCTCGGCAACGTGCCGGTGCGCCTGGTGCAGTATCCCGGCGAAGGCCACGGCAACCGCAGCGCCGCCTCCCGCCTGGACTACAACCTGCGCATGATCCGCTGGCTGGAGCACTACCTGCTCGGCCCCGGCGGCGATCCGCCATCGTATGAGTTGGATTATTCGGCGTACCGGCCAAAGGAAAAGGACGAAGACGAAGTGGAGGGGCGGGATGCCGGTGCGGATTCGCCCGCGATTACGAATCCACCCGCCTAAGACCCAGCGTTTCCCGCAGCTTCTCAGCAACCTCGTGCGCGTGGTCTGCAAGGCGGTTCACGTCGTTTCCCGTCTGTTCGCTGAGCTTGCGGCGGATACGGCGGACGTCGTCAATGGGGGTCTGCTCCATCGGCTGCGGCGCAGGTCTTGTCGCGCTCATTCGTCGGCCTCCATCAGCATGTCGGGCGTGACGATCTGGGGCGGCATCACGCCGAGCCGCAGACAAATCGTCGCGAAGTCATGCCTGCGCCGTCCGGAAACGTACCGAACGCCGAAGCTTTTTGCGGCTGCTCCAATTCCACCTGGAGAGACGAAGAGCGGCGGTTTTATCGCCGAACTCCGCCTATCTTAACACCCCATCGACGAAACGCGGCCGGCGCAGTTGCAGCGGACCGCGCTGGGGCCTAGAATCCATACAGAAGAGCGGCGCTGGGGGCACGCGCCGACTGTGGCAGAGTCATCCGGTCCGGGCCGCGTTTCGGGCAACTTGGGTCAGCCTGGCAAGCGCCGCACGTGTCACGCACGACACCGTGAGCGCGTCGGCTGTCATCGCCGCGGCCCCGAACACAGAGAGGATCGTCATGCGCCAGGTCAGCTTGCCAACCGTGACGCAGGCGCCGGGGTCGCCCCGGCGGGTCAAGTACGTGCGCAGCCTGGACAAGGTTCCGCAGATTCCCGAGGCCGATCGCCGGGTGCTCGAACGCGTGGCGCAGCGCTACGTCTTCCGCGCCAACGACTACTACCTGGGCTTGATCGACTGGAGCGACCCGAACGACCCGATCCGGCAGTTGGTCATCCCGCGCGAAGAGGAATTGGGCGACTGGGGCAAGCTGGACGCCAGCAACGAGGCGGCCGTGACCGTCGCCCCCGGCGTGCAGCACAAGTACACCGACACCGTGCTGCTGCTGTGCAACGAAGTCTGCGGCGCCTACTGCCGCTACTGCTTCCGCAAACGTCTGTTCATGGACGAGAACGACGAGGTCGTCAACGACGTATCCGCCGGCATCCGGTACATCGCGGAACACCCCGAAGTGACCAACGTGCTGCTGACCGGTGGCGATCCGCTGCTGATGAGCACGCGGCGGCTGGTCGCCATCTTCGAGTCCCTGCGGGCGATTCCGCACGTGCGGATCATCCGCATCGGCAGCAAGATGCCCGCCTTCGATCCGTGGCGCATCCTCGACGATGAAGAACTGCAGGCGGCCTTCCGCAGGTATTCGACGCCCCGCAAGCGCATCTACCTGATGTGCCATTTCGACCACCCGCGCGAGCTGACCGAGCCGGCCCTGGCCGGCATCGACGCCGCCCTCCGCAGCGGCGTCATCTGCGTGAACCAGTGCCCGCTGATCCGCGGCATCAACGACGACCCCGACCTGCTGGCCGACTTCTACCGCACGTTGTCGTTTATCGGTTGCCCGGGGTACTACCTGTTCCAGTGCCGCCCCACCGCCGGCAACGAGCCATACGAGATCCCGCTGGCCCGCGGCATGAAGATCTTCCGCCAGGCGATGCGCGAGGGATCCGGGCTGGCTTGCCGCCCGCGCTTCGCCATGTCGCACGAGACCGGGAAGATCGAGATGCTGGCGATGGACAAGCGGTTTTTCTACATGCGGTATCACCGCGCCAGGCTCCAAGCCGATCGCGGCCGCTTCATGATCTTCCACCGCAACAACGACGCGTCCTGGTTCGACGAGCTGGAGCCGGTCGAAGACGGGTTCGCCGACGCGCGCCCGCCGCGGCACCGCCGCCGTGACCATGACGGCGCCGGCCAGCACGATCCGCGCCACCACCGTCGCGAAGGAAGCGCACGGCTGGACGAGGCGGCGGCTTCGGACTGAATGACCGAGCGCAACCGGGCACCAGCGCGACACCGCGTCCGGACGGGAGCGGGCCAATCCGAACCCGGAGCGTCAGCGACGGGCCGTCCGCGATGCAAGGCAAGAACACCTCGCCGTTCATCACGCTCCGCGCCGATGGAAAACAGGGTTCTCGGCCATTGAGCGCCGCCCGCCTGGGGTTGCTCCTGGTTGGTCCACCTGACCGCGATCGTCAGCGCGAACCTGTCCCGGGCGGGGCCGATGGCTCACGAAACCTCTCAGTAAGCCTCTGCCATCCATTGCCCGCCGTGCTCCGGGTTACCAACCAGTCGCTGATTCACCGGGTCGATCCAGAAATCGAGGATTTCGAGCGGAATCTGCCCCAGCAGCGCCCGCTGGCTTTCGTCCAGCGACATGACCTCGACTTCGCACGTTCGCCCGTCGATCTCCAGGTGCGCCCCGCCGTAGACGTTCATGTGCCGCACCCCGGCCGCGGTCCGCGTCGGGCGCGCGCCGTTCAGAGGCAATCCGAGGTCATCGACGATCGGCTTTGGCAGACAGAGGTAGGTGGCCCCTGAGTCGACCGACGCCTCGACCGTAGTGGCGCGAACCTGATCGCGCGGGAGTTCGCCCCGCTGTGCCCGGCGCCGGTCATCGACGTTGCTCACGACGAGGCTTACGACGATTCGGCCCATATCTGCATTCCGTCTCGGTTCGACCGCTACAGCGCGCATGTGCAACGACTCCCACGCTCATGGAGGCACCATTATCTTAGCGCATCGCGGGCCGAAACCCCAATCCTCACGTCCGCAGATAGGGCGCGAGGATCTCGATGGTGCTCTGCCGGACTAGCGCGGCCTTCCCGAATCCGCGCGCCGCTCCGGCCGCGGCCGCCTCGCATTGCGCGTCGTCGAAATCGCTCACCAGCATGACCGGCAGGTCGCGATGCTGGGGGTCCGCCTTGATCCGGCGGATGAGGTCCATGCCGGGCCGGCCGTCGGCGTCGTACAGGCGGTTGACCAGCACCAGGTCGAACGGCCGCAGGCGCAGGTGCTCCAGCGCGTCCTCCGTGCCGTGCGCTCGTACCACCTCGACCTCGAACGCCGCCGTCAGCATCCTCGTGATGGAGCCGTGGTCCGGGTCGCAATGACCCACGTTCAGAACGCGTTTCGTCGACTGCGACATCTGGGAGTCATCCTCCGGATCGGGGTCATCTTCGTCCACGTAACCCGGCCGTTGCAGCGTCCCTTCGGCGCCGGGATACATGCGCCGCACGCGTCGCGCACGCGACGCGCCGTCTGGACGTTTTTATTCACGGTTCCAGCCGTGGGCTTTGAGCGTATGATAGCAGGGAAGAGGGCGTTTCGCCCAAGAGGGTCAGTATGGACGACCGCATCAAGCCGCCGAGCACGATCCCCGCCATCCGGGTCGTGATGATGCCCAAGGACACCAACGCTGAAGGGACCATCTTCGGCGGCGTCATCCTGTCGCTGATCGACCAGGCCGCGTTTATCGAAGCCAGCCGCCAGGCCCATCATCGCTACGTCACCGTCTCCTTCAACGAGGTCGAGTTCCACAAGCCGGTCTTCGTCGGAGACGTCCTGACCCTCTGGGCGCAGACCACCCGCATCGGCCGCACCTCCATCACCATCCACGTCGGCGTTCTCGCCCAGCGGCGCACCCATCCGGACGTGGAAGTGCCCGTGACGGAGGCCGACGTGGTCTTCGTCGCGGTGGACGAGTCAGGCAACCCCACGCCGGTGCTGCCCCCGGCGTGAGCGTGATTCCGGCCCCGCGGAAGTCGCCGCGCAACCTAGATCGCCGAGCGTGAGCGGACGCCACCAGCGAACCGCGTACCGTGCAGTCCAGGCGAACGCCCCTGCGGCACGGCAGCCACCGATCGCGCGGTCGAAAGGGTGGTTCGCCAGAGTACTGGTGCCGCCGAAAGTCGTGTCATGGGGGGTGTTGTCGCCTGACGGTGCTGTCGCCGGAGGGTGGCGCCGCCCAGGGGTGGTGCCGCCCAGGGGTACGGCCGCCGCTCCGCGGCGGTCCGTCCTGCCTTGCCAAACAGCGTGCCCGACCATGCGCCGACAGCCGGACACGGGCTTCAGCCCTGCACGGACTTCCCTGCGCCGACGCGGCTGCGAATCGCGCATGGCGGTCCAGGCATGGCCTCTCAACCGGCCCCGCCGTCCGCCCGCACCAAAGAACCCGGCCCCGGGGACCCCTCCAGAAAAAAAAACCGGCGCCGTAAGACGCTCGCCACCGGCGCGCTATCAGTGGGCGGAGAAGGCTCCGGCGATTGTCGGGATGCCCGGGCGGCATTGCCCGCGAGCACCCCGCGGGGGTGTTCCCCGCGTGGCCGCTCGCCTCCCGGCCGTGGCCGGTGGCCTTCTTCGGTTACGCGCGGACGTGAGGCCGGCCTCGGATACCCGGCACTCACGCCGGCTGCCTCCCTGAACTACGGAGATGAACAAGTGCGTGCGAAGCCATCCCAGGTCTGTCTTGCGGTCGGCACGGTGTGGGCGTTGCCGGTCTGTGCCCAACAGGTTATCGAGTTCACCTCTGCCGGCACGATCGCCTGCGACGACCTCCGGTATGAGGATTACGACGTCATCGTCACCGGCGCAACGGTGACTATCGACTGCACCCATCGCTTCAATTCGCTGCTCGTGCGCGGGGGCGGCGTCGTAACGCACAGCGCTGCCCTGGAAGAGGGGCTGGAGCTGATCGTGGCGGAGGACGTCACGATCACGCAAGGAAGCAGCATCAACGTGAGCGGCACGGGTTACCCTGCCGGAACCGGCCCCGGCGCCGGCCGCGACGGCGTCAACGGCGCCAACGGCGGCGGAGGCGCCTACGCCGGCGGCGGGGGTGACGGCTCCGACACGAATGCCCTCGGCGGCGAGACGTACGGCTCCATCAAAGAGCCGGATCAACTCGGCAGCGGCGGCGGCAACGGGACGCCGAACGGGGGCGGCGCGGGCGGGGGACGACTGCGGTTGGACGTTGGCGGGTACTTGGAAAACTTCGGGAATATCAGGGCCGACGGGGGGTCGCCGAGGAACAGCCGCGGTGGAGGCGGTTCGGGTGGGAGCATCTGGATCACGGCTGAGGGCCTCAGCGGCGTAGGATCGATCACCGCCAACGGCGCCTCGTGGTCGGACGGTTGTTGCGGCGCCGGGGCAGGTGGCGGCGGGCGGATCGCCCTCTATGTAGATGACGACTCCTTCGACGGCCGGGTTCAGGCCTATGGTGGAGCGGCCTGGAACAACCTGGGGCACGGCGGCTGCGGCACGATCTACACTCGCTCAGCACAGAAGCCCGACGGTGAACTCTACATTGCGAACGGCACCGCCAACAATATGGGAACGGAGTTTGCCGTGCCGACCGAAATCGAGGGTGACGTGGTGGTC
>QZJT01000092.1 GCA_003597935.1 Phycisphaerales bacterium | reverse complement strand
GCCGGTGCTGCTCGCGGTGCTGACCAACGTGGTGGCGTTCGTGCCGCTGCTGTATGTGCCGGGTCAGACGGGCCGTTTCTTCGCTGCCATTCCGCTGGTGGTCATCACGGTCTTTCTGATATCGCTGTTCGAGAGCCTCTTCATCCTGCCCGCGCATCTGGCTCACAGCAGGGCCGTCGATCCGCGTCGCCACGGCCTGTTGCCGGCCATCGCGCGCTTGCAGACGCGCTTCGCAAAAGGCTTCGAGCGGTTCACCCACAACGTCTACGCCCCGCTGTTGGCGCTGACGCTGCGCTACCGCGGCATGACGGTGGCGGTCTTTCTCGGGGGGCTGATCGTGGTCGGCGCGTGGTACGAGAGCGGCCGGCTGAACTTTACCTTCGATCCGCGCATCGAGGGCGACCGGGTCGATGCCGAAGTGCGCGTGCCGTTCGGCGCGCCCTTCAGCGAGACGGTGCGCGTGGCCTCGATTATCGAACAAGCCGGCCTGCGGGCGGCCGAGCGGTTCGGGCCGCGGGACAAGGTGCTGGCCGGCTGGATGAACGGCGCCGGGCGCCTGGGGTCGAACGCCGCCGACGTCAACTTCGTGCTCGTCCCGCAGGAGCAGCGTGACTTCACGCCCGCGGACTACGTGCAGGTCTGGCGCGAGGAGATCGGCCCTCTGCCGGGGCTGGAATCGCTCTATTTCGAGTGGGAGGTCGGCCCTTCCGGCTCGCGCGGGCTGACGGTGCAGCTCTCGCACCCGGACCGCACCACGCTGGAAATGGCCGCCCGCGATCTGGCTTCGACGCTCCACACCTACGCCGGCGTCACCGACATCGACGACGGCTTCGCGGCGGGCAAGCCGCAGCTCGACCTGACCATCACTGACCAGGCCCGCTCGCTGGGGCTTACGCACGAGGCCGTCGGCCGGCAGATCCGCCACGCCTATTACGGCGCGGAGGCCCTGCGCATGCAGCGTGCCCGAAACGAGGTGAAGGTCCTCGTGCGCCTGCCGGAAGCCGAGCGCCGCTCGCTGGCGGACCTGGAGAACATGATCGTCTACACGCCTTCGGGCGGCCAGATGCCGCTGGTCGAAGCCGTCGATCTGACCCGCACCCGCGCCCACACCGAGATCCGCCGCGTCAACGCCCAGCGCGTGCTGACCGTCACCGCCAACATCGATCCTGAACTCACCAACGTCAACAAGGTCCGCGCCGACCTGGAAGCCAACGTCTTCCCGCAGCTCAACGCCACCTATCCCGGCCTGACTTTCACCTATGGCGGGCGGCAGCAGGAGGAGATCGACGCGATGAAGGCGCTGGTGCAGGGACTGGGCATCTCGCTGGCGGTCATCTTCGCCATGCTGGCGGCGGTGTACCGCAGCTATGGCGAGGCGCTCATCACCATGCTGGTCGTGCCCTTCGCCGTCGCGGCCGCGCTCCTGGGACACGTCGTCATGGGTTACGACCTGTCGGTCGTCAGCGTGCTGGGCATCATCGCCACCTGCGGCGTGGTGGTAAACGGCGGGCTGGTGCTCACCGTCACCATGAACGAACTGGTCGCCCGCGGCGTGCCCTTCGAGACCGCCGCGCTGGAGGCGAGCAAGCGCCGCTTCCGCCCGATCCTGCTGACCTCACTGACCACCTTCGTCGGCCTGGCCCCCATGATCTTCGAGACCTCCCCCCAGGCCCGCTACCTGGTCCCCATGGCCATCGCCCTGGGCTTCGGCATCCTGTTCTCCGCGGCCGTGGTGCTGCTGATGATGCCGGCGTGTCATCTCATCATCCGCGGGCTGTCGCCGTCGCGAGCGGCCGCAGCCATGTCGATCGGCCAACCTGCCGACGTGAGGTGATTCGGCCCTGCGGCAACATGAAGTGGGCCGAATGCCGAATGCCGAATGTCGAATTACCGGTGTCGAATTGCGGATGTCGGATTGCGGATTGCGGATGTCGAACGTACGCCTCGAAGCGCGTCGTGCCGGATAGCCGTCGGATCGGCGGTCCGAGAGAGCGGTTTCTCTTGCGTACCCGTCCTTCCCGCGTCACACTGTCGGGATTGCCGGGTTGGCGTTGTGTACTCGTCCCAAGGGCGAAGGATGCCCAGCAAGCAAACGATGAACTCAGGTCGGCGGCCGACCGCCGCGTCATAATAGGGTAGGCGCATCAAGGAACGACCCATGGACTGGCGAGATCGAATCGAGATGAAACCCGGCGTGTTGTGCGGAAAGGCGGTGCTCGCGGGCACGCGTCTGAGCGTCGAGCACGTGGTGGGGCTGTTGGCGCAGGGCTGGCCTGAGGCGGACGTGCTCGACGCCTATCCGGGCTTGACGCGGGACGACGTCCTGGCGTGCCTGAAATACGCGGCGGAGTCGGTGGCCAACGAGCAGTTGTTTCCCGTCGAGGCTTGAATGCTG
Source organism: Phycisphaerales bacterium (assembly GCA_003597935.1). Lineage (GTDB taxonomy): Bacteria > Planctomycetota > Phycisphaerae > UBA1845 > UBA1845 > SURF-32. Next base: position 27,022 of record QZJT01000092.1, on the reverse strand, counting down.
AAGCTGATGGCCAACGAGAACATTCCGCGGCTTCTTGTGGCACGATTGCGCGAACGGGGGCACGATGTCCGGTGGTTGCGGGAGGAGATGAGCGGCATCGGTGACCCGCAGGTTCTTGACGTCGCCCGCGCCGAGGGACGCGTTCTGCTTACTTCCGACAAGGATTTCGGGGAGTTGGCTTTCCGGCACGGCCTGCCCGCCACCTGCGGGATCGTTCTTTGTCGGCTGGGGAGCCGTTCGCAGTCGGAGTTCGCAGAGCGGGTTCTGCCGGTGCTTGAGGCGGATGAATCGCGATGGATCGGGCACTTCTCCATCATCGGGCCGCGACGGGTGCGCGTGGTTCCGTTGCCGGGAATCAAGACCGATGCGTGACTGACCAGAAAGACGCGCGCCGGTCGAGCCACTCAGCCCTGCGCCAACCTGAAGCGGGCCGAATGTCGAATGTGGAAGGGTCGAAGGTACGAGTCGAAGTCTGTTGTGCCGGGTGACCCTCGGATCGGCGGTCCGAGGGAGGGGTTTCTCTTGCATCCCCGTCCCTCCCGCGTCAAACTGGCCTGATCGGTCGGATGGCGAAGACGGCTCATCCGAAGGGCGCGAGATGGCCAGGAAGAAAACTGCGAACTCGGGTCGGCGGTCGAGCGCGACCAAGGGGCCGCGGCCGAAAGCTAAAGGGTCGCCATCGAAGGCTAAGGGGTCGCGGTCGAAGGCCACGGCTGCTGGCGGGGCACAATCGCAGTTTGCGCGGAAGGCGTCGTCTGGTGCTCCGGGCGGGGCACGAGGGAAGAAGCCCCCCCGCGAAGCGTCCGTCAGCGACTACCGCCACGACGCGGCCACGCGCAAGAACAACCCACCCGCCAAGATCGCGGCCGAGGGGACTGTGCCGGTCATCCCCAACGCCCAGTACGCCTACAACCCCCACCTGCCGCCTGTGCTGCGGTTCGACGCTACCGGGCGGGCGGACGAGGTTGCGACGCGGCTGTCGGCCGAGGCCCAGGCCCGGGCGGGCGAGTTGCTGATCGAGGCCCAGCGGCGCGCGCTGACCCGCGCCGAGGCGGAGGAGTTGTCGCGGCTGCTGGAGTCCGCCGCCTGCGCCCGGGTCGCGGCCGAGCCGTGGCTGGAGTGGACGGGCAAGCGGGAGAGAAGAGCGTTCGAGGTCGATCCGGTGGCTCTGCACATCCACGAGCGGGTCAGCGCCCAGGCGATTCTGAAGGTCGCCGCCCGGCAGGACGTGCAGCGGTCGCTGTTCGCCGATCCGGAGCAGGAGTACCACGAGGCGGTCCAGTTCTACCGCCACGATGTGAACTGGGCCAACCGGCTGATCCTGGGCGACTCGCTGATGGTCTGCTCGTCGCTGGCCCGCCGCGAGGATCTGGCCGGCAAGGTCCAGATGATCTACATCGACCCGCCCTACGGCATCAAGTTCGCCAGCAACTTCCAGCCCGAAGTCGGCCGCCGCGACGTCAAGGACAAGGAGCAGGATCTGACCCGCGAGGCGGAGATGGTCCGCGCCTACCGCGACACGTGGCACTTGGGGCTGCACTCGTACCTGTCGTACCTGCGCGACCGGCTGATCGTCGCCCGCGAGCTGCTGGCGGACACGGGTAGCATCTTTGTGCAGATCAGCGATGAGAACGTCCACCGCGTGCGCAACATGCTTGATGAGGTGTTCGGCAATGCCAACTTCATCGCGACGTTGACGATACGAAAAACGACGGGCAGCACGGCAGACTTCATTCCCGGCTCGTGCGATTATCTCTTGTGGTACGGCCGAGACCGCGAGCGCACGCGTTTTCATCCGATCTTCGCCGAGAAGCGACCGGGCGACGAAGGCGCAACGGGTTACAAGTTTGCGGAATTGCCATCAGGTGAACGCGTTCTATTTGACCCTGAACGAGCGTCACTGCCTGACGGCGCGTTCGTATTCGCCGGCGACAACATCACAAGTCAGAGCATGGGCCGCGAGAAAGGTGAAGGCGCAGCATCCTGGTTCGAAGTGTCGGTGGATGGCCGAAGTTTCAATCCTGGGGCGAAAGCGCGCTGGAAGACGAACGAGTCCGGAATGCGGCGGCTCCTCAGCGCAGAGCGATTGATCGGTGGCAGCGACCGAAGCACGATGTCGTACAAGCGCAGGCTCGACGACTTTCCAGTCACGCCACTTGCCAACATTTGGTCAGACACTGTCGGGCAGAATCAACTGGGCGGCGAGAAGGTCTACGTCGTTCAAACCGCGCTCAAAGTCATCGAGCGCTGCATGCTCATGACCACCGACCCTGGTGATCTTGTGCTCGACCCGACCTGCGGCAGCGGGACGACGGCCTACGTCGCCGAGCAGTGGGGCCGGCGCTGGATCACGATCGACACCAGCCGCGTCGCCATCGCCATCGCCCGGCAGCGCCTGCTGACGGCGAAATACGACATGTATCGCGTGCGAACCGACGAACAGAGCCGCGACCGTGAGGGAGCGGGTTCGCTCTCCGACGCCCGCACCGCGAAGAACCCGCTTGCTTACGCGCGCGGCTCCGACATTGGCACTGACCCGCATCCCGGGTTCATCTACAAGACCGTTCCGCACATCACGCTCAAGAGCATTGCCCAGAACGTCGCGCTCGACCCGATCTTCGCGAAACACGAGCCGATCCTCGACGAGGCGCTGGCCGCGTGCAATGCGGCGGTCGCTAAGGTCGGCGACGCTACGCGCGCCAAGCTGTGCGCCAAGCTCGCGGCCAAGGCGGCCGACGAGGGCCTGCGCGCGATCAGCCACGCCGACGCCCGCCGCTGGCTGTTGCCGGGCACGTCCGCCAAGGCCGTGCGCGAGGCGATGGAGACCGCCTTCGCAAAGGTGAAGCGGAACCTGACGCCCAACCAGAAGCGCGCCTTCGAAGGACGCATTCCGACACCCGCGGAGGTCGGACCCAGCAGCGTGCCGGCCGGCGGCGTCGGATGGGAGCACTGGGAGGCGCCGTTCGACATCGACGATGACGACTGGCCGTCGGCGCTGTGCGCCGCGGTGACGATCTATCGCAAAGCGTGGCGGGCGAAGATGGACGAGGTCAATGCGTGCATCGCGGCCAGCGCCGAGCAGGAGGAACTCGTCGATCAGCCCGAGATCATCCGCGGCGTCACCCGCGTGACCGGCCCCTTCACCGTCGAGGCCGTCCAGCCGCCGGAGATGAGCCTGGGCGACAACATTGATCCCTACACCGCGAGGGACGAAGGCACGGAGGCACAAAGGCACGAAGGGGAAGCGGGCGGCTTGTTCGATGGGGCGCCGGAGTCGTTATCCGACGAGTTCGAGCCGCGCAGCCTGCGCATGGTCGAGCCCAAGAACGACCTCGAAGTCGCCAACGTCACCGCGTACCTCGAACAGATGTTCCGCTACCTCAAGGCCGACGGCGTGCGCTTCCTCGGCAACAAGCAGATGAAGTGGACGCGCCTGGAGCCGCTGTTCGAGGTGGGCCGGGCCGGCGTGTTTCACGCCGAGGGGCGCTGGCAACCCGTCGAGAACGGCGGTAAGGGCAGCAAGCTCGACCCCACGCGCGACGGCGCCCCCAATCCGAACCCCGAGCGTGAGCGAGCGGGCCTTGCCACCGCGACAGCCGACCAGGAGCCGCTTGCTGACGCGCGCGGCTCCGACGACGATGGCCCCAACAACGTCGCGGTCGTCTTCGGGCCGCAATTCGGCCCGGTGACGGCCAAGCTGGTGGAGGAGGCGATTCGCCAGGCCAACCGCTCGGGGTATGATGATCTGGTCATCGCCGGGTTCTCGTTCGACGGGGCGTCCACCGGCGTGCTCAGCGAAGGCGTCGAGCCGGGCGTGTTCGAGGGCCGCGGCGGGCATCGGCTCCGCGTGCATTTCGCCCACGTGCGGCCGGACGTCAATCCTGGCATGAACGGCCTGTTGAAGGAGTCGCCGCAGCCGGGCGCCGGGCAGCTTTTCAGCGTCTTTGGTCTGCCGCGCGTGCGGATCGAAAAGTGTGGCACTGGCTTCCAGCCAGTGAATCACCGGCAAGATGCCGGTGTAACACCCAGACACCGGTTGGAAACCGGTGCCACAGGCGAGTACGTCGTCGAGATGGAGGGCGTGGACATCTACAACCCGGTGGACAACAGTATCACGTCCAGCGGGGCGTCGAAGGTCGCGGCCTGGTTCCTCGACTCCGACTACGACGGCCGCACGTTCTGCATCACCCAGGCCTTCTTCCCCGACCGAGCCGCCTGGGACAAGCTGGCCCGCGCCCTGAACGGCAAGGACGGCCCTATCGACGCCGACCGCTTCGAGGCCTTCAGCGGCACGACCAGCCTGCCGTTCCCCGCCGGCAAGCACCGCTGCGTGGCGGTGAAGGTGATCGACCCGCGGGGGAATGAGGTGATGACGGTGGAGCGGCTTACTTGAGGGCAGGGGTTGCATGACTATTGCCAGGCTCAACACACTCAAGATCAAGCAGTTGTTAGCGTTCAAAGACCTAACGCTTGAGTTTTCGCCAGGAATAACAGTTCTGATTGGCGCGAACGCCACTGGCAAGACTCAAGTTCTGAAACTCACATACGGACTGTTGAGGTCGTTTCGAGAGTACCTCGATGCACAAGACCAGCAGGAGCAACCGAAGAAACCACACGTAACCGACAAGCTCGTCCATTTGTTCAGACCGGATGATGGGCACATAGGACGACTTGTCCACCGGGACGTCGGTCGTCGCAGTGGTTCCGCGACGCTGACATTTGGCGCTGGCTACTTTCGCGTGCGTATTAGCTCACTGAACAGCGTCGTTCGTCATTTCAGAGGAACACCGCCCCAGGCGATACACATTCCGTCGCGCGAAGTGCTGTCGATATATGATGGGTTCATGGCAGCGTATGAGAATCGCGAGTTAAGATTCGACGAATCCTACTACGATCTGTGCAAGGCGTTGTCGGCGTCACAGCTCCGTGGTCCCCGGGGAGAGCGGGCAAGGGAGCTGATAGAGCCGCTGATCGACGTGCTCGGTGGCAGGATCGTACTCAAGGGCAGTCACTTTGTCCTGCAGTCTGATCACGGTAACATTGAGGCGCCGCTCCTCGCAGAGGGATTCAGGAAGATTGGGGCACTGACTCATCTCGTCGCCAACGGCTCGCTGGCCCGCCCTTCGGTTCTGCTATGGGACGAACCGGAGGCGAACCTAAACCCCAGCCTCGTTACCGTCATCTCGCGGATGCTGCGAAGCCTAGCGGCAAGCGGCATTCAGGTTGTGATTGCTACCCACGACTTTCTGCTTACGCAGGAGCTATCGCTTGCTGCGGAGTATCGAACAGAGCCTCTCATCCCAATTCGGTTTATCGCCTTGTCACGAGCGCGGCCCGGAGGAGCTATAGAGGCGCAGAGTGGGGATACACTTGCGGAGTTGGGGCATAATCCGATTCTGGCGGAGTTTGCCGCACACTATGATCGCGAGCAGCAGCTTGCGGCGGCGGACGTAGGGTCAAACAAAGGAACTCGGAGGCGGCGGGATGCGGATTGACGAGCGGTTCTTGGCATTCGAGTTTAGCGATTTGTGGCAAGTCATAAAGTATGACGAGAGCGTACAGCATACTCAGCGCATGCAACTTCTGGACTCCAAAGGTGTCGACGTAGTCGCACTTCATCCCAACCTCATCATGTTTCTGGAGATCAAGGACTTTCGTGGGCGGCGGATCGAAAACAAGTACAAGTTCGGCGGTTCCCTCGCAAGGACCGTGGCACAGAAAGTGCGGGACTCGGTTGCCGGTGTTGTTGGCCAAGTAGGGGTCGATTCCAGTCCGAGCACTTGGACGGCGACAGCGAAGAGTCTGATCGATCGGAGGGCAAACGTCATTGTTGTTCTCTTCGTTGAGCAGGAACTCCGAGAATCTGTGAATCGGCGGAAGGCGCGCATGACGGTCGAAGGAGGGTTGCTGAAGCGTCATTTGAGGTGGCTGGCGGCCCGATCTCTCGTTGTTGACCGCGACACTTACTGCGATCTGCTTCCCGACATTCAGGTTATGAGCCTTCCTGGCGCAGCAGGCATGTCTGGAGGAGGCAAAGAGTGACAGTTCCCACTGACACTCCCATCCAACCGGTCGAGCGCCCGATCCTCTGCAGTCCCTATGAGGCGCCAGCGCTGCACTGGCAGTACGACCGCGCCAGCGGCGAGGCGACGAAGATGGCGGGCCGGCGGCCGTCGCGCTACTGGTACAAGACCAGGGACGACGTACGAGGCCAGGGGATGCTGGAACTGGTGGAGGGGCAGGACGACCTCGTCGCCGTCAACCAGTTGCGCAGCGACGTGGCCCGCTGGCGGGATAGCGGCTGGGAAGGGGCTACGCCGATCACGAAGGAAGTGCTGCGCCACTGGAAGTCGCCGGACCGGCCGCGGCGGCTCTTCTTCTGCCAGCGAGAGGCCGTCGAGACGGTCATCTACCTCGCCGAGATCCTGCACAGCGGGCGGCACACGAGGTTCAAGCCGGACTTCCCCACCGCCGATCTGGCCAGGCTTGTCGACGCCCCCGCCAACCCGGACCTGCTGCCGCTGAGGCGCTACGGCTGCAAGATGGCGACCGGTTCCGGCAAGACGGTGGTCATGTCCATGCTGATCGCCTGGGCGTTCTGCAATCGCGGCCGCACGCCCGGCGACGAACGGTTCGCAAACGCCGTGCTGGTCTGCTGCCCGAACCTGACGATCTTCGAGCGATTGCAGGTGCTGCGCCCCGAGCGGGCGGACAACTACTACGCCGCCTTCGACGTCGTGCCCAACAAGCTCCGCCCGCTCATGCAGAACGGCCGCGTGCTCGTGCTCAACTGGCACAAGTTCGCGCCGGAGTCCGAGCATGCCGAAGGCGGGCGAAGCTATGCCGTCGTTGACAAAGGCGCCGAAACACCGGAGGCGTTCGCGCGGCGCGTGCTGGGCGACCTGTACGACCGCCTGCCGATCATGGTGCTCAATGACGAGGCCCACCATTGCTATCGGCCGGCGCCGCTGGAGGAGAAGCTGAGCCGCGACGAAGCCAAGGGGGTCCAGAGCGATCGGGAAGAGGCGACCGTCTGGATCGAGGGCCTGGACAAGATCAACAATGCCCTGGCATGTGGCACCGGTTTGCTACCGCTGAACAAGGCTGCCAGAGGGAATCACGGGCAAGATGCCCGTGCCACGAAGGCGGGCATTCGCATGTGCGTAGATCTGTCAGCCACGCCGTTCTATCTGCACGGCAGTGGCTACACCGAAGGGAGCCCGTTCCCGTGGCTGGTCAGCGACTTCGGGCTGGTCGATGCGATCGAGAGCGGCATCGTCAAGATCCCGCGCCTGCCCGTCAGCGACACGACCGGCCGGCCGGAGCCGAAGTACTTCCGCCTGTGGCGGACGATCGTCGATGAGCGGCTGGAGCCGGGCGAGTTCCTGCCCGGACGGGGACGTAAGCCGAAGGCGGATCCGGTGTTCCGCGAGGCCGAGGATGCGCTTCAGCAACTGGCCGGGCAATGGGTGCAGCGATTCGAGCAGATTCAGGAGGCGCGGCCCGGTCAGGAGAACGTGCCGCCGGTGCTGATCATCGTCTGCGACAACGTGGACATCGCCGAGGTCTTCTATCGCAAGATCAGCGGTGAGGAGCCGATCGAGGCCGCCACCGAGGAAGACGTGGCGGAGGTCGAAGGCGACGATGAGAACGGGGAGTCAAGCTCCGCCTCCTTCAAGCGCAAGCCGAAGGGGCCGCGCGTCTCCTACGGCCACGGCGCGATCTTCCCCCAGTACTTCGCGAACACGCCCGAGAGGAAGCACACGATCCGCATCGACACCGACCTGCTGGCCAAGGCCGAGAGCGAGGACGAGAGCAAGTCGAAGAAGGAACTCGGCGAGGAGCTGCGGAAGGTCGTGGCCACCGTCGGCAAGCCGGGCGAACCGGGCGAGCACGTGCGGTGCGTCGTGTCGGTGCAGATGCTGACCGAGGGGTGGGACGCGAACAACGTCACGCACATTCTCGGCCTGCGGGCGTTCAACAGCCAGCTTCTGTGCGAGCAGGTGGTCGGGCGCGGGCTGCGCCGGATGGACTACAAGCCGGACCGCGAAACGGGGCTGCTGACCGAGGAATACGTGGACGTCTACGGCATTCCCTTCTCGGTGATCCCGTTCAAGGGGCGGCCCACCAACAAGGCGGAGCCGGACGATCGACCCAAGAACCACGTCCGCGCGATGCCCGAGCGTGCCGAGATGGAGATGCGGTTCCCGGTGGTCGAGGGGTACGCGTTCGCGCTACAGCGGAACCGGATCAGGTGCGACATCGACGCGATGGAGCCGACGGTCATCGAGCCGAATCGCCAGCCGACGGCCACGTTCCTGCTGCCGACGGTCGGGTACCAGGAGGGCGGTCCGTCGCAGACGGCGCCGTTCGGGTTTACCGAGCAGGATCGCGAAGCGTTCTATCAAGCGACGCACCTGCAAGCGATCAAGTTCCAGATCGCCCACGGCGTGATCGCTCACCTCGTCGGCGACATGGGCGGACGGAGTGACGCCCAAACGCGCGTGTGGCGGCTGCGGTCGCGGCATCAACTCTTCCCGCAGGTATACCGGCTCGTGGATGAGTACGTGACGCGAAAGGTGGACCGCCGTGACGCGGACCCGCGCGAACTCGGCCTGCAGAAGTACGCGATGCGGGTCATGGAGCTTCTGCGCGACGCGATCCAGCCGGACGACACGGAAGGCGAGCCGCCGCTGCTGCCCGTGCTGAACCGCTACAAGCCGTTCGGAACTACGGCCGACGTGGAGTTCAAGACGCCCCGTCCATGCCACGGGACGCAGAAAAGCCACATCAATCAGGTCGTGCTCGATACGCGGACCTGGGAGGCGAGCGCCGCGTTTCGGCTGGAAAGCAGCGAGGCCGTCGCCTTCTACGCCCGAAACGATCATCTCGACCTGATGATCCCGTACGAGTTCCAGGGCGTGGACCACCACTACGAACCGGACTTCCTCGTCCGCCTTGCGAACGGCACAACCGTCGTGCTGGAAATCAAGGGCTTCGAGGATGCCCAGACGACGGCCAAACACACCGCCGCCCAGCGCTGGGTCGCCGCCATCAACAACGCCCGTGAGCACGGCCGGTGGGCCTTCCACGTGTGTCGCGACCCGCAACTTCTGGAGAAGGAACTGCGCTGGTTACTTGCGAACGCTTGCGATGATGAACAAACCGTGGTGAGCCGTTCGTAGATGGTGCTCGCCGATGCCCTTGATGTTGCCCCTGACTCCCTCACTCCCCCTTCCCTCACTCCCTCCGCCAGCCCCTACCCAAACCGCCCCGTAATGTAATCCTGCGTCTTGCGCACCTGCGGGTTGGTGAAGATGCGGCCGGTGGCGTCCATTTCGATCAGTTCGCCCATGTACATGAAGGCGGTGTAGTCGGACACGCGGCCGGCCTGCTGCATGTTGTGGGTGACCAGCACGACGGTGTACTGGGCCTTGAGCTTGTCGATCAGGTCCTCGATGCGGGCGGTGGCGATGGGGTCCAAGGCGGAGCAGGGCTCGTCCATCAGCAGCACCTCCGGCTGCAGGGCGATCGCCCGGGCGATGCACAGCCGCTGCTGCTGCCCGCCAGACAGCGCCAGGGCGCTCTGGCTCAGCTTGTCCTTGACCTCCTCCCACAGCGCCGCCTTCTTCAGGGCGTCTTCCACCAGTTGCGTCAGATCGCCCCGGTAGCCGTTGATGGCCGCCCCCCAGGCGACGTTCCGGTAGATGCTCTTGGGGAAGGGGTTGGGTTTCTGAAACACCATGCCCACGCTGCGGCGCAGGTCGATCGGGTCATAGCCCGGATCGCGGATGTCGCGGCCGCGGAAGCGGATGGCGCCCTGGAAGCCGATGCCGGCGATGAAGTCGTTCATGCGGTTGATCGACCGCAGCAGCGTGCTCTTGCCGCAGCCGGAGGGGCCGATGATGGCCGTCACACGCCGCTCCGCGATCTCCATCGACACTTCTTTGACGGCCACGTGCGTCCCGTAGAGCACGGACAGCCGGTCGATCGAGATGACGCTGGGCGTGCGTTCGGGCACGGGCTTCGGCTCCACGACGAAGGACGTTCTAACGGAATCCGCCGTCCGCGTCATGGGTGGGCGAACTTCGAGGCCGGTGAGTTTCATGGCTGCTTCCTCTGCCAGAAGGCCCGCAGGACCACGGCCGCGCCGTTCAGGATCAGCATCACCGTCAGGAGCACGACGATGCCCGCCGCCGCCAGCTTGTGGAAGATGGGTTGGGCCTGCTCCGCCCAGTTGAAGATCTGAATGGGCAGCACGACGAACGGGTCGCGGATCGCTTCGCCGAACCAGCCCACCCACCCCGCCAGGCCGGGGGCCGCCTCGTGCGTCCCGCCCGGGACGAACCGAATGTAGGTCAGTGCTCCGATCATGATCAGCGGCGCCGTCTCGCCCATCGCCCGCGCCATCGACAGGATGACGCCGGTGAGGATCCCCGGCGCGGCCGCGGGCAACACGTGGTGGCGGACGGTCTGCCAGCGGGTAGCGCCCAAAGCGAAGGCCGCTTCCCGGATCGAGTTCGGCACGGCCGCGATCGCCTCGCGGCTGGCGATGATGACGACCGGCAGGATCAGCAGGCTCATCGTCAGTGACCCGGACAGCACGCTGCGGTCGAACCGCAGCCAGCGGACGAACACCGCCAGCCCCAGCAGGCCGTACACGATCGACGGCACGCCGGCCAGGTTCGCGATGTTGAGCTGGATCAGCCGGGTGAACGCGTTCCTCGGGGCGTACTCTTGCAGGTAGACCGCGGCGCCGACGCCCGTCGGTATCGCCACCGCCGCGGTCAGGCCGATCAGCCACACCGTGCCCCACAGCGCGCTTTTGACGCCGGCCTTCTCGGGCGTGATCTGCGAGGGAAACCGGTCGAGGAACTCCAGGCTGAGCAGCTCGGACCCGTCGTGCCACACGCGGTAGAGCAAGACGCCCAGCACCACCACCGCGCCCCCGGTGATCAGCACGCAGGCGGCGTGGAAGAGCCTCGCCACCAGGGCCCGCCGCTGCTTGCGCGGCTCGAAGAGAGCGTCGGACGCGCTCAATCGTACTCCTCTCGAAAGCGACGGATCATCCGCTGCGCGATCACGTTGATGGTCAGCGTGATCAGGAACAGCGTCAGGGCGACGGCGAAGATGCTCTGGTATTCGATGGTCCCGTGGGGCGTGTCGCCCAGGCTCACCTGCACGATGTAGCTGGTGAGCGTCTGCACGCTGGTCAGCGGGTTCAGGGTCAGCTTGGGCGTCATACCCGCCGCCAGCGTCACCGCCATGGTCTCACCCAGCGCCCGCGCCAGCGCCAGAAGCACCGCGGCCACCACGCCGGAGAACGCGCCCGGCAGCACCACGCGGGCCGTGACTTCGAGCCGGTTGGCCGCCAGCGCGTAGGCCCCCTCGCGCAGCGATCGCGGCACCGCCCGCAGAGCGTCGTCGCACAGCGACGCGATCGTCGGCACGATCATGATGCCCACCACGATGGCGGCGCTGGCGGCATTGAACACCTCCGCGGCAGGAAAGATGCGCTGCAGGATGTCCGGCGTGATGAAGGTCAGGGCGAAGTAGCCGTACACCACCGTGGGCACGCCCGCCAGGATTTCGAGAATCGGCTTGGTGAGCGTGCGCAGGCGGGGCGAGGCGTACTCGCTCAGGTAGATCGCCGCCCCCAGCCCCACCGGCACCGCCAGCGCCAGCGCCCCGCAGGCGACCTGCACCGTCCCCGCCAGCAGCGGCAGGACGCCGAACGTGCGCGGTTCCAGCAGCGCCGACCAGCGCGTCCCGGTCAGATAGCTCCACACCGAGACTTCCCGGAAGAACGGCACGGACTCGCTGACCAGCACGGTGATGATGCCGAGCATGGTCACCACCGAGACGAGCGCGCAGCCAAGAAGGACTCCGTAGATCAGCCCTTCCCTGGCTTTTCGCAGCGGCTGTCGCACGTCGACCCCTGATTCTCAGATGGCGCCGGTTTCCATCCGGTAAACCATGTGGCGCCGGTTTCCAACCGGCAAGCCGTGTGGCACCGGTTTGCAACCGGTGAACGGTGTGGTACCGGTTTCCAACCGGTGAACCGCGTGGCACCGGTTTCCAACCGGCAAGCCGTGTGGCGCCGGTTTCCAACCGGTGAACCGTGTGGCACCGGTTTGCAACCGGCAAGCCGTGTGGCGCCGGTTTCCAACCGGTGAACCGTGTGGCACCGGTTTGCAACCGGTGACTGAGCCGCAGCGCCTACCTGCCCAGATACACCTGTTCCAGCGATTTGCCAGCCGCGTCAGGAGTAGCGAACACCGAACCGGTGATGCCCTTGGCGAACCGTTCCCGTCCGGCGGCATAAAGCTCGCTGCTGAGCCCGACGTAACTGACGGTCGGGTGTTCCACGATCTTCACCGCGTTGTCGATCAGGAAGTTGACGAACCCCTTGACCTCCGGCCGGTACGACGCCTCCTTGTTGACGTAGATGAACATCGGGCGCGACAGCGGACTGTACGTGCCGTTTCGGATCGTCTCGACGCTCGGCTTGACCGGCTTGCCTCCCTCACCCGTGATCGCCACCAGGCCCAGGCGGCTCTTGTTGGCGACGTAGTACGAGAAGCCGAAATAGCCCAGGCCGCCCTTGTCGCCGGTGACGCCCTGCACCAGAACGTTGTCGTCCTCGCTGGCGGTGTAATCGTTGCGGCAGGCCTTCTCCTTCTCCACGATCGCCTCGACGAAGTAGTCGAACGTTCCGCTGTCCGGGCCGGGGCCGTAGAGCTTCAGCGGCACGTCGGGGAAGCCGGACCGGATCTGGCTCCAGTTGCGGATCTGGCTGTTCGGCGACCAGATCCGGCGCAACTCCTCCACCGTCAGGTCCTTGCACCAGTTGTTGTCCGGGTGGATCACCACCGCAATGCCGTCGTAGGCGATCGGGATCTCGATGTACTCGATGCCGAACTTCGCCGCCAGCTCGCGCTCGCTGGCCTTGATCGGCCGCGAGGCGTCGCTGATGTCGGTGCGCAGGTCGGCGCGCTGTTCCAGGAACTTCTTGAAGCCGCCGCCAGTGCCGGAGATCCCGACGGTCACCTGCACGCGCGGCTCCTGCTCGCCGTACATCTCAGCCGCTGCCATCATAATGGGCGCCACCGTGCTCGAGCCGTCCACCTTCACCCGCCCCGAGAGCCGCTGGGCCGAGGCCGCGGACACTCCCAGTCCGGTGACCAGCACAACGATGACGGATCGCATGAAACTTTTGGGGAGCATGATTCTCAATCCTCAGGTTGGTGCGGAAGGAACTCGCGGCCGCAGAGAGGCCGCACACCCTTGGGAGAATGACCGTCGATTGTTAAGGTTTCATTAATGGACGCTGTGATCGACATCGAAACGCTGCCCCTTCGCTACCAGACTCCGCCGGACTGGGCGGTTTCCGTGCTCTCCGAGCCGCTCAAGCTGCTCAACGACCACGCCCACCTGGAGAAGAAGGCGGCCTCCAACGCGCTCGAACTGCTGAACCGATGGCCGGATCCGCGTCCGCCGGAGAACTGGGTCCAGGCGATGACGGCCGTGGCCCGCGACGAGGTGGAACACCTGGCGGTGGTCACCCGGCTTCTGGCTCGGCGAGGGGGGAAACTTACCAGGTTTCACAAGAATGCCTATGCTGCCGCGCTGCGGAATCTGGTCAGCCTGGGGGCCGGCAGGCGGGAACTGGTCGACCGGCTGCTCGTTTCCGCGCTGATCGAGCTGCGTTCGTGCGAGCGGTTTGCGCTGCTGGCAATGGGCTGCCGGGACGATGACGAACTGGCGCTGCTGTATCGCGGTCTGTGGTCGTCGGAGCGCGGCCACTACCGTGTGTTCCTCGAACTGGCGCGCGAGGTCGGCGTGGCCGCCGGCGTAGAGGAGCGGTGGAGCGATCTGCTCGACGCGGAAGCGGCGATTATCCGCGACCAGCCGTCCGGGCCGCGGATGCACAGCGGCGTGGAATAGTCTCTGACGGCGGAACTTCTTGCCATTCTGCGCGCATCCTCCGCGTGGAGCGCGATCCCCGTCGGGACAGGGGAGTGAGGGAGTGGGGGAGTCAGGGAAGAAAGACGACGCAATCGCCATCCCTCTTCCCGCTACTCCCCATTCCCTCACTCCCTCTCTTCAGTCTATGGTTGCGGCCGACGGCCGCTTTGGGAGTGCCTGAAGGCAAGTCCAGATTGGAGCGACGCCCGTCGGGCCGTGAGGTAGCCGTAGCTCTTCGGCGTCGCAGTGTATTCGAACAGTCAGCTTCTCACTGCCCGTGAAGGCTCGCCCGCGTTGGCGAATTGGCCGCCATCGGTAATGCAGCAAACCACGACGTGCGCCCGATCATGACGCATCCTCGACTCGTCGAGCATCGCGCCGACGTGGTTCCGCGTGGCGCACAGGTCGGCCCGCCGCTTCGCGCCCGCACTCCGGGCACACGCCGGAGACGTTCCCAGTCAAGTCATACCCACAGTTACCGCAAGATCGTCCAGCTTGTTGCCGCCACACCGCTTGCCGCTTCCACGCCCACGCGCCCACGAGCAGTATGGCTGGCCAGAGTGGAACGAATACGTCCGTCGCCCGAAACGGATGCCTTGACGACACGCTGATGACGCCTGAATCATAAGAGGGCAGCACCCGCACACCCGGACTGAACCTCACGTGCCGACGCAGCGGTTTGTGGGGCAGTTCATACCATCCGAACTGCAATCCGCCGTCGTCGATCCACGCGTAACCGTCGCCCCAGCGCAAGCCGAAGTGCAGCAGACAACACGCTGCAAACGTCAGCACCGCTACGCCTACCACCGCGAGATCTTTCCGTACAGGCAGACTCATAAACGACGTCGGGGGCGAAAAAGGCGTCAGCATGATTTTTGGCTTCACCGCCACCGGCCGTGGTCGACTCGGGCGCACCATCGCGGACGCTCGGCGTCCGGCGCCGGCGCAAAGTCAATCCTGACGCCGATGCCGCTGCTGGCGCCGGTGATGAGCGCCGTGGTTTCCGTGAGCTTCATGGTGCGGCCGTCCCCCCCTGTTCCGTCCGCAGGTACTGGAAGATGGCCCGCGTGGCGGTGGAGCGGTTCAGGGTGTAGAAGTGGATACCGGCCACGCCGTGAGCGATCAGGTCGAGACACTGCCGCGTGGCGTGGAACATGCCGATGTGCCGCACGGCTTCCGGGTCGTCCTCGACCGCCTCGATCCGGCGCCGCAGGTCGGGCGGGATCTTCGCGCCGCACATCTGGGTGAATCGCTTGATCTGCCGGACGCTGAGGATGGGCATGATGCCGGCGATGATCGGCACGCGGATGCCGATGCGCTGGGCTCGCTCACAAAAGACGTAAAAATCCTCGTTGCCGAAGAAGAGCTGGCTGATCAGGAAGTCCGTCCCCGCGTCGACTTTGCGCTTGAGGTGGTCCAGGTCGCTCCGCAGGCTGGGCGACTCGGGGTGAGATTCAGGGTAGCACGCGGCGCCGATGCAGAAGCGATAGCGATCCTTGATGAAGGCGACCAGCTCGCTGGCGTAGCGAAAGCCGCCCTCGACGGCCTCGAACTTGTCCGTGCCCTCCGGCGGGTCGCCGCGCAGGGCGAGCACGTTCTCGATGCCGCGGCGGTTCAGCTCATCCAGGACGGTCTGAATCTCGTCGCGGGTCGCGCCCACGCAGGTCATGTGGGCCATCGTTTCCAGGCCGATGTCGCTTTTGATGCGGCTGACCAGCTCGATGGTCTTGCGCCGGGTCGAGCCGCCGGCTCCGTAGGTGACGGTCACGTAGTCGGGGCGCAGCGGCCGTAGGGACTCGATGGTGCGGTACAGGTCCCAGAAGCCCATCTCGTCCTTGGGCGGGAAGAACTCGAAGGACATCGCCGGGACTTTCTGGTCCAGACGGTCGCGGATTCGCATGTCTGATCCATCGGCACGATCGGACTGGGCGCGGAAGGATTCGAACCTTCGAAGGCTAACGCCAACGGGTTTACAGCCCGTCCCCTTTGGCCACTTGGGTACACGCCCAACAGGTTATGCTGCAAAAACTTACACTCAATCGGCCCGGACGCTCGCCGGCGCCGGTCGCGACTACTGATAACCTCTGCCACCAGAGCCCCGGCTTTCAAGCCGGGCGGAAACCAGTTGAAAAGCAGTACCACACCCCGGAGCCCCGGCTTTCAACCCGGGCGGACACCGGTTGCAAACCGGTACCACACTCCAGAGCCCCGGCTTTCAAGCCGGAGTGCTTCACTCCAGGCGAGCACCGGAACCGAGCGACTCTAGCCACGCCCTCTGAGCCGGTCAAGGCGAGCGGACCATCAGCCACCCCGCGGCGATCGCCAGCGTCGCCAGTGTCACCGGCACGCCGACGCGGGCGTGCTCGCGCCATCCGATATGGACGTTCAACTGCCGCGCCTGATCCACCACGATGATATTGGCGATGCTGCCTACCAGAAGCAGGTTTCCCGCCAGAGTGCTCGAAAGGGCGAGGATCGCGGCCGACTGCGGGTGCTCCGCGGCGGGCAGCAGCAGCATCACGGCCGGCACGTTGGAGACCACGTTGGACAGGACGGTCGTGACGACGAACAGCGCCGCCGGACGTCGAACGTCCACGCCAGCACCAGCGAGGCGGTCGAGGGAGGATGCGACCAGGCCCGTCGCCTGCAGCGCGTCATTGACAATGAACAGCCCGGCGAACAGCAGTAGCAGCGGCCAGTCCACCAGCGCCAGCATCTCGCGGGTGTGCAGCTTGCGACTGGTGAGCAGCAACCCGGCGGCCGCCAGTGCCGCCACGTCGCGGGCCATGCCGCCGGCCAGGAAGACAATCAACAGGCCGATCAGCACGGCTGCGCCCTTGGCCGTCTGCCAGCGGTTCAACTCGCGGGCTGCGACACACGCCCGGGCGGCAGGCGCCTGCCAGCCCGCGCGGTAGCGGCGGGCGATGATCCCCCAGACGGCCAGACACCCCACTGCCGCCGGCGCAAGGCCATCGGCCAGATACCCTGCGAACGACACGTCCAGCGCCTGACCGATCAGCATGTTCTGCGGGTTTCCGATCAGCGTCGCAGCCGACCCGACGTTGGCCGCACAGGCCAAAGCCAGCAGAAACGGGGCAGGGTTCATCCCCCGACGCAGGCAACCCTCCACCAGGAGCGGCGCCATGGCCAGGCAGACAATGTCGTTGGCCAGAAGCGCCGAAAGCCCGGCCGCGACCAGAATCACCGCCAGCAGCAGCCGCGGCGGCGACATCGACGCGGACGCCAATCTCCTTGTGACCGCGGAGTAGAACCCTCCGAGACGGAACTGGGCCGAAACCACCATCAGCCCGAGCAGCAACGTGACGGTGGACGCGTCGATGGCGTTCCACGCGCGTTCGAGGCTCACGCGGCCGGTCGCAACCAGCGCGATGGCGCCCAGGACGGCCACCCCGGTCCGGTCGATCGCCAGCCCCGGTAGCCCGCCGAGGACCATGCCGAGGTAAACCAGTGCGAAGACGAGCAGCGTCACCGAGTCCACGGGCGCAGGTTGTACCGCGCGCCGCTACGGCAAGGTAATCTCGACGCCCGTGCAGGTCGCTTCGGGGGTGTCACGGATGCGGCGGATGTTCCCGGCGCCGCCCGAATGGCGCCTGCCCGACTATGGGCACCTGCCCGTCGATGGCACGCATCGTCACGAGCAAGACTCCGCGCGGGCTGAAGCCACGCGGCTCGCTCAGAGGAGTTGCCGGTTCTCTCACGCGGCCGTGGCTTCCCTGCTCCTGATCGCGCGCGACGGGTTTTGCCGCATGACCCATCCCAACCGTTGTCAGCGGCCGCCTCGCGCCGGGCCGGTCTGAGCCGCGGCGAACACCGCGTAGTCGCCCAGGTCTACGCGCTGATTGCCGTCCAGATCGGCCGGTTCGCACTCCGGGCCGATCGGGCCGCCGTCCACGCCGGTGAAGCAGTTCCAGAACGCGGCGGCGTCGTGGAGGTCGACGTCGTAGTCGCCGTCGGCGTCGCCCGCGATTGGCGCCGGGATGAACGCGTCCACCTCGTTGGTAGGCAGCAGACCCTGCACGATGCCGCCGGCAGGGTTGAGAATACGGTCGTCCAGCGCCACGGCGGAGATGCCGTGTCGCGGGATGGCCATGTCCGCCTGCCGGCTCCATTCGTTTTTCAACACGTCGTAGACTTCATTCACCCGGTGCAGCATGGGGATCTCTCCACCCGCGACGTAGATCGTGAATCCCAGCGCGGCCGCGGAGGTGGCGCTGCGGGCGGTGGGCATGTTCGCCATTCTGTCCCAGCGGTCGCGGCGCGGGTCGTACCGTTCGACCGCGTTGGTTGCCGATCCGGCCCGCCCGCCGATCACGTAGACGTAGTCTCCCAATGCGACGGCGTTCAGATGTTCCCGCCGCACCGTCATGTCCGCGCCGGCCGACCAGCGGTCTCGACGCGGGTCATAGATGAACGTGCTCGCCTGGACGACGTTGCCGGCGTCGACGCCGCCGAAGACGTAGATGAGGCCGCCGTGGGTCACCGCCCAGCAGGCCCCGCGCGGCGCCGGAATATGCGACTTCTGCGTCCAGCGGTCGCGCCTCGGGGTGTATTCGAACACCTGGTCGCGGGCCTGAAAGTCTCCCGCGAAGCCGCCCAGCACGTACAGCCTGCCCCCGGCCGCGGCCACGCCCGCATGGTCGCGCGGCGCCGGCATGGGCGCGGCAAACGTCCATTCATCGCCGGCAACGTCGTAAACCTCAACGGTATCGGTCGCGCGCACCGGCCGCTCGTTCAGCAATCCGCCGACGACGTACACCTTGCCGCCGATTCGGTCGGCGCCGGTCTCCTGGCGGGCGATGTGCATCGACGCCAGCGGCGCCCACTCGCCGCCCTGCTGGGCCGACGCGGGTGCGAAAAAGCCGATGCTCATCATGCAGGCGGTAACGATGGATCGCGCCGGTACACGGCCGCGATTCAGCGGATTGACCATTCGACCTCCCCTTCCCCGGCTCCTGATCCGTTCGAGCGTGACATTCTAGCGAAGGTCTCTGCGCGACTCCACCCGCTGGCGACGTGCTTCGCCCCGTTCTTAAGCGGGGCGCCAACGTCGCGTGACACTTGCGGCGGTGGACGACCCGGCCGCGGCGTGGTATGATCCACTCCGCCAGAGCAGAAGACTCGAGTCCAAGTACCGGGTGTGAGGATTCGAACCCGGGGCGTCAGGACTTTCGCTTCGCGAACCCATCCGGATCATCCGGAGCGCCCATCCTCGTATGAGTTCTGCTCTGGCCTTTTTTGCGCCTCCCGCGTCGCGCCCCACGGCTGCTTCTCGACGACGCTATCGAGGATTGCGTTGCAGGCCTTTGCCCCCAATGTTGTAGTCACTTCAGGACCAGTTCGCCGTCCACTACAACGCCAACGACGTGACGCTCGAGGTGACCGGCGTCGGCGTGCCCTATCCCGGCGACTTTGACGGCGACTGCGACGTCGACCTGGACGACTACGGGCGCTTCGCCGCCTGTCTGGCCGGCCCGGGGGTGGAAGTCCCGCCGAAAGAGTGCGATCCCGACGATTCGCGGCCGCGGACCTCGACGCCGACCGCGACGTTGACATTCACGACATCCGCGGCTTCGCCAACCGCTTCACCGGTCCCGGCGGCGGCGTACCGCAGGGCTGCGAGCCGGCCGACCTGACGGGAAACGGCCACGTGGGACTCGACGACGTCGCACTGTTCCAGCACCTGTATACGGGCCATTGACCACCGCGATTCGCACGTCGGCGGACGACTCAGGCTCCAGCGTCCAGCTACCGCGCGGGTTGACTTTGCGGCCGCTGAATCGGTACGCTCGCAGTTGTTCCAAAATCACGGGGCGCGATCACGCGCCGGCGGCGAGCCGCGTGGCTTTAGCCCGCGCGAAGTCCTTGATCCGGCTGGGTGATTCAGCGTAGCGCTGGATCCGTTCGACGTAGTGCGTCGTCGTGACGCCACTGGGTGGATGGGCGGTATCCTCCCGACAAACGCGCCTGGCTCCCATCGACGGGCGCCGTCCTCACTCGGACGCAGCGGATAGCAGTGCATTCATCCGGTGGCGATACTGTTCCGCAGCGGCCGCACGACCCGTGGCGGTATAGAGTTCCACCAGCCTTTCCAGAGCCTGCTGCTCGCGAAGTCGTCTCACCTTGATCTTGACTCCTTCCAGCGACGCCGGCGGAATCCGTGACAATTCACCCATCGCCGTAAACAAGAGCTTTTCCGCTTCGCCGAACTGGTCCCGGCAAATCAAAGCTGCGGCCAGAAAGATGCGAATCTCGATTTTGACCAGGTCGTCCTCGCGAACACCGGTCGCCATGCTCTCCGCCAGCGCTTCCCGAAGCGTCGTCTCCGCGTCGGCACATCGACCTTGCTCCAGCATGGAACGGCCCAGCAGGTTCAGGCAGCCGGCGATGCGCGGGTGACCCGGCATAGTCTTGCGTTCGATGGCCAGTGCCTCGGCGAACGTGGCCTCCGCCGCCGACAGGTCGCCAACGGTCATCAACGAGATGCCCAGATTGACAAGCTGAACCGCGACGCTCGGATGCTCCGGCCCAAGCGCCCTGCGGCTGATTTCGAGCGCCTCGTACCGCACCTCGTTTGACCGCTCCGCATCGCCTCTACCGGCCCACACGGACGCGATCGCGTTGAGCGCCTCGGCGACTTCGGCGTGATGGTCTCCCAGCAGCCGCCGCCGGATCGCCAGCGCCTCCTCGTGAAGCACCAGACTCTCGTCGTAACGACCGAGTCTGTAAGTCACCCAGCCAAGCTCGCTCAGGGCATCCGCCAGATGTGTGCTGTCGCCGCCGGTCTTCGAGCGGTGGTAAGCCAGCACCGTTCGAGCATACGTCTCAGCCTCCGTAAACTTGCGCTGATTGCGTAAGGCCGTGGACAGGCCACGCATGGCGCTCACCACGTCCGGGTGATCCTCGTCCAGATGGCGTTGACCGATCTCGAGCGCTTCGCGGAAAAGTTCTTCAGCGCGTCCGTGATCACCCCCTGCCCGGATGATCTCGCCGAGGTCTCGGAGGACGGCCGCGACCTCCGGATCATCATCCCCCCGCAGCGTCCGCCGAGTCCGCAGCGCCTTCCTCAGCAGCGCCTCGGCCTCAACCCAGGCGCCCTGCTCGTACGCCAGTGCGGCCAGGTGAATCTCACTCTCAGCGACCGCAGCGTCCGACGGGCCGCGAAGGCGCAGTCGCTCCCGCAATGCAAGCTCCAGCAGCGAACGCGCCCGGTCAAACAGGCCGATCTGGTGGTAAACACGTCCGACGGCGTCCGCCAGGCTCGCCCGCGTCAGCGGCTGATCTTCCAGCTCGGTGAGCAGTCTTTCCGCGCCGACGTCAAGCACCTCGCGGACGGTCACGTCGCGCCCGCTGGATCGATCGGGGTCGGAAGCCTGGAAGAGTCCGACCAGAAACTCCGTAACCTCCCGGCTGGTGTCGGCCTGCGCTCGCGCTTCGTTCTCTGCCGCGACCGCCCGCTGTGCTTCACGACCGGCGGCGATCGACTGCCCTCGAGCGTGGCGAAGCATCAGCCCGAGCGCAAGAGTGGCGGTGATCGAGAGCAGGAGCAGCGCAGCGCCGAGAACCGCCGCGAGTTTGTGACGCAGAAGGGTCTTGCGCAGCACGTACCACGTGCTGTCGGCCCGCGCCTGAATCGGCTCACCATTCAGGTATCGCCGGAGGTCGGATGACAGGTCGCCGGCGCTCTGGTAACGGCGCTCGCGCGCCTTGTGCAGGCATTTCAACACGATCGTCTCGAGATCAGCGTCAACATCGGGATTGATCTGACTCGGAGTCGTCGGCGCGGCTTCACAAATGTTGTTGGCCACGTCACGGGTGCTGCCGGAGACGGCGTACGGAAAGCCGCCCGTGACGAGGTGGTACAGGATCACGCCAAGAGAGTAGATGTCGGACCGCACATCGACATCCGCGTCGCCGGACACTTGCTCCGGACTGGACCAGGGCATCGAGCCGACGAACTCACCGGCGGCAGTCACCGTCGGCCCGTCCGGCGCGGTCTCCGGATGAAACTTGGCCAGTCCGAAGTCCAGCAGGTGCGGCTCGCCCGACGCGTCCACCAGGATGTTGCCCGGCTTAAGATCACGGTGGATGAAGCCCTTCAAATGCGCGGCGTGGACCACGTCGCTGACCTTGATGAACAGCCGGATCACCGCGTCCAGGCTGGATCGCGCGCCAGAGCGGCGCTTTCGTATGGCAAAGCGGATCCCCGGAGCGACGGGGCGTGGTTCCCCGCCGCTCACAATCGGCGCCGGCCCGACTTGACTGCGATGGGAGCCGGCCGGCGCCGGCGCCCGATGGTTATAGTTCCGCCCCTGAGGCAAGGGGGCCGCTTGAGCCGCGCCGTTCCACCCGTTCCTCAGCCCACCACCCACTGAAGAGCCGACACCGAAGCTGTCGATCGGCAGGCCATCCACGTACTCCATCACGTAGTACAAGCGATCGGCGTCGGACCCGCTGTCGTAGATGGTCACGATGTTCGGGTGCGTCAGGCGGCTGAGAACCTGGATTTCCCGCTCGAAGCGTGCCCGGTCGCGGGTTCCGGAGGTGAGCCCGTGCCGAAGGACTTTGATGGCGACCCGACGCTCGGTCGCCTGCTGAATGGCCTCATAGACCACTCCTTGCCCGCCGCGATGGAGTTCGCGGATGATCTCATACCCCGCCGGCGCGGGCGCGGGGCCGCACGGGGGGTGCGGAGGAGCCGATTCACCGTCCGAGGCGCCTGGCGTCGCGGATGCGACGCTGCGCGCGGCTTCCACCACACCCAGCTTTCGCAGCTCGCGGCGCAGTCCGGGTAGCAGATCGGGGTGAGCCCGCAGCACCGCTTCGTCAGTCAGCAACTCCCCGTCGTGGCGCCGACGGATCGTCTCGCGCACCACGTCGTGGATCCGCACGAGCGTTTCATCACCGCCAGCATCGCCTGTGGACCGCTCGTTCATGCCGCATCCCCGATTCGCAACGGCTCACCCACCAACTGTGGACGAATGCTCCCCTTTCAACAAGGACCGTGGACCGTCGCGCGTCACTATTTACGGGAAAAAAACTTCCACGGGCTGCCCAGGGCCTCGCGCATTCGCCGAAGCCCGCGGTGGCACAACATGCGGGCGGCGCCCTCGCTGCGTCCCAGTCGTTCGGCCACGGCGGAAATCGGCAGGTGCTCGACATAGTGAAGCCGCAGCGCGGCCGCATAATCGCCCCCCAGTTCCGCCAGCGCCTCTTCCACGGCCGAAACGGCCTCGGCAACGGCCGCCGAGCGACTGGGCGTCCCCTCGTGGACCGCGAGCATTTCCAGTAGCCCAATGACGGCGCGACGCTCTTCACGCCGGTGACCACCACCCTCGACGGCCGACCGGGCACTGCGGAGCTGCCCGCTCCCCCCGTCCGGCCGTCCCTCGCCGCCGCGCTTTTGCGCCCGCAGACCCTTGATGTGGTCGTGCAGCTTCCGACGTGCGATGGTCGTCACCCATTGGCCGAACCCACCGTCGCCGCGAGGTTCGAAGTCCCCGATTTTCTGGAAAACGGTGATGTACGCTTCCTGACACACATCCTCCGCAGAAACTGCCCCCCGCAGTTCCCGTGGCAACCCGCGCTCTACCACTGCATGCACGCGGTCGTGATGGAGCACGAGCAGCTCCGCCAGGGCGGCCTGATCGCCGGCGACGGCCAGGTCGACCAGCGGAATGGATTGCTCTTCTTGCGGCATCCGCGAGTGCCTCGGGCCAGACCGCGCGTCGGGAGGCCCCCCCACGCGCTACGTTTCATCCTAACGACCAGCGACCCGGGACTCAAAACGCTCGGCGTCGCGGCTCGCACCCCCGGCCGTGAAAAGAAATCCGGTCCCGGGCGTGACGCTCGTCCGGGGGTGTCCCTTGGAGCGATAGACGGCCGAACGTAGGGTCGCGGGGGAGAGGGCAGGGTAAGGGGGTCTTCGAGCCCCCTCATTCCGAATCGCGCCCGCGACCCCGGTCCGCCGCTGCGCGTTCCCGGTTCACGCTCCGCTGGAGCATGATTGGTGCATGGCCAGCCCAAAGGAGGATCCGTTCAATGTCACCTATCGCGACGCCATCCCGCTTCCTGCCGGCCACGCTCATCGCCGTCGCTGGCCCCTTCGCCATCAGCACTCTCTCTACCGCAACCCTCGCCCAAGGCCGTCCGGACATCGTGTGGATGCGGGGCGGGCATACGGACATCGTGCTTTCCGTCGCCCATTCGCCCGACGGGCAGACGCTGGCGTCGGGGAGCTTGGACCGTACGATCAAGCTCTGGCGGGTTTCGGATGGCGTACTGCGGCGCACCCTGACGGGGCATACGTCCATCGTGAATTCCGTCGCCTTTTCGCCCGACGGCCAGACGCTGGCTTCGGGGAGCGGTGACGAGACGGTCAAGCTCTGGCGGGTCTCGGATGGTACACTGCTACGCACGCTGACGGGGCATACAAGCAGCGTGTCTTCCGTCGCCTATTCGCCCGACGGGCAGACGCTGGCTTCGGGGAGCGGTGACGAGACGATCAAGCTCTGGCGGGTTTCGGACGGCGAGCTGCTGCGGACGCTGACGGGGCACACGCACGACGTGGATTCCGTCGCGTTTTCGCCCGACGGGCAGACGCTGGGTTCGGGGAGTTGGGACAACACGATCAAACTCTGGCGGGTCTCGGATGGTACACTGCTGCGGACGCTGACGGGGCATACCCTCGTCGTGAAAACCGTCGCCTTTTCGCCGGACGGGCGGACGCTGGCGTCGGGGAGTTGGGACGACACGATCAAGCTCTGGCGGGTTTCGGATGGCACACTGCTGCGGACGCTGACGGGGCATACGAACCGCGTGTATTCCGTCGCGTTTTCGCCCGACGGGCAGACGCTGGCGTCGGGGAGCCCTGACTGGACGATCAAGCTCTGGCGCGTCTCGGATGGTACACTGCTGCGCACGCTGACGGGGCATACGAGCGGCGTGTATTCCGTCGCGTTTTCGCCCGACGGGCAGACGCTGGCGTCGGGGGGCGATGATGACACGATCAAACTCTGGCGGGTCTCGGATGGTACACTACTGCGCACGCTGACGGGGCACACGAACGACGTGTTTTCCGTCGCCTATTCGCCGGACGGCCAGACGCTGGCGTCGGGGAGCTGGGACGACACGATCAAGCTCTGGCGGGTTTCGGACGGTACACTACTGCGGACGCTGACGGGGCATACGAACCGGGTGTTTTGTGTCGCCTTTTCGCCCGACGGCCAGGCGCTGGCCTCCGGGAGCGATGATGACACGATCAAACTCTGGCGGGTTTCGGATGGTACACTGCTGCGCACCCTGACGGGGCATACGCTCGTCGTGAATGCCGTCGCCTATTCGCCCGACGGCCAGACGCTGGCGTCGGGGAGTTGGGACCGCACGATCAAGCTCTGGCGGGTGTCGGATGGCACACTGCTGCGCACGTTGACGGGGCATACGGGCCGGGCGAATTCCGTCACCATTTCGCCCGACGGCCAGACGCTGGCGTCGGGGAGCTTGGACCGGACGATCAAGCTCTGGCGGGTGTCGGACGGCGAGTTGCTGCGGACGCTGGCGGGGCACACGGGCTGGGTGAATTCCGTCGCCTCTTCGCCCGACGGGCAAACGCTGGCGTCGGGGAGCGATGATGACACGATCAAACTCTGGCGGGTTTCGGATGGTACACTGCTGCGCACCCTGACGGGGCATACAGACGACGTGAATTCCGTCACCTTTTCGCCCGACGGCCAGACGCTGGCCTCGGGAAGCGATGACGACACGATCAAACTCTGGCAGGTCACAGGTGGAGAGTTGCTCGAGACCTATGATCGGGAGACCGGCACGGCCGTGTGGTCGATCCAGTTCTCGCCCGATGGGCAGCTCTTCGCGTATGGCCGTGGCGATGCCACGCTCGCCGTGGCCCGCAACCCGTTCGCCGGGGAACCGGATTGTGGCCCCCGTGCGCGATTGAGTGCCAAGTGCAAGAACGGCGGCGCGACGGTAAAGGGCACGTTGAAGAAGGCCACGCCGGACACGCCGGTGACGTTTACGCTGGACGGCGAAAATCCCATCGAGCGCACCACCAACCGCAAGGGCAAGGCCAAGGCCAAGTACACCGGCCAGGCGCCGGGAGAGCACACGCTGCAGGCGTGTGCGTTGGAAGCGGGGTGCTGACGGATAGTTTTCAGTTGTCAGTTCTCGGTTTTCGGTTGTCTGTTGCCGGCAACTGGCCCTGTGTTTCGAAATCATCGCTCGGCGCCGCGTACCTGCTCCAAGTAGCTGCTGCACGCGCTGCGATCCGTCCGAACGCAGACGTGGAGTGGGCGGTCCGGCCGACTACCCACTTCATCAGGGGGCTACGTCGAGCCGCTGTTTGAACGAGTGGCGGCGTTACAGCGGCTTCCGTACGTGCAGGGTCGTCCGGGATTCGAGGCCACGCATACGAACCACCGTGCCGAAGGGACATCATGCCAAGCCCGTCACCGCGCGCGGCTCAGGGAGCCGCCCGCCGGTCGCGCGTTCCTCGCCCGAACGATTCGAACTTCGACGCGGGCATCGAGGGCGGCGGCGACGCGGCGAAGCATGGAGAGCGAGTGCCCCTGGTAGTTCGCGTCCTCGATTCGACAAATGGCGGATGCCGTGGTACCGACGAGCTTGGCGAGCGCCCGTTGCGTAAGCCCCGCCCGGGTGCGCAGCTCGCAAATCTGCCGGGCGATCGCCGCGTTGTCGAGGTGTGACTCGTACGCCGCCCGCTGTTTCGGATCGCCCGCGACGTACCGGTCGTACAGATGCGCAACGCCCGGCGATGGGGGCGTTGTTCGCGTGTTTTTCTCCGCCACTGGCATCAGCATCAGTAAGTTCAGGCTCCCTCCGACTCCGCGCGGGCGCCCGCGGCTCGGGTGCGGTGTACTCTAGCGGACTACTGGCGCGACGGGACAAAAAACCGTGCGCTGAACCCCGGCATGAATGCCTCGTTGTTCTACACAAGCTGCGGGGCTGCCCGGCTGCCGGGGCCGAACTGCAGCCAGCAGACGGCGAAGTCGCGCATGCGTTG
>QZJT01000010.1 GCA_003597935.1 Phycisphaerales bacterium | reverse complement strand
GCGGATCAGGATCGGCGCCGGGCCGGACTGGGCCTTCTGCAGGGCGGCTGCGAACTTGAAGCTGTGCGCCGGGACGACCCGGTCGTCGTGATCGCCGGTGGTGATCAGCGTCGCAGGGTAGGACGCGCCCGGCTTGACGTTGTGGTACGGCGAGTACGCATACAGCGCCTTGAACTCATCGGCGTTATCCACCGAGCCGTAGTCGCTGACCCACGCCCAGCCGATGGTGAACTTGTGGAAGCGCAGCATGTCCAGCACGCCCACCGCCGGCAGGGCGGCGCCGAACAGCTCGGGCCGCTGGGTGATGCACGCCCCCACCAGCAGCCCGCCATTGCTGCCGCCAAAGATCGCCAGCTTGGAGCTGGACGTATACTTGTTTTCGATCAGCCACTCGGCCGCGGCGATAAAGTCGTCAAAACAGTTCTGCTTGGTGAGCTTCATGCCCGCTTCGTGCCAGTCCCTGCCATACTCGCCGCCGCCGCGGATGTTCGCCACCGCGTAGATCCCGCCCATCTCCATCCACACCAGGTTGGCCACGCTGAAACCGGGCATGATGGAGATGTTGAAGCCGCCGTAGCCGTACAGCAGCGTGGGGTTGTCGCCGCTGAGCGTCAGGCCCTTCTTCGAGGTGATGAACATCGGGATGCGGGTGCCGTCCTTGCCGTTGTAGAAGACCTGCTTCGTCTCGTAGTCGCCCGGGTTGAAATCGACGTCGGCGCGCTTGAAGACGGTGTTTTTGCCCGTCTTGACGTCATAACGAAACAGCACCGGCGGATCGATGAACCCGGTGAAGCTGTAAAACGTCTCATCATCGCTGCGCTTGCCGCGGAATCCGCCGGCCGAGCCGATGCCGGGCAGGTCGATGTCCCGTATGTGCTTCCCATTCAGGTCAAACTGCTTTACCACGGAATGGGCGTGGTGCAGATACTGCGCAATGAACGTGTTTCCGACCGCGGTGACCTCATCCAGCGTGTCCTCGCTCTGCGGGATGATCTCCTTCCAGTTCTCGCGCCGCGGCTTGAGCGTGTCGATCATCACCACGCGCAGGCGCGGCGCATCGAGGTCCGTCGTGAACCAGAACAACGGGCCGTGATTATCAATGAAATTGAATTGGGCCTCGAACTGCTTGATCAGCTCGACGACCGGCGCGTCCGGGTCCTGAAGGTCCCGGTAGAACACCAGGTTCTTGCGCTCGGTGCCCTTCCAGACGTTGATGATCAGGTACCGCCCGTCGTCGGTGACCTGGCCGCCGAACCCCCATTCCTTCTGGTCCGGGCGCTCGTAGACCACCTTGTCCTCCGATTGAGGCGTGCCGACTTTGTGGAAGCAGAGTTTGTGAAAGTAGTTCGTCTTCTGAAGCTTCTCCTCCTCGGTCGGCTCGTCGTAGCGGCTGTAGTAGAACCCGCTTCCGTCCTTCAGCCAGGAGGCCCCGGAGAACTTGACCCACTTGAGACGGTCGTCGAGGTCCTTGCCGGATTCGATCTCGCGGATCTTCCACTCCTGCCAGTCGCTGCCGCCGTCGGAGATTCCGTAGGCGAAATACCGGCCGTCGTCGCTGACCGCCGAACCCGACAGCGACACCGTCCCGTCCGCCGAGAAGGTGTTGGGGTCGATGAGCACTTTCGCCTCCTCCTCCAGCGATTTCATCGTGTAGATCACGTTCTGGTTCTGAAGGCCGTTGTTGTAACTGTAGAAGTACCGCCCGCCGTCGCGGTAGGGAGTTCCGTACTTCTCATAGTCCCACAGTTTCGTGATGCGCTGCTTGATGGCATCGCGGTGCTGGATCTGTTCGAGGAGCCCGAAGGTCAGCTTGTTCTGAGCGCTGATCCACGCCCGCAGGTCGGCCGACTCCTCCGGCGACTCCTCCAGCCAGCGGTAGGGGTCGGCGACCTTGACGCCGTGGAACTCGTCGGTCTGATCGACGGTCCTGGTCTTCGGATAGATGATCGGCGGCGACGCCGCGGCGGCCAGCGCCGCGGCCGCCGAAGCCAGGGCGATCCCGAGGACGAGCGGGTTCCTGAGACGAGAGCGGTCGAACAGCATGAATCTTCTCCTCAGTGACGGCGCATCCGCGCCAAAGCGGTCAAACGACATCGGCGGCATCTCCAGCGGGCGGCGCCGCGCGGCCCTGCGAATCGCCGGCGCCGGCGGACTGTCCGCAGCGCCGACCCGAACAGCGCCGGCCGACGCGCCAATGGTACACACCGGCGCACCCGGACGAAACGACTGTGGCACACAGTCGACTGCAGCCGACTCGCACCGGCGGGGACCGTGTGGCGCAGCCCGCGAGCCAGTGTATTCTCTTGCTCTGGGATCGGACAGGCTGCCCGGCGCCAGCGGCCGAGCGCCGGTTTTGTAGCCAGAGCCCCGGCATTCATGCCGGGCGGACCCGCAGCGCCGGCACTCGTGGCGGGAGTTCCGTCTGCGTGCGGTTGCAGGTTTGCGCTGGGTAGTCAGTCCCCCGAGAACTCACGTCTTGAAAGGCGGGGCTCTGGGGAGAAGAGGCGCGCTCGCGACGATCCGCCCGCCTTGAATGGCGGGGCTCGGGTCGCACGGCTGCAAGTCGGCGCCGGACGGGAGCATCAACCTTGGCAACGGGTCTGATCACGCTCACCACCGATTTCGGCACTCGCGACGCCTACGTCGGCGCGATGAAAGGCGTCATCGCCTCGATTGCGCCGAAGGCGCGGGTGATCGACGTTTCGCACGAGGTCCCGCCGCAGCAGATCCTGTTCGGCGCGTTCGTGCTGCACGGCGTCTGGGCCTATTACCCGGAGGGGACCATTCACGTGGCCGTAGTGGACCCCGGCGTCGGATCCAACCGGTCCATCATCCTGGCCCGCTATGCCGGCCGCTACCTGATCGCCCCCGACAACGGGCTGGCGACCATGGTCCACCGCCACTTCCCCATCGAGGAAGCCTACGTGGTCGAGAACCGCTCGCTGTTCCTGCCCCGACCCTCCAGCACGTTTCACGGGCGGGACATCATGGCCCCGGTCGCCGCCCATCTGGCCAACGGCCTCAAACCGGCCCGGGTCGGCCGGGCGTGCGAGCGGATCGAACTGCTGCCGATCGAGTTCCGCGGGACGGTGAAGAACGACGGCGTTCACGGCCGGGTGATTTACGTGGACCGCTTCGGAAACCTCGTGACCAACGTCCGCCTGGACGATCTGGGCCCCTTGCAGCGCATCCGCAACAGCCTGCACGTCCACGTCGACGGCCGCGACATCGGCCCGCTGCGTCACGCCTATCACGAGGTCAAACCAGCCACGCCGCTGGCCCTGGTCGGCAGCAGCGGCTTCATCGAGATCGCCGTCAACTGCGGCAGCGCCGTTGGGCAGTTCCCCGCCGATGCGCGGGTGCGGATTGACAGCACACAAAAAGAATCAGCGAGTCCGGGAGCCGGGTCGTGAGGATCTGCGAAGCCGCATCGCCGGTACCCAATCTCCATGCCGCCACCAGCGAGGCGTGGCTCCTGCCCGCCGGCAGGCAGGTCAGCCCGCGCGGAGTTTCGGCCTCGGACGTGGCTACGAATCGCGCCAGCGCGCGCCCAGTCCCTCAGCCCTTGAGCACCCCATCCCGGGTCGCCAGCCGCCTCGCCAGCGCCGCCCCGGAGTGCAACCCCCCCTCCATGTATCCGACGAACGCGTAGCAGGCGTGCTCGCCGGCGAAGTGCAGGCGACCGATCCCGCTCTGGAGCATGGGGCCGATCGTCGTCACCTGGCCCGGTGCCGGAAAGCTGTAGCCGCCCAACGTCCACGCGTCGCCCGGCCAGTCCATGAAGCGCGTCGCGGTGACGTTGGCCGCATAGCCGGGATAGAGAGACTCCAGCGCCGCCTTGTAGGCGGCCTCACGGTCGGCGCCCGCGCGAGCGCGACAGGCCTCCGCCGGCGGGCCGCCGGAAAACGCCACCAGCGCCGCCCCCCCCGGGCCGGGCTGATTGTCGGTGCCGTCCCACGTCATGCTGACGTCGCCGTCGGTCATGGAATCAGGCGACAGGCCGGCGTCCCGCCAGAAGCGGCCCTTCACCGCTGACAGGTGCTTGACGTTGACGCCCATCTGCGGCGTGAGTTCGGCCGGAAGGGCCGGGATGATGATGATCTTGCGCCACACGGGGGGCGGCACCGCCAGCACCACGTCATCCGCGTCGATCTTCTGCCCATCGCCGTGCGTGACGGTCACGCCGCTGTCGAACGCCATGATCACCGTAACCGGTGAGCGGAGGATGATCCGCTCCCGGCCCACGGCCTCGGCCAGCTTGACCGCGAGCTGCTGGTTGCCACCCCGACAGCGGTAGACTTCGCTGTCCGTCCAGTATCGCTCCACGCCGCCCCCTTTGACCTGGGCGAGCATTCCCAGGTAGCTTTGCCGGTGCGCCGCCACGCCGTTGTCGGCGGTGAACTGGACGAGCATGGCGGTCCGGCACAGGTTCGAGACCGGCTGCGCCCGGACCCAGTCGGCGACGGTCTTCTTGTCGAGCAGCGCGGCGTCGCCGCTTTTCCACGGCTGGTCGGCGTCGATCGTCTCTGCGTCCGCGTTCATCCGGGCGTACGCGGCGTCCATCTCTTCCCACAGGGCCGCGGCCGCGGCCGCGCCGAGCTTCTTCCCGCCCAGCACGAGTGGGAACTCGAGCGACTCGTCTTCGGTGACATCCAGGAACTTCAGGCCGAACTTCTCCGCATACGCCACCCAGGCGGGATGGTTCGAGCCGATCAGCTCGCCGCCGCCTTCCACGTTTCTGCCCGCGACGAAATCGGCGAAGCTCAGCACCCGCCCGCCCACCCGCGGCCGCGCCTCGATCACGGTCACGTCGTAGCCGGCGTTTTTCAGCTCGAATGCGCACGCCAGTCCGGCGAAGCCGGCCCCGACGATGGCGACGTGCCGCTGGTCGCTGCGCCCGACGGCCTGCACCGCGCCAAACACAGGAGAGCGGCTGATGAGCAACCCGGTTGACGCGGCCAGGCTGGACTTCAGCATCTGCCGCCGCGTCATGGCGTCCTGGGGGGGGCCGAACCGGCGAGTCAGCCGCGCGAACAACGACGTGGACATGGGACCAACCTCCGCAACCGCCCCGCCTCGGCGCCCCGGCCGCACCGGTCCGCTCAAGCGGCGAGGATGGCGCGGAATCTAGCCGATGGAACGCTTCGTAGCGATGGGAGCGTCCACCTAAGGCGTCGCCTTCTGCGGCTCGTCCGGATCGACCAGGGCGACGATGCGCTGGCCCTTTTCCGGGGGGTTGCGGGGCGCGGTCGTAACCGGCTCCAACGTGCCGGACGCCGTCACGATCAGCAGCATCTGCGCCGATTCGCCGTAGCGGGCGCGATACGCTTCGTAGTCGAACTCCTCGGTCAAGCGCGTCACCTTCACCGTCTGACCGCGCGCCAGGCGGCGTGATAACTCCACGTAGGACTGCTCCTTTCCGAAGAGCGTGCGGCCGTGGGCGTCGGGCCGGTCGGAGTGCGACGGCGACCCTGCGGGGGGGGCGAGCCGGTAGCACGCCGCTCTGCCGTAGATGCGCTCGAAACGGCGGACCGCCAGGATGTTGACCCACGGGTTGGGCGTCATGGCGAAGATCCGCCCCGTGCCGCCCAGGTCGAGGCGGTCGAGCGTGTGATCGTCCATCACGCCGCCGGTGTAGGTGGATAGGCCCGCCATGCGGGCGGCGCGGGTGTTGTCGCGGTTGCTGTCCAGCAGCACGCAGTGGAACCCCTCGCGCTTCAGCGCCGCCGCCAGTTCACGGGCGAACGGATGCGCCCCGATCATCAGAATGCCCTGTGGGTTGGCCTGCGCCACGTTCAGCCGCCGCGCCAGCCAAAGCGAAGTGAGGCCGTAGATGGTCACCGTGGCGATGATGGTGACGAACGTGATCTGCACCAGCAGACCGGCGCCCTCCACGCCCTGTCGTTCCAGCCGCAGTGCGAAGACGGACGCCACCGCGGCCGCGACGATGCCGCGCGGGGCCATCCAGGCGATAAACGTCTTCTCCGGCAGGGTCAGCTTCGATCGCCAGGTCGAAACGAACACGCTCGCCGGCCGCACCAGCAGCACCAGGACGGCCACGAACAGCCCCCCCCGCGCCAGCAGCAGACCCGCGTCCAGTTCCGCCGGCTTCAGCCGCGCCGCAAGGATGATGAACAGGCAGGAGATCAGCAGAACTTGCAGATTCTCCTTGAATTCCGCGATGTGGGCCACGTCGACTTTCTTCTGGTTGGCCAGCGCCATGCCCATCACCGTCACCGCCGCCAGGCCGGATTCCTCCTGCAGGTGGTTCGCGCCGACGAACGCGGCAACCACGAACATGAGCGACACGGCGTTCTGGAGGTAGTCGGCGACCCAGTAGCGGGCCAGCATCTGCGTCAGCAGCAGGGCGGCGCCGACGCCCAGCCCGCCGCCGAACAGGATCGTCCGGGCCACGCTCAACAGGGCGTGCTGCGCAGCCTGATCAGTCTGGCCGTAGAGGGCCTCGAAGATGAGCACGGTCGCCAGTGCCCCGATCGGATCGATGACGATGCCCTCCCAGCGCAGGATCGGCCCCACCGGACCCGTCGGGCGGATGTGGCGCAGCAGCGGTCCGATCACGGTCGGCCCCGTCACCACCAGCACCGCGCCGAGGACCGACGCCAGTTCCATCGGCAGGTGGAAGAGCCATCGGGCGGCCAGCGTCGTTCCCAGCCAGGTGACCAGCGCCCCCACCGTGACCAGGCTTCGCACCACCGCCCCCACCGCCGGCAACTCGGAGAACTTCAGCGTCAGCCCGCCCTCGTAGAGGATCAGCGCCACCGAGATCGACACGATCGGCATGAGCAGATCGCCGAAGACCGCGTCTGGATCCACCCACCCGGCCGCGCCGGCAATGAGACCGAACAACAGCAGCAGCAGAATCGACGGCAGCCGCAGGCGCCACGCCAGCCACTGGGCAAAGACGCCCAGGACCAGCACGACGGCCAGGCTCAGGAGAATGGACTCAGTCACGGCCGGTTCCGCAATCGTGTCAGTCCCGCGGCCGCTTGAACAACTCATCGAAAGTGATGGTCGCCGGCCGACGGTCGGTGGCCGGGACAAGTTTTCCGTTCCACGCCGCCAGCGCAAGATCGAGACGGCGCTGCTGCGGGTAGACCACGAGCGCCTGGAGCGTGGCGGCGTCGCGGCCGTTGTTGAAAGTCACCGACCTCAGCGCCTCCCAAGCGGCCCGGCCGTCGATGGGCCTGTTCAGCCGCGCGGCCAGCCGGCGGTAACGGGTGAGGGACCAATCCCCCGCCAGCGGCGACGGCATGAGATCGTTATTGAGGTAATGGTTGGTGGTGATGCAGGTGAACTCGCCCGGGGGGTTGAATGACATCCCGTCCGCGTCCAGGCGGAACACCCGCTCCGGGGGGGCAGCCTTGTCCGGTAACCGCGGCGCGACGATCCGCACCATGTAGCTGAACGGGGTGGGCAGGACGGCGGCAAGCATGTTCTCGGCGCGGCCGTGGGCGTCTTCCGCTGATGCCGAACCCAACAGATCGCGCAGTACGAGCGCGATCGGTGTCGACGGGGCCTTCGGCGTCGAGATGCGCCCGCCCGTGCCGTCGTGCATGAAGGCACACACGCCCTCCTCGCTGACGCCGGTGAACACGCCGACGTAGCCCGGAAACGCCACCGAGGCAAACGCCCGCCCGCCCTGCGGATGCCGGACGATGGTGCAGTGCTGGCGGAGCAGATCGCCCGCCTCGATCTCGAAGTCGAAGTTGCGGGCGGTGATGACGCCGGCCTCGCCGGCCCGGTCGCCCCACACCGTGAAGCCCGAGCATCCGAACGCCCGCAGCATATCGGCGGCGTTGCGGATCACCAGGTCGTCGAGCGTCAGCGGCCGGCCGATCGACTTGATGGTCGGCGCGCCCTCCAGTGCATCAGCCATCCCCTCGTAAAGCCCCTGCAACTCCTCCATCGCCTCCGGCGGCGCCGCCACGGCCTGCCGCAGTGGTGCGGCGGCCGCGATGCGGGGGCCGATGACCTCGAAGCCCTCCGCGATCTCGCGGGCCAGCAGCCTGCCGTGCGCATACCCCATTTGCCGCGGCGTGCCCCACAGCCTCACGACCCGCAGCGAGCCGATGCGCTCGATAGCGCCGTTGACCGGCTTATCCTGCGCTGCAGACGGAAGGGCGGCCAGGACGAGCGCCAGCCCGGTCGCCAGAAGGATTCGTCGGTACCATCGGTCCATGGCAGGCCTCGCTGACTGGTGAGAACAGGGGTGCGCGGACAGGTGCCGCCCGAAAGTCGCGGGCTTGAAGCCCGCGCAAAGTTCCCATCGGGATCGCGGCTACCGACCGCGCACACTCACGGGCGGAGAATAGCAGGCGGAGTGTGGATTGCCTACGGCCGGGAGGATTGTCCGTGCCGAACCGCGATCTCCCGCGGCGCGTCCGGGACCTCGTCAATAAGCCCCGCTACCAGCGCGTCGGTCAGCGTCCATGTCGGTCGCCGTGGCTCGTGGACCACCGCCGGGTCATCCGCCGGCGCCGTGCCATCCATCTGTGCCAGCGCGGCCGCACGCATGGTGTGGACGCGCGCGACGAATCGCCAGATGGCCTGGTGCAGCGCCGCCCCGCCTGCGGCTGCGACGAGCGCGATCAGCGGGTCGGTCAGGCAGGGCATGCGCCCGATCAGCCGGATCTGGGCCACCTCGATCGAGACGGATATTCCCAGGCAGACCGCGACGGCACAGCGCATGCGTCTTTCCAAAGGATCGCCGGCAAGGGACGGCCGGGCGGCGATGAACAGGACGCTGAACACCACGTAGCCGCCGCCCTTGAGCATCAGGTCCGCCATGGCGACGTCGAAGCGTGCCGTGAAGTACGCGACACCGGGCAGAAACAGCGGCGACGCGAGCGCGCGCCGCAGGAGATCGTCGCCTCGGTCCAGCTCGAACGGGATCAGCCCGCCGACGACGATGAACGCCGCCGAAGCCAGGCACGCACGCTGCAGCCAGCGGCGCGCCAGGGCGCCCGAGGCGCCAGGACTTAAGCTGCCGAGCTGGCGCCGCTCCACGAATCCCCATCGCGTCACCAGTCCGACGCCCAGGCCGGTGGCGCGCATCAGGATATCGGTCACGTCGAGGCCGCGCAGGCGCACGGGCCACTGGGCGAGGCTGAGCAGCCCCGCCAGCCCCAGGCCGATCCACCAGCACAGCGCGCTGGCCCCCCCCCGGCGGAAGCCGTAATCGCACACCAGCACGGCGTGGAGCAGCCACGCCAGCAGCGCAAACGACGTCAACTCCAGCGACCACTTGAGCCAGCCCTGCATCTTCAACTGCCGCTGGTGGGCGCAGGTCACCCGGTCGCCGCGGGCGGCCGCCTCCCACGCCAGCCGCTCGTGGGCGGCGCTGGTCTCGAACGGGACGAACGACGCCTCCCGCCACGCCTGCGCCAGCCGCGGCGGATCCAGCATGATCGAAAACGGCGCTAAGGCGAAGACCAGCAACAGAAAGCAGTACGCCCGCAGGGCCGTCTCACGCGGCCGGGCACAAGATTCCTCCAGAAGGTACGCTTGGAAGCGCGGCGACGTCCAATGGCCCACCAGCGAGACGAACGCGCCCAGCGTGGCTCCGGTGACGTTCGCGGCCACATCCACCAACGACGAGACGCGGGTGGAGCTGTAGACCTGCACCCACTCGACGACCGTCGAGAGCGCGGCCGCGGTGGCAACTGCGGCCACGGCGCCCGGCAGCGCGACGTGCAGCCGCCGATGCCAGCTCCACTGCAACAGCACCCCCAGCGGCACGTACAGGAAGATGTTGGCGACCGTGTCCGGCCAGTGGAACGGCCCGCCGCCCGTCACGAAGGGCCTGAAGTTCTCGCCGCCCAGATCGAAATCCAGCGGGACCAGCGCCGCTTGCAGCACGAACGCCAGGTACACGCCGGTCAGGACGTATACCCAGCGGGACAGCATCCAGTCGATCGTGCGCTCGAGCCGCGGATGGGTGGGCATGGCGGATCACCGTCCACGAGATGGTGCGGCGCGGCGTCGCCGCCGCTGCGCTGGAGCCTGTGGACCGCTCGTCAGGGCGACCGCCGCGGCCAGCCGGGTGGGTAGACGGGCTGTTGCGGAATCCAGCCTTCGGGGACGCTGGACTTCAGCGGCTGGTCGCGGGCGATCAGCTCTCGGATGCAGTCCACCAGAAGGCGCTCGAACCGGTCCCGCACCAGGGCACGGGCCTCGTACTCCCACGCGTCCACGTTGTTGTCCGTTTCGTCGTCTTCCGGCCGGGGAATCGACTCGGCCGAAGCGTGGATGACGGCGATCGCCTCGCCGGCGCGGGCGTCGTGCAGGACGCCGATCATCTCGCACTGCGTTTCGGTCAGCTCGTTGAATCCGTACAGCAGTCCCAGCCCGGCGCCGAAGACGTCGGACATGGCGACCAGCCGCGCGGACGTGACCCGGTCTCCGCCCAGCGCGCGCTCGGCGATGGGGAAGACCTCCGCGATCGGCCACTGGTCATCGAACGCCGAGTTCCAGGTCAGAAACTCGTTGCGCGGCGTGACCGGCACATAGCGCCTGCGGGACGGGCCATCCTCGACGGCGACACGACTGACGGCCAGGGAGCAGGGGAAGCGCCCTTCGCTGGGTCCGGACTCCAGGATGAGGTATCCATTGTCCACCGCCGGGACGTGCGCCGTCGCCAGGTCGAGCCAGAGGACCTGGGGCGGCTGCACCCAGACCGGCTCTTCCTTCGGGGCGCAGCCGGCCAGGACCCATCCCAGCGCTGCCAGCGCCAGACTGTACGGTGGGCGTCGATTCATGCTGCGTGAAATATCGGTAGCGCCTCCCGCAAACTCACCGAAACAGGGACATCGACAGGGGTTTCCGCGCGTTGGAGACGGATTATCGGTCCCCTCGTCACCCCGCCGCTGCCTGGTCGAATGCCAATAAACTCACGTTGCAGCATCGGCTCGCCGATGCCACTGCCGGACTCGCGATTGGGGGAAACCTCAGCATGACGTTGCCGCTTTCGCCTCAGGCAGACGCCGCTACGGTCGCGGCCGCGCGGGTGGGGTCCGCCCTCGTCCGCTCCCGCACCGTCCGCGTCAACCGGCCTGAATCGCAAACCCTGCTCAACCGGATCGGCTATGCCCTGCTGGACGCGCCCGCGTCCGCGTGGATGGTGCTCGACGCATTGCTGGTGGCGGGCATGGTTCAGCTCGGCTACTGGCTGGTGGGCGTGTCGGAATCGTACGGCGTCAACCACATCGCCGCCTGGCAGGGATATGCGGTCTTTGTCGGGGCTTTCCTGATCGCGAGCCTGGTCTTCGGACTGTACGAGCGGGAGACGCTGTGGAGCCGCTCGCGGATCGTCGTGCGCAGTCTTCTGACCACGTCCGTCGCGGTCATCACCGCATACGCGCTGATCTACGTGGTGATGTACGCCACCGCCAGCCGCCGGGCGGTGGGCTGCGCCGTGCTCGGATATCTGATCGGGGGGACGGGGATACGCCTGCTGGCATGGTGGTTCGTCCACAACGTGCGGCGTCCGCTGCTGGTGGTGGGTTCGTGGCCTCTGTTCGAGTCGTTTCAGGCGGCCCAGGAGCGCGGCCTGATGTCGGAATACCGGCTGGTCGGCTACACCAGCGGCCGAACTCAGGACTGCGACGGGGAGGGGCGGCGCTGGTGTCTGGGCGCCAACGGCGACGTCGAGCAGTTGCGGGTACGGCACCACGTCACCGACATGGTGGTGGGATCGGAGTGCTCGCGCGATCGGAAGATCCTGGACTGGATCCTGCCCTGCCTGCAGAGCGGCTGCCGCGTCACCAACGAGGCGACGTTCTACGAAAAAGCCGCGGGGCAGATCCTGGTGGACGAACTGACCCCGGAGTGGTTCCTGTTCGCGGATCTCAGCGCCGACGACTGCGACCGGCTTTCGCTGAAGCGCATCGTCGATCTGCTGGTCTCGACCGTGGGCCTGCTGGCGACGCTGCCGCTGTGGCCCTGGATCGCGCTGGCGATCAAGCTGTGCGACGGCGGGCCGGTGTTCTATTCGCAGCAACGCGTGGGGCTGAAGGGGAACCCGTTCCCGGTCTTCAAGTTCCGCACCATGCGCGTCGACGCCGAAAACGGCCACAGCGTGTGGGCGTCGCCGAACGACTCCAGGGTGACGGCGGTGGGACGGCTGCTGCGGCGCACGCGGATCGACGAGCTGCCGCAACTGGTGAACGTCCTGCTGGGGCAGATGTCGCTGATCGGCCCGCGGCCGGAGCGGCCCGACATCGTCGCCCGCCTGGGGGGCGTCATTCCCTTCTACAACGAGCGGCACCTCATCAAGCCCGGCCTGACCGGCTGGGCCCAGATCAGCTACAAGTACGGGTCTTCCATCGAGGACGCCAAGCGCAAGCTCCAGTTCGACCTCTACTATCTCAAGAATGCCTGCTTCGAGCTGGACATGATGATCCTCTTCCGCACGCTGGGCACGTTCCTGCGCGGCGGGATCTGACCGACCGGGACGTCCGACGGTGGCCGCGCCGATTGCGGGCGGTGTACTTCGGGGGAGCCTGTCCTCGCAAGAGCGTGCCGCCGCCGCCCGGCCCGCTAGATCGGTCACTTGCCCGCGAAGGTTGGCTGGGTGACGAACTCGACGCGACTCCGCCGACTGAACCGGCGCCGGCGCTTCGCCCACCGGAACGCTCGGACCCTCCGGGGCGCGACATCCGGGCCCAATGCCCGCGCGGGCTGAAGCCACGCGGCTCGCTCAGACGGCCCGCCGGCCGAATCCGTCACGCGCCCGCAACGGCCCTGCGCCTGCAATGGCGGGGGCGTGGCGGCGACATTTATGGTAAGGTTACGCGCGTGGACCGAAGCGGCAAGCGGCATCTCGCGAAGCGTACGGGACCCGAGGCGCAGATGCCCCGCGAATTCACCGACCAGTTCCGAGCCGCGTATCGGGTGTTCTGGCTGATCGCCGCAGGAATCGTGCGCGATCGCGCGCTGGCCGATGACATCGTGCAGGAGGCCGCGATCATCGCGCTCGGCAAGTGGGATCAGTTCAAGCCGGGAACCAGTTTCCGGGCATGGATGGGACAGATCGTCCGCTACGTCGCCTTCAATCATTCGCGCAGCGAGCGGCGGCGACGGGCCTCGGGCATGGAGCCGGCGGCCGTCGAACACCTGGCCGAGCCGGTCTCGGACGAACCCGACCCGGCCGCGCTGACCGTCAACGCCCGCGGCGAACTGCCACCGGACCAGCGACATTTTGACGATGACGTGATGAGGGCGCTGGGCGAACTGTCGCAGACGGCCCGGGCCTGCCTGCTGCTGAGGACCCTCGAGGGGTTGGAATACTCCGAGATCTCCAGCCTGCTGGAGATCCCGGAAGGGACGGCGATGAGCCACGTACACCGCAGTCGACAGGCGCTGCGCCGAAAGCTCAGCGCCGCGAAAGAAGGGGCGCAAGAGACGCGTCATGGAGCGTGATGGCGAACAACTGATTGACGCCTACGTCGACGGTCTGCTGGCCGGACCGCAGCGCGAGGCGTTCGAGCGCGATCTGGCCCGCGATGAGTCGCTGCG
This sequence comes from Phycisphaerales bacterium, assembly GCA_003597935.1. Taxonomy (GTDB): domain Bacteria; phylum Planctomycetota; class Phycisphaerae; order UBA1845; family UBA1845; genus SURF-32. The sequence continues at coordinate 15,981 of QZJT01000010.1, read as the reverse complement.
GCGGCCGATCGAGCAGATGGCCCGCCTGAACGAGGCGCTGGCGCGGGTGTTCGCCCCCCCTCCGGTGGAGGCGGCCCTCGCACGCATCGACGCCGCCCGGCGAGCGCCGAGCAGCGTTACGGCCGCGGCCCGTGGGTGGCGGCTGGGCCGGGTGGCGGCGATCGCGGCGGTGCTGGTGCTGTCGATCGCCGGCGCGTGGCGGCTCTGGGGGCCGCTCTCGCTCTCCACCGGCTACCGTCTGGGGCTGATCGCATCCAACTCGCTGGAGGACGCTTATTACCGGCAGGTCGAACTGCTCCACTTCGAGCCTGCCTGGATCTGCAAGGACGACGTAGAGTTCGCCCAGACGTTCGACGTGCGGATGGGGTTGCCGCTGGTCTTCGGGCTGGCGGAGCTTCCGCCGAACGTCAAGCCGAACGGGCTGGCCTACGGCCGCGTGTTCTCGCGGAATACGATCTACGTGCTGGTGTACGTCGACGGGCGTGAGGTGATGGTCTTCGTCGATCGGCTCGAAAACGACCGTCCCACGCGGGCGGCGTGGTGGTGCGACATGCACGTGTTCCGTCACGAGGTGGACGGCGCGGTGCTCTACGAATACACCCCGTTCGATCGCCCTGCGGTGGCGAACCTGTTCCGCCCGCCCGACGAAGCCACCCTGGAAGAGGCCCGCCGCCGGCAGGCGCAGGAGCAGCCGTAGCGGCACACTCCACGGTGCGCGGACCGGCACGCCCAGCGAGCCGCGGGCTTGAAGCCCGCGCGGACGATCCGAACGTGATGCTCCCCCGGCTTGTGCGTCATGATCAGATTCACGGCTCGCGCGGCGCGCCGAACACCTGAGTCCAATAGTCGCCCGCCTCGTACCCCACGCCCAGTTCGGTGAACGCGGGGTTCATGACGTTGGCGCAGTGCCCCGGGCTCTCCATCCAGGCGTCGACGACCGCCCGTGGGGACGTCTGTCCGAATGCGATGTTCTCGCCCCAGGTGCGCGGTTGATAGCCGGTCCGCGCGATGCGCTCGCCCGGTCCCTCGCCGTCGGGGTTGGTGTGGTCGAAAAACCCACGCTCGGCCATGTCCCGGGAGTGATTGCGGGCGGCGCAGCGAAGCGCCGCGTTGGAGACCACCGGGTCCGCGGGGGCGAACCGGCCCAGATCGCCGCAACTCGCGCCCCGTGCCCGTTCGGCGTTGACGAGTTCCAGCACCTCGTCTTCGAACGCGACCTGGTCGGAAGGGGCGCCGGACACGCGGTCGCAATAGGCGACGTCCGGCAGATCCACGTCGGTCGGTCCGTCGTCGTTGCGGGATGAGTTATCGTTCGACGGTCCGTCGAACGCAGGATCGAGCGGCACACAACCGGGGGCGGCGGCGATGCCGGCCAGCACCATCAGGCGGAGCCGCACGGACCGGCCGCGGCCGGCCCATCCCGCGCCGAGGAGCATTCGGTGAACTCGCTTTCCCATGGCCTTCTCCCCGGCCGCGTCGAGCGGTACGCTTGATTCCCGGGTCCGGCCGGTACACCCTGGCCGCCGGGGCCGTCCGCCATCCCATGGGCGGAGGCCGCACGCTTTCGGCACCCTGTGTATCGGAGATTCCCTGCCGTGAATAGCGCATCGGGTCAGTCCGGGTCCAACCTCAACGACGCAGCCACGATCCCGCCGCCGCACGGCCGTCGGGCGCTGCCGGCCGTGGCGGAGCGGGTGCTGGTGATCGGTCTGGACGGCGCCACCATGGATGTACTCGGCCCGCTCATGGACGAAGGGTTCATGCCGCGGCTGGCCGAGGTGGTTCGGGGCGGGGCGACGGGCGTCCTCTGGTCGACGGTTCCGCCGGTGACGCCGGCCGCGTGGACCACGTTTCTGACCGGCAAGAACCCCGGCGCCCACGGCGCCCTGGACTTCGAGTACTACGACGCCAAAGCCGGGCTGATCCGCTTTCACAGCACCCGCTCGCTGGGCCGCAACCGCAACCTCTGGCAGATCCTCAGCGACAAGGGCTTCCGCGTCGGCAGCGTCAACGTCCCGCTGACCTATCCGCCGATCACGCTGGAAAACGGCTTCGTCGTCAGCGGCTTCGAGACGCCCGGACCGCAGTCAGACTTCGTCTCGCCGCCGCGCCTGCGAGAAGAGATCCTGGCCCGCTGGCCCGATCCGACGCTGAAGTCGAAGTGGAAACGCGAGGTCGGGGGGGGCGATGAACTGTTCCAGCACAACCTGGATTACATCTCGGCCAGCTTCCACCAGGGCGCCGACATGACCATCCACCTGGGCGAGCAAGGGTCATGGGACGTGCTGATGGTGGTCTTCAAGCTGGTGGACAACCTCCAGCACAAGACCTGGAAGTACATCGACCCGCGCTGGCGCGACCGCGCTCCCGCCCGCCGCGACGCCGTGAAGGCGTGCTTCGCCAGGCTGGACGAGGCGATCGGCAAGCTCCTCGACTATGCCGCGACGTATCGCGCCTCCATCCTGATGGTGTCCGACCACGGGCACGGCTCGATGGAAGGGACGGTGTACCCCAACGTTCTTCTGAAGCGTTGGGGTTATCTGCACCTGCAACGGGGCTGGCCGCGCCTGCGGGCGCAGCTTGCGCGACTGATACGGCGCAAGAGCAATCTCGACGCGCTGGCCCAGCCGGTCGGGATCGAAAAGTACGTGCCGGCGGATCTGGCCCGCACCCGCGCCTGCGTGATGCACGCCGGCAACGGCGGGTTCCTCTTCGTCAACCTGAAGGGCCGCCAGCCGACCGGCATCGTCGACCCGTGCGACTATGAGGCCATCCGCGACGACTTGCAGGCCCGTCTGCAGGCGGAGCGGGCGACGGACCCGACCGGGCAGGTCATCCAGGTCTTTCCAGAGGTCCATAAGCCGGAGGAACTGTACGGTTGCACCCGCCTGGACCAGCCCTGGATGCCGGACCTGATCCTGATCCAGCACGACCCGATCGCGGTCGGCCGCCGTATCAAGGGCCGCAACCCGATGGAATGGCTCTCTTACGGCAAGCTCGAGGGCACGCACCGCAAGGAGGGGATCCTCATCGCCCGCGGCCCCGGCATCGCCTGCCGCAACGGCGTCTCGGCCAACATCGTCGACTGCGCCCCGACCATCCTGGCGATGATGGGCCTGCGCATTCCCGACGACATGCACGGCCGCGTCATCACCGACCTGTTCGAGAAGCCGCCCCGTGTGGAACGCGCGGCCGCCGAGGCGTTCGAACCGGTCGAGGCTCCCACGGAAGTCTACACCGAAGCCGAACTGGCGGAGGTCACCGATCGGCTCGTCGATCTGGGGTATATGGAGTGACGCCAATGGGTCGCGCGCGAGTTGTGACCCGGCGCCGACCGAATCTCCGCGCGGGCTGAAGCCCGCGGCTCGCTGACGGCAGTTGATCGCGCGGAGTCGATCTCTACGTCAACGCCACCGGATCCACGTCGATCTGCACCGACTGGACTTTGACCTTCGTCGCTTCCGCGAACGCCGGGTCGTGACGCAGCGCCGCCACGTCGGCGGCGCTGGCGGCGCGGAGAAGGACGTCGTAGCGGTACTTCTTGCGCAGGCGCGGCAGGGCGCAGGGCGCCGGGCCGGTGACGTGGGCGGCGGCCAGCTCGTGCGCTGCCAGCAGTTCCTTGAGCCGGCGGGCGATCTGGTCGGCCGCGGCCAGGGCGGCGGCGTCCTTCTCGTCTGCGACGACGAAGCGCACCAGCCGGGCGAAAGGGGGGTAGCCGATCGACCGGCGGGCGTGAAGCTCCGCGGCCGCGAACGTGGTGTAATCGTGCTGCGCCGCCAGCCGCACCGCCGGGCTGTCGGGCATGGATGACTGAATCACGACCTCCCCCGGGATGTCGGATCGCCCCGCCCGGCCGGCGACCTGGGTGAGCAACTGGAAGAGGTGTTCGCTGAATCGGAAGTCCGCCGACGCCGACAGTCCCTCCGCGTGGATGACGCCGACCAGAGACACGGCCGGGAAGTCCAGCCCCTTGGCCACCATCTGCGTGCCGACGAGGATGTCCAGCGAGCGCTGCTCGAAGGCACGGATCACGCCGGCGTATTCGTCGCGATGGTGCATGGTGTCGCGATCGACGCGGCGGATCCGGGCTTGCGGCAGCAGCGCCGCGATCGCCTCCTCGACCCGTTGCGTCCCCGTCCCCGCCCGCATCACCGGCTGCCGGCAGGTCACGTTCGGGCAGCGGTCCGGCAGCGGGATCACCATGCGGCAGTAGTGGCATCGCGCCACCGAGTGGACGACGTGGACCACGAGGCTGACGCTGCAATTGGGGCAGGTGAGGTTCATCCGGCAGGCGGGACAGAAGATACGCGTGGCATAGCCGCGGCGGTTGATGAGGATCACCGCCTGCTCGCCGCGGCCGAACGTCTCCTGCAGCCGCGCCTGCAACAGGCGCGAGAGGACGGCATCCTGCCGCCTGGCCCACGCTTCGGTGCGCATGTCCACCACGCTGACGCGCGGCATGGGGCGGGCGTGGACGCGGCCGTAAAGGTCGAGGCGATGATAGCGGCCGGCCACGGCGGCGTTGTACCACGTCTCCAGCGCCGGCGTCGCCGAGCCCAGCACGATCGCGATGCCCGCCTGCGACGCCCGCATCACCGCCACGTCGCGCACGTGAAAGCGCGGCGCTTGCAGGTTCTTGTAGCCGGTTTCCTGTTCCTCATCGACGCAGATCAGCCGCAGGTCCGGACAGGGCGCGAACACGGCGCTGCGCGTGCCGATCACCACGTCCAGTTCGCCCGCGGCGATCCGCCGCCACGTCAGGCTGCGGCGGACGCCGGTCAGCCCGCTGTGCAGGATCGCCACCCGCGAAAAGCGGCAGGCCAGGCGCTGCACGAGCTGCGTGGTCAGCATGATCTCCGGCACCAGCAGGATGGCCTGCCCCCCCCGGGCGATCGCGTGCCGCAGGGCGCGGACGTAGACCTCGGTCTTGCCGCTGCCGCTGACGCCGAAGAGCAGCGTGGTGGAGAACCGGCGGGCGTCGATGCGCTGATAGAGGTCGTTCAGGACGCCTGCCTGGTCGGCTGTCAACTCGAAATCCGGCTCGACGGCGCCGAGCGGTCCGCCCGTGACGTCCTCGGCCTGTGCCACCGGCAGTGTACGCCGCTCGATGATCTTCACCCAGCCCTTGCGGGCCATGTCGCGCACGATGCCCGCGGTGACGTTGGCCCGCTGGCAAAGCGTGGCCAGCGGCACGGCGGGAACCGCACCGGTTGCTGCCTGTGCGGCCGTCGATCCGGCCGGCTTCGCACCGGTCGCCGCCTGTTCGACAGTGGATTCGGCCGGCTCCGCACCGGTCGCCGCCTGTGCGGCCGTCGGTTCGGCCGGCTCCGCACCCATCGGCTCCCGTTGGGCCGGCGATTCCACCAGCGCCTCCATCACCGCCCGACGGCCTGCCGTCACTCGCTGCGATGATGCTTCGAGTTGCTCCAGGGTGATCAGCGCCTGGACGTATCGCACCCGCGTCAGGCCCGCCCCCGCCCGCACCGACTCGGGCGTCATGGCCGCCAGCGTACGACCCAGCGGACAGCAATAGTAATCCGCGATCCACCGCCCGAGCTGCATCAGTGGCGGCGTCAGGAACGTGTGATCATCGACGACCGAGTCGATCGGACGGATCGTGCTCTCCCACGTCCGCCGGCTGACGTCGATGACGAAGCCATCCGCGAGGCGCTTGCCCGACCGTCCGATCGGCACCCGCACGCGCCGCCCCGGCTCCACCTCGGCGGCCATCGAGTCCGGCACGAGGAACGGATACGTGCCCCCCCCGCGTAGGGCCGCCCCCGGCAGCACCGGCGCCACCTCCGCCAGCAGCCCGACCCGCGACTCGCCCTCCTCGGCGAAGAGGAACCCGGTCGGCTCGGCCTGCTTGCGGGCGGACATGGCGGCCATCATAGGTCCATCGACAACCCGCCGTAAGCGAGTGTCGAGCGCGCGGAGGCCGCGGCGCTACGCCGGACCACGGGCGGACCAACTCGAGAGTCAAGCACATCCCCCGTTTTTCGTTGCGGGTCATGGCATGAGTTCATATCCGCGGCTGTCATCCATGCCTATCGTCACCAGCCCGCAGGCTTCCCACGCCGCAGCAGAAGTTGAGGGCGTCGATGTAAACGATGCTGCGCTTGTTCACGCTGCCTCCCAGGCACAATCAGCGCATAAAAACAGGCAGCCATGTGGGCTGCCCAGCCCGCCGATGGCGGGGGAGTTGTGCGTGGATTACACACGCGCCGCGGCTGCCGCCCAGGTGTCGCCGCAAGTGTTTTTGCAGACCAGAGTTATGATCGTCCGGGCGCGCCGGGACTCAGTGTGAAAACGACAGGGTCACGGGGCGGCCCGCCTTCCACCTGAGCCGTCTAGGGGATGGTCTCAGGCTGGCGGCCTCCCGGTCCGACGCGCACCGCACTCCGGGCAGACGCCGGACGAGTTGCCGCGCAGGTCGTAGCCGCACGTCACGCACAGGCCGCGCCTGCGCCGTCGATACCGCCGGAGCGGGCCGCGGGTGAAGGCAAACGCGGGGTAGGCGACCAGTACCGCAAGTGCGAATCCGGTCGGGCAATAAACCCGCGAGAAGAAATATGGTCTCCCGTCTTTCGCCCAGCGCCCGATGACGAAACCGAAGCCGGCGGTGCGGCCATGTCGTGTCATTTCTGTTGTTTCCGCGGTCGTCTCATCCAGGGACAGCCAGCACGAAAAGACGAGTTGCACGCGCTCATCGACCAGGTACCAGACACTCCAATTGTCCGTGATGTGGATTGCGGCTTCAGCCGACGCACGGTCGTCACCTTGCGCCAAGTTGAGCACGTATTTGAAGCTGGTCCACACCGTGGCCAGAATGAGCAGTGCGATGACGCCCTTACGCATCACGCCGCCTCTCCGCATTCCGGGCAGACCCCCGACGTGTTGCCGCGCAAGTCGTAGCCGCACTTACGGCAGTAGCCGGGGCGCTGACGGACGGCAGGACGGGTGGCAATCGCGAGCGCCGCCAAGATCACGAGTGGCATCCACAGCGGCACCGTCACGAGCGTGTCCCCGTTCCCTTGCGGCCAGCGCGCGGGCCACAGACCCAGGTGGAGCGTGTCTGGGTGAGCATTCCAGGAGAATGCCAAGCGACCAGCGGTATCGCTCAGCATCAGCCCGAACGCTCCCTGCCCGACGCACAGGACGAATCGATCCCAAGAGAGAATGCCGTAGGCGAATGCACTGATGGAAAGCAGCACGGCGGACCCGACGCAGCCCGCCACGCCGATCCTGAAGCCCCAGCGTCTCGCCCGTCGCCATCGCATCTGGGCATTATACCGCGCGACCCCGATCCGCGCCGCGTCTCCCGCGTCGGCGCGTCCACGGTGTCTATGGAAACGAAACCCCGATCCCGGCGGTACGAGCGGGGGTTTCGTCACCATGGGCGCTGTAGACGCTTTCACGGGGGCGGCGGGGCTTGGGCTGCCTCTCGCGCCTGGGGGTCGATGTCCATGCCGCATTCCGGACAGCGGCCGCTGACGTTGCCGGTCAGGTTGTAGCCGCACACGCAGTGGCTGGATGCGTCCAGCCGCGCGCGCCGATCCGCCAGTCTCAAGAACAGCCCCAGCCATAGGCAGCCCAGGAGCGGGCCGCCGGGGAAGATCCAGGCTTGCGAAAGCCAATCGGGCCAGTCACTGTTCGGACCGAAAAGCAGCCACAGTCCGACGTGCAGGATGCACCAGAGTCCAACGTGCAGGGCGACCGCGAACATCACGGCGCCGATCAGTGTCGCGAGGTGAAGCGCCCGCTGTCGCGCACGCGCCGACGCGATGCTCCCGGCCGTGGCCGCGAGCCTGGAGGTCGCTATGTCGGCGGACCCGAGCGCGGCCAGAAAACCCACCGCCCGCGGGGCGCTGAATCGGGCGAGCAGAACAACGGCGACGAATCCGGCGGACGGAATCCACAGCGGAACGTACCACGCCCATAGTTCGCGTAGCTCATGGAGCGCCGTTGGAACACGAATCTGAAAACGATCGTCCATCCCCAAGCCGAGCGGCTTCTTGATGCTGCGACCCGTTTGCCAGCCGAGCGTCTCGGGATACTCTTCCAACCCCACGATGACGAACCGGCCTTCCGTGAAGCCGATACCGACACCGCCGCCGCCAACGTAAACGTGGCACACTATGCCGAAGGCGAACAGCATCAGGCAGGCGATGCAGCCGAGGAGGCCGAACCGCAAGAGGAACGTGTCGGTCTGTCGTACTGCACGCACACAGAGATTGTAACGCGGTGAGCGGCCTCTGCGCGAGGCGGCGGCGAGGACGGCGGCGGAAGGCGCTGGCCAAAGTGACAAAACCAAAACCGCCGTTCTCGGCAGTACCAGCCGGGGTGTTGACATTCTCGACGGCCGTTTCGGTCGTTTCAGAGGGGGTTTTGTCATCAGGCGAACTGCGGTGGCGGCTCCGTCGGCACTCGGGGCTGCCGCCAGCCCGCCGCCGCCAGGCCGACTACGACGTAGGAATCGGTGACCTGCTCGCGTGTGATAGCGAGTGAAGCCATCGGGACCGAGCCGGCCCGTCCCTCAGTTGATCTCCAGGCCCAACGTTGAACCCGACGGATGATAAGTCCCTCCATGCTCCAGCGTCTTGGCGGGGCTGGTGGTGTCGATGGCGTTGCCGCCCAAGTCGACGACGTGAAGCGCGACGCCCAGCATGTCCCGCGCCTCGACCGTCGCCAGGCAGTCGCTGCCGTTCCTGAACATCCGATCGAGCTTCAACATGCCTTACTGACCGCACAGCGCCTCGACGGAGCGGGCAACCACGCTTGCGACCCGCTTCGTGATCGCCCCGAATCCGCCGACGCTGCCAGCCGAACCGGCTCGGGCAACCGCGGCGTTCGACGGCCCCGGTAGTTCCCGCTGTGCCTACTGTGTGCCCGGCAATCTGACGGCGAGCGAAAAGCTCGTGACATCGCCCGGCACCGACAGCACCGCCTCAACTGCGGAGAGGAGGGTCGCAAGGAAATCGGAGTGTCGAGCCCGAGCATACCGCGGCGCCACGGGCGGTCTCGGCGGCCTATTGGCTCGCCAGCCAGTCGAGCCCGCGCATACCGCGGCGCCACGATGGAGCATGGGCGGACCGGCGGACCAACGTCCGCTGTATTCCGCCCTCGGGCACCGGCATAATCCCGCAAGACCGGTAGTCGCGCTGGCGTGCGATGCTGACCCCCGCTATCCCGAACGTGGCAACGGAGGCGAACGTGAAGATCCAGGACCCTGAATCGAGTGAGCGCTTGAGACTGGTGGAGAACATTTGGGACAGCATCGTCGCAGAACAGGAAGGCGTTCCGATTCCGCCCGCGCAGCGCGACGAACTCGACCGCAGGCTTGAGCGTTATCGGATCGATCGCGACCGCGGGACGCCGGCTGTGACGGCTATCGAGCGGATCAGAGAGCGCCTGACAGGAAGATCGGAGAGGCCGGGATTCGAACCCGGGGTACCGGTGTAAACCAGTACGACGGTTTAGCAAACCGTTGGTATCAGCCACTCACCCACCTCTCCGGCGGGTCCGGCCGCGGAAGGCCCGGCGACCGGTGACCAGCGGGAGCTTACGGTCTGCGGAGTGTGGAGGCAAGTGGCGCCAGGGGCGCCCCGTGCTCCAGGGGTCCGTGAGGGACGCGGCGGAAATCCGCGGCGATGCCCGAATGACCCCGCAAAGGCGGGGGCGTCCATCAGCACCGGCGAACGTCGATCCGGAGCAGACTCTGTGCGGGCTGACCTGCCTGCCGGCAGGCAGGAGCCACGCGGCTCGCTGTGGTGCAAGCGCGACTCGGTCAGGCGCCCCGTGTACCGCGACGGCCGGCGGGCCATACGGTCGGACTCGCGTCCGGGCCGTTGACTGTTTATGATCGCATCCGTGTCGGACTTTCGCGACCTGGCCCGGGACCCGAATCACCGCAGACGATTCGAGAAGATGCTCTATCTGGCCGCTCAGCGCGGCGACGCGGATCTGGTGGCCGAACGACTCTCGTGGGGCATCGATCCCAACTGCGCTTCATTGCGCGGTCGCACACCGCTGATCGCCAACGTGCGCGGACCTTGTCCCAGCGTTCGGGTGGTGCGCGAACTGCTCGCGGCCGGTGCGGACCTGACGCAGCCGGACGAGACGGGCGCCTGCGCTCTGGATTACGCGCGGCGGAAGCTCGCGCGGCTGCAGGGCCGCCCGGATCGCGCCGCACGGACGGCGCCTTCGCTCGACGAGAACGCCCAGCTTCAACTCGGCCCGGAAGAACAGGCGGAATTGGACCGCCTGCGACGTGAATGCGGCGGCCAGGACCGCGATTATCTGCACACGTGGTGGCACGAGCGGCTGCGGGCGGCGCGGCGCCTGTTCAACGATCGCGGGCAGGTCGAACGGATCGTGGAGCTGTTGGAGGGGTGGGAGGGGTAAGGCGAGCGGGGATCGGCACGACCTTGCGGGAATGCCCACGGCCCTGATTCGCAACATCGTGCCCCCGGGCGCAGTGCGTTGATTGTGACCCCATGCCGAACCAAGATGAGGGCAAGACTTCCGATACCCTACGAGAAATGCTCGACCACGATCCGTTCAAGCCGTTTCGGATCGTCACGTCGGCGGGCGTGTCGTTTGTCGTCCGCGATCCTCATGCCGTCGCACTGACGCAGTCCGAGGTGTTTATCGCGCAGCCGAACTCGGATCGCCGGACGTTCATCCCGCTCGTGCACATTGTGAACGTAGATTCCATGATCAACGGCCGGGCGCCGCGGCGATAGCGCCGGACCTGACGGCCCCGCGGCGAAAGCGCGGAGCCTGACGGCCTTCCGCCGGATCGCCGCTGCGGCCCGAGTGCCGTGAGCAGACATCTTCGCGGCCCGTCGCCGCGGCGGCGCGAGGCGTCGAATCCGGTCTGGATTGGCGTCGGCCGCGAAGATTCCAACGTGGGTGCTGGCGGCATTGGGGTGGGCGGCGTGTCGGCGAACGGTCAATCGACGGCGGGCGGCGACGAACTCAGGACCTCCTCTCGCATGTGCCTGTATTCCGCAGCCAAGTCCGTCCTGCCCCAGGCGTCGTACAGCGCGATGAAGCCCAGGATCAGGTCGTCCGGGTGTGTGGAGTAGGTCCCCATTCGGATGCCGCCGTTCCACTGCACGGCCGTCTCCAGTTCCGCTTCGGCCTGCCCGAACAGCCCCTGTCGTGACAGGTGGCCGCCGTAAAACAAGTGAAGCCTGGCGCGCAACGAGTGATTCGTTTGCTGCTGTTCGGCGTCCACCAGCTTCTGGAACAGCGCGTCGGCCTCGTCGAGCCGGCCCTGCACGGACGTGAAGTGGGCGATGTAGGTGTCCGTTCGGAACCCGAGGTCATCGTGTCCGTCTCCGAAGCGCGCCAGTGACGCCATCAAGTCCTGTGCCATTGCTTCGCCTTCGGCGGCGCGGCCGGCGCGGTCCAGGTATCGAAGCAGTTCACTCATCGCGGAGATCACTGCGATGTTATCTCCCGGAGTTTTCCGCCGCAGACAGTCGAGTTCGCGCAGAAGTAGCTCCGCCGGTTCCTGCTCTTCTCCCATAAGGGTCAAAGCGTCGGCGAGCGTATCGAGCGCCATGAGCCGGGCGCCGTGACATTCGCCGAGACCCTCGATGCTGAGGACGCGGCGGCAGGATTCGATCGCTTCTTCCCGCTTCCCGATCCCGTCCAGGATTTCCGCCAGATTGACCTCGGCCTCGAGTGTATAGCCGCTGTCCGCGCCGAACCAGCGGACTGATCGCTCCAGTTTTTCCCGTGCCAGCGGTTCGGCTTCCGTCAGAATGGCGATGGACTCCTCTCGCCCGGCAGTGGTCGTGCGGCGGCGGGCCAGGCTGACGAGGTTGTGGAGTACGCGTATCTGCATCGAGTCGTCGTCGGCGATGGCCGGATGGCGGCGAATATCCAGCAGGATGATTTCGGCTTCATCGAGACGATTGCGGAACATGAGGGCGATCGCCATGGATCGCCTGGCGTTGAGCACCTGCTCGGAATCCGGCCCGTGGACCCGCTCTATTCTCGGCAGCAGGTCCGGAAGCAGGCGCTCCACTTCTGACACCCATTGCGTATTAACGCACTCGCCGACGTAGGCCATTTCCGCGGCCAATGTGCGCGGATCGTCAGGACCGGCGTGCGCCGCCCACAGCTTCTGCGATACCGCAAACTGTGCCCGTGCGTCGGACCACAGACTGAGCTTGTCGTAAACCTGGCCGAGCAGATCGCGCACCTCGGCTTCCTGAACGGTGTACCGGCCGAAGCGCTCGTGTACCGAGTCGGACGCGCGGGCGAGCACGTCGACCAGGCGGACGTCGGCGGCGCGTTCGTCGGGATCCGGGCTGGCGAGCACCTCGCGCAGAAAATCGTTGATGGCCCGCGCCTGGCCCGCCTCCAGATCGGCCCGCTCGGCTTCGAGCGTGGCTCGCGCCGCGGCCGCTTGGGCCGTATGCTGTTCCTGCTGTGCGATCCCTCGCTCGCGGATGGCCCATACCAGTCCGAGCGTGGTGCCGATGATGCCGAGCGTCAGCGACGCGACCACGGCCGCACCGGCCAGTACCAGTCCGCGATTCCGCCGAGCAAACTTCCGCAGCTTGTAGCCGGCGCTCGGCGGCGTCGCGGACACCGGTTGTTGATCCAGGTAGCAGCCGATGTCTTCAGCCAGCGCGCTGACCGTGGCGTAGCGATGGCGTCGATCCCGCTCCAGGCACTTCATCACGATCCAGTCGAGGTCGCCGCGCAGCGTGCGGACCAGGTGCGGCACGTCGGTACCGCGCAGCGCCGCGATCTGGTCGGATGGGCGGACTTTCGCTTCGACGGCCGCGCCGGATGCGGCGGAGGCTTTCAACCCGTCGGCCGCGGCCCCCATGCCGGGGCCTGCGCCTTGAGACGCACGTTGAAGCGACGACGGCGTCTGCTGGCCGGCGCGAGCGCTGGGCCGGGAGCGCTCCGCGAACACGATCAGCCGTTGAATCTCGGAGAGCGTGGCGCTGCGCAGCCGGTGAGGTTCGATGGGCGTAGTTCCGGTCAGGAGTTCGTAGAGCAGGACGCCCAGGGAATAGACGTCGCTGCGCGTGTCGATGTCGCGCGAGAGTTCAGCCTGTTCCGGGCTCATGTACTCGAGCGTGCCGATGAGTTGCAGGCGCTCGGTCAGCAGGGGCGTGGCCGACGGTCCAGCCTCCGTGACGCGGGCGATGCCGAAGTCGATGACCTTGGGCGCCGGCGTGCCGTCGGCGTCGCCGACCAGCACGTTGGTGGGCTTCAGATCGCGGTGGATCACTCCCTTCTGATGAGCGTGCTGCACGGCATGGCAGATGTCGCGGAACAGCTCGAGCCGCGCGGTGATCGAAAGGCCCTCGCGGTCGCAGTAGCGCGTCACCGGTTCGCCGCGGACCAGTTCCATGGCGAAATAAGGAACCGGCGCGGCGATGCCCAGCGGAATGGGCACGGCGACGGTGCCCGCTTCGTAAACCTGAGCAATGCTCGGATGCTGAAGGCTGCCGAGGATTTCGGCTTCGTGCGTGAAGCGGCGGAGCATATCGGGCGTGACGAAGGCGCCGGCGAGCACCTTGAGCGCCACCGATCGGGCGGGATGGTCCTGTCGCGCTTCGTAGACGACGCCGGAGCCGCCGCGGCCGATCTCACGGAGAATCTCGTAGTGGCCGATCCGCGCCGGGATCTTCGGGCTGAAGCGGTCCGGAGTCAGCACCTGCCGCCCGAGAAACTCCCCCATGCCGCTGTCGTCATTCTGAAGGAGCTGCTCGACCAGGGCATAGAGCCCCCGGTCGTCGCCACAGCGGGCCGCCAGCAACGGCGCACGCTCCGCAGGCGGCAAGCCGACGAGTTCGTCAAAGAGGGCCTCAGCCCGACTCAGGGGCCCAGCCGACATCGAAGAAGGATCAGCCGACATTCGTCATTCGTCCACTATGTGTACATCCGCAAACGCCGGCGGCAACCGATCAGCTTTGTCCGTCTATTTCTCCTCCCAGGCGCGCAAACAGCCAGCTTCGCGTGAACCGCCACTCCCGCTGGACGGTCGGCACCGAGATGCCCAGGGCGGCGGCCGTCTCCTCAAAAGTCAGGCCGCCGAAATAGTGGAGCATCACGATCCGCGTCTTGCGCTCGTCCTGTTGCTCCAGTTCCGTCAGGGCCTCGTCCAGCGCCAGGATGTCCTCGCCGATCGGTTCGATGGTCAGTTCGATCGCGTCGCCGTCCACGCGCTTGCGGTCGCCGCCGCGCTTCAGGCTCGCCTTGCGCCGGGCCTGATCGACCAGGATGTGGCGCATGGCCTGGGCGGCCGCGCCGAAAAAGTGGGCGCGGCTGTCCCAGCCGGGGTCGCCGCCGCCGACCAGCTTCAGGTACGCCTCGTGAACCAGCGCCGTTGGTTGCAGCGTGGCGCCGGGCGGCTGGTTCGCCATGCGGGAACGGGCCAGCTTTCGCAGTTCGTCATAGACCAGCGGGAACAGTTCCGCCGCCGCCTGCCGGTCGCCGGCGCTGGCGCGCTCGAGCACGCGCGTCAGCGGCGCGATCTGCTGGTCCGGTAGGTCGGCCATTTTCTTTTCTGCACCGGGCTGATCGGTCGGCACGCTGCTTTGCGGATTGACTGATGCCGGAACACGCCCCGGCCCGCCGGCCGGGGCCCCGATCTTACTCCCCGAGGTCGCAGCCACCAAACGGTCCAGGCGGGCCGACGTGGAACAGGGCGCCTGACACTTCCGGCGGCTAGTCCCTGGGATCGCCAGGCTCCAGCCTGGCGGGTTCGGACCGTGACTTACAGGAGTCCTTCGACGGGACGTTTACCAGTCACTATTTCGCAGGAGGCAATTGCCATGAGAAGTCTTTGGATTCCCAGCAGGAAGACCATCACGATGGTTGTGCTCGTGACGTTCTTCACCCGCGCCGTCACCCCGGCGTTTGCCGACCCGGTGATCAAGCTTCAGAACTGGCGAGGAACGATCGACTACGCGCCCGAAGGGCTGTCTTCGTTCACGCTCGAAGGAACGGCCTCGCACCTGGGCAGGTTCTCGGCCCACGGCGAAATCACTCTGCTGCCCGGTCAGGAGCAAGGGTCTCTGGAGGGCGAGGGGATCGTGGTATTCGAGGCCGCCAACGGCGACCTGCTGGTCGGCGTGACCACCTGGCAGGCGGATGCCGACGAAATCGGTCAGATGAGCTTCTCGTGGCGCGATTCCGTCGAGTTCAGTGACGGGGCCGTCGTCTCGAGCACGGGGCGTTTCGCGGAAGCGGAGGACCGTCCACGCGGCCTGGTCGTCATCGCCATCATTGCGGTTTTGATCGGCCTGCTGGTGCCAGCGATTCAGAAATAGTCGCGGCCGGCCGGCCGTGGAGGATGGAAAGTAGATCGAAGAGGCCAATCACGGAGTAATAGGATGCTTCACCGGCAGAACTTCGTATTCCGCGCGAGCATATTTCTGGTCGTCGGCCTTGCGTCCCCAGCCCTACTGGGGCAGAGCACGGCATTCACCTACCAGGGCCGGCTGGACGCCGACGGGTCGCCTGCCGACGGGCTGCACGATGTCCGCTTCCGCCTGTTCGACGCCGCCGAGGGTGGGCGGCAGGTCGGCGATCTGCTTTGCGCCGACGACGTGGATGTCGTGGACGGCCTGTTCACCGTGATTCTGGACTTCGAACAGCAGTTTGCGACCCCGCAGGAGCGCCACCTGGAGATCGAAGTCCGGCGTGACACCGGTCTGAACTGCAACAACCCCACCGGGTTCGTCGTGCTCGCGCCGCGCCAGCAGCTCACCGCGGCGCCTCTGGCCAGCCACGCCAGGTCCGCCTTCGCGCTCGACGCCGCCGATGGAAGCCCGGCCGACGCTGTGTTCGTGGACAACGCCGGCAACGTCGGCATCGGCACGACGACCCCTGCAACGAAGCTGCATGTCAACGGGGTCGCTTCGGAAGGGGTGCGCATTCAGGGCGCGGCAGACGGGGCCGCGAACCTTGCTTGGCTGGCCTTCCATGACGTCGATGGGA
>QZJT01000013.1 GCA_003597935.1 Phycisphaerales bacterium | reverse complement strand
ATCCGTCCATCCGTCCATCCGTCCATCCGTCCATCCGTCCATCCGTCCATCCGTCCATCCGTCCATCCGTCCATCCGTCCATCCGTCCATCCGTCCATCAGTCCTTCAATCCTTCAATCCATCGCACCGGCAGCGGGAGGCCATCGGTGGCGGTCCGTCAGTTCTTCTCCGGGCCGCCCACGGTCTTGTTCACCGAGACCTCCACTTTGCCGTCCTTGACCGCCACGGTCCGCACCACCCGGACGACATTGCCGTTCTCGTCCGTGTACTCCTCGGTCCATTCGCCGGGCTCGAGGTTCTGCCCGTCGATCGCGATGCTGTCGGCGCGGAACACGTGGATCTGCGCCGCCCCTGCCCCGTGCGCCGCCCCTGCCGCGTGCGCCGCCGCTGCCCCGTGCGGGATCATCCCGGCGCCCAGCTTCTCGTGCAGCGTGCGCATGAACGTCTTCAGTTCCTCGTCAGACAGGGCGCCGTCACCGTCCGCGTCGAATTCGGGATGGTGTTCGAGGATCGCGGCGTGCGGAGCGCGGCGGACGACCTCCAGGTACTGCGCGACATCGAAGGTCGTGGGCTCGCCCGGGACGTTGTCGAGAACCCAGCGTGCAGGCGACTGCCGCATCGCGATATCGTGGAGACCGGCGGGTCCCACCCGACGGACGATTACCGCCCGCCCGGCGCCGCCGCTCGACTCGATGACCACCTCCCGCTCGGCGCCGCCGTTCGACTCGATGACTACTTCCCCCTCAGCGCCGCCGTTCGACTCGATGACCACGTCCTCCTCGACGTCCGCTGCCTCGCCGTCTACCTCCACTTCAATGATGACGTCCTCTGCGTCGGTGTCCGTCTGGCCGTCGGGTCTGACGATCACCACCTGCGGCTCGACGTTCTGACCGTCGCCGACGACGTGCGCCTCGACGAACACCTGGGCGCCAGCCTCACCGTCCGGACCGATCCCGCCGACCGGCGGGCTGAGATGGTGCAAGAACATCCCCGGGCCGCTCATCAGCCGGGCGGCTTCGGTCGCCTCGAGCACGCCGTTCTGGTTTCGGTCGGCCCTGGGGAACTGGCCGATCACGGCTGCGGGGGCGAGCATGGCGCGGGCGGTCAGATACGCGTCGTGCTCGACGCGCGAGACCTTGCCGTCGCCGTCTGCGTCGGCAGTGGGATGTTCCTGGAGGAAACGCTCCAGTTGCTCGCGGCTGAGGCCTTCCAGGCGCGGCAACATCATCGCCTTGAAATGGGCGGCCGCGGCGCCGTCCTGCGCGAAGACCATCGCTGCGTGACCGTCGCCGGGTGCAGGACCGCGACGGCGCACGATCACGTGTTTCCCGTCATGGCTTTGGACTTCGACCTCGCCGTCGATTCCATCCACAACGATGGCGCCTTCCTCGCCCTCCTGCACGACGATTCTCGCCGTCTTGGGTTGGGCGTCGGCTTTGACTTCTTCCGCGGGCGCGACCGGCGACGCCGCACCGGTCAGGGCGAAACCGCACCAGGCGGCCAGCAGCGCCGCCACCGGCGCGCCCAACCACCGGCGCGAAAAGGTTCTGCGAGGGGCATTCAGGATCATGTCGATTCTCCTCTCGACGGATTTGACGTTGGCCGCCATGGCAGCGGGGCAGTAACGCAAACGATCGGATCGAACCGGCTGCAATGCCCCCAGCAGACAGCGCGCATACTCGCTGGGGCGGAGCGTCCCGTAACGAAGGGCCCAGACGTCACAGGCGTGCTCCCGCATCAGATCGATCCGGCGGTTGACCCACGCCACCACCGGCCAGAAGAACAAAGCGGTTCCCGCGAACCACTGTACGTAACGGATGAGAAGGTCGCCGCGGCGCAGATGCGCCACCTCGTGCAGCACCACGGCTTCAAGCTGCTGGCGGTCCGCCATCTGCCGGCGCGACAACACCAGCAGCGGGCGCAGGACGCCCAGGATATACGGCGCGGGTGCATCCGCGCTGATCCGCACGTCCGGCACGCGGCGCACGCCGATACGACGGCACACGTCGCGGACGAAGGTGCAGGTCTCGATGTCGGCCGGCGGCAAGCCGCGGCTGTGACGGGCGAAGCGAATGTAGCGGCCCGCGCGAAGGGCGGCAGCCAGCGCCACGCCCGCCAGGTAGAGGATCGCCAACGATGCCATCGCGGCCGAAGCGTTCGACCGCGCCGGCTCCGCGGCGGCCACCCTGCTCAGCTCGTGACGCGCTGCCTCCGGCCCGTCGTCGTCTTCCAGCAGAAAAAGTTCGACAGAGGCTTCCGCCTGCTCATCGGCGCTGGAATGTCGCCCGTCGCCAGCGACGTCTCCGTGCAGGTGCTCGGCGGCGTTGCGCGTCAGTGACGACAACGACCACGACCACCCCGGACCGGCGGGAACCACGAACTTCAGCAGCACCACCAGCCACAAGGCGCCGTGCAGCGCAGGACCGAGCCGGTGTCCCAGCGCCCGCACGATGATCCAGGTACACAGCGCCAGCAGCGTGCCATAGACGATGCCGGCGCCCACCCAGTGGAGAATCGCGCTTCCGAACCCGGCCGGATCGGCGCTGGCGAGCATCGATGCGGGCGTCATGGTTTGCCTCCCTTCTTCCTCGGGGAAGGGGGAGCGTCTTTCGCCCCTTCGAGCCTTTCACGCGCCTCGATCCTGGCTTCGATCCGCCGCAGATCCTCCGGGCTGAGGTTGCCCTGCTCGACCAGCCGCAACACCAGCTCACCGGCCTGGCCGTCGAAGACGGTCTGCACGAACTGGGCGATGCGGTCGCCGAGCACCTGCTCGCGGCGCACCGCCGGCTGGTAGACGAACGGCTGGCGGCGGCGATCCACGCTGACCGCGCCTTTGTCGCCGAGCTGGTTCATCAGCGTCATGACGGTGGTGTAAGCGGGCGACTCGCCGTCGGCGGCCAGGGCGTCCAGGACGTCTCGGACCGTCCCCGACCCGATCCGCCACAGGATCTTCATGATCTTCAGTTCCGCGGCCGTGATGTGCGGGGCCTTCTTGCCCATGCCGAGTCTCCGGTTACTAGCTCTATCGGAATGTTACTAGACGCATAGTAGTCCGTCAAGCGAAATCTTCTGTCTTTTTTTGTCCGGCGGGTCGAAGGGGGTTGGGGATGGGGGAGGGCGTTTGGGAGCAGGGCTGGCCAGCGATCCGTGGAAGCGAGCCGCGGGCTTCAGCCCGCGCGGAGCCTGCGCTGAGTTGTCGGCGATGGATGGCCCACGCCGCTTTGGCCGGAGTCGCGGCGTTGATCGTGGCGCCGCGACGGTCCCTGGAGGCTCTCAGCGGACAGGCTGCGACGCCGGCCCTTGCCAGCCTGCGTGGTTTTAGCGGGCGCGCGCCTTTGAGGACGGATGCCGACAGAAGAATCCGCGCGGGCTGAAGCCCGCGGCTCGCCGCCGGCGCACACACGAGGCCCGCGACGGGTCGCGAGCCTCGTGCAATCGTCCATGAATCGTCGACCGCCGCAATGCCGGGAGGGCGATGTGACAGAACCTGATTCACAAGGTGGGTGGCATGCGGCCGCCCGGACCGCCAGCCTCAAAGGGGGCCGGTACGTCGTTTGGCGCCGTGTTCATGTCTCCCTGGTTCTGTCATAAGGTTCAGCCACATGGTAAACCCTCGATCGCGCATGGAAGCCGCGAATCATGGACTGCCGGATTATAGCATCCCCGACCGGCGGAATGAAGGCCCACTCCGCGCGATCGGCGTCCGCGGTCAGCCGGCGGCGACCGGCTGGCGCATAACCGCCGTGTGCCAAGGCACCTGTGCGTTGCAGGCGACGAGCGCGTTTCTATAATCGCGCCGCTCGTTGAACCGCGCGACGGGATCGAGGCGCCGGCGATCCGCTGCGAGGGGAGGTTCGCGCCGTGTACGATCCCGCTCGCCGGCCGTCGGAACCCAACGGAGGCCCGCCCGAGGAGACGGAGAACCCCATGGCAGAGACCCAACCGCACCATCCCCCCGACGACCTGCTCACCCGTCTGGGATGCCCGCACGTCTTCGCGCCGGTCAAGCTCGCGCTCGGCCCCCTGTGGGAACCGGGAAAGCTCCTGCTGGCCGTCGCGGCGTTCCTCGTCAGCATGGCGTTTACGTTCGCGCTGGACAAGGTGACGGCTCCGGTCAGGCCCGACGCGGTGGCGACGTACGTCGCGGACGTGCGCGCCGACCGGGTCGGCTCCACAGACGCCCAGGCGCTTCTGCGGCCGGACGACGGCGGGCCGGCGGAGGGGTCGGAGGACGACGCGGTCTCGGGCGTTTTCGCCGCCTTCTTCCGCTTTCAGACTTATTCGGCAGAGGCGGCGGTGCGTGCCCTGGTCGGCGCGGATACGGTTTCGCCCTTCCCTGCGACCGGGGCGAGCGGCTCGGCCGTCAGTTTCGTGTGGGACATCGTCCTGGGTTTCTGGTGGTTGATCTCGGACCACCCGCTGTACAGCGTGGTGCTGGTGCTGGGGCTGCTGGCCATCTGGGCGCTGCCCATCGGCGCCATCTGCCGCATGAGCGCCGAATCCGTCTGCACCGATCAATACTTGAGCCTGGCCGATGCCGTCCGCTATGGGCGAGCGAAGTGGTTCGCGCTGTTCACCGCCCCGCTGATGCCGCTGGTCTGGGTCGGCGGCACCGCGTTCCTGCTGTGGCTGGCCGGGCTGGTGCTGTCCATCCCGTACGCGGGCGATCTCGGTGCGATTGTGATGATCCCCGTGATGATCGTGCTCGGCGCGGTGCTCTCCTTCTGGGTGCTGGGGCTGCTGCCGGCCGCGTTGATCTCGTGGCCCGCGGTGGTGGTCGACGACGCCGATCCGTTCGAGGCGGCCACGTCGCGCGGCGTGGCCTACGCCTTCAGCCGGCTCATCAAGTCCGTCTGGTACGCTGTCGTTCTGGCCGTCATCGGCGGCGTCACCACGCTGCTGGTGCGGGCGGCGCTCGGCATCGTGTTCCTGGTGACGCACGCGGTGGTCAGCGCCGGGACCTGGCTGGCGGGGCGCCAGGTGGGCGAGGCGACGGTCAACAAGCTGGACGTGATCTGGCCGCTGAGCGGTACGGACACGTCCGCGGCCTTCGCCCGCGGCGACGTCATCTCCGCGTTCTTTTTCAAGGTCTGGACCTGGCTGGCCGGTACGGTGGTGCCCGGCTACGCGGCCGCCTACGTCCTCTGCGCGTTGACCGTGTGGTACTTGCTCATGCGCCGCGACGTGGACGGCGTGCCGATCAGCGAGCTGTCGCCGCGCAAGTGAGCCATCGGCGCGTCTCCCGCCTCCGTCACGCAGCTCGCCGCCCCGCCGAGGCGGGATGCGGCTTGCAACGAACTGCCCGTTTCGGATAGAGTATCACGGCTGGAGCCCCTTCAGTCATCGTCGCAGGGGGCGGGGCTCGTTATTTCCAAGGAGACGGTCGATGTGGATTCGAGTGTTGACTGCGGCCTGTGTCTGTTCCGTGCTCGCGGTCGGTTGCAGAAAACCGGCGGCGGACGCGGCGGTTGGAGCGAAGGAGGTCTCTGAGCGTACCCCGGGCGGTACCGGCAGCCCGATCGAGGACTACCGCCAGGCCCGGTACCTGGAGGCGATCCGCGGCCTGACTTACGACACCGGCGTGGTCGAGTTCGCGCCGGACTGGCGCGAGATCATCAACGAAGACCCGCAGGATCTGGATCCGACTGTCTCACTGGCCCGCGGGGCTGATTTCCTCAAACAGAGCATGTTCGTCGAGGCGCTGAAGTCCTACACCCGCGCCGTCCTGCTGGATCGCAGCAACCCGTCCGCCTACGAAGGGCTGGCGGCCGGTTTCCTGGGCAAGGGCAAGGTCGAAAACGCCATGGCGTCGCTGAACAGCGCCCTGCTGCTCGACCCCGGTCTGCTCTCCGCGCGGGTGGAGTTGGCCGAGTGCTACGGCCGCCTGGGCGACTTGGACGGCGCCATCAAGCGGTGGAACGACGTGCTCGAACTGGATCCGAGCAATACCCACGCACATGAGCGGCTGGCCGTCTCCCTCTACTACGCCGAGCGGTTTGCACAGTCCTGGGAGCACGTCCACGCGGCCGAGCGCCTCGGGCACGCCCTCCCGCCGCAGTTCCGCCCGTTGCTCCAGCAGCGGATGGCGGAACCGCAGTCCTGACCTGGCCGTGGGAACTCGTGTGATGGTACCTGATGAGACGCAATCGCTCCTGGGAGACACCTTTATGTCAAGAAGCTGCACATATCGTTATTCGCGGACGCTGATGGCGGCCGCCGCCGCCATCCTGTGTGCGTCCACCGCGTGGGCGCAGTTTGAGGTCGGCCCTCAGATCCGCATCGACGTCAACGGCGGCCAGGCGGCCGCCAATGAAACGGGCATGGCCTCGCTCCACAACGACCCCGACGAGATCGTGGGCGTCTGGAACGACTGGCGGGACAGCAATCCCGGCGAGATCATCCGCATGGGCGTGGCCGTCAGCAGCGACGGCGGCCTGACGTGGGATGATTTCCTCGTCCGCCCGCCGCAACAGAACCAAACCACCGTCGAGGGCGACCCGATGACCGCCTACGACAACCGCACCGGCACGCTGTGGGTCGGCGCCATCTCATTCGCCGGCAACGGCGGCCTCTTCGTCGCCCGCAAGCGCCCGGGTCAGAATTCGTTCGAGCCGTCGGTGATGGCCCGCGCCGTCGCCGGCGCCGACAAGTGCTGGATGGACGCCGGTCCGCGGCCGGGCAACCCCAACGCCACCAACCTCTACATCGCCTACAACCAGGGCGTGCTCCGCTCGGAGGACATGGGCCAGACGTGGTCGGCGCCCGTATCGCTGGGCCAGGGGCTGGGCTTCCTGCCCCGCGTCGGTCCGCAGGGCGAACTCTACGTCATGTACTGGGACGTGAGCACGGGCATGATGATGCGGCGCAGCTTCGACGGCGGCCGCACCTTCGACCCGCCCATCCGCGTCGCCACCCGCCTGGACGTGTGGGGCACGCAGGACGGATCGCGCTTCCCGGGCACCTTCCGCGCGCCCTCCCTGTTGTATCTGGCGGTGGATCCGGCCGACGGCACGCTCTACGCCGTCTACTTCGATACCACCAACATCGTGGGCGGCAACCGCAACGTCGACCTCTACTTCACCAAGTCGGAGAACCGCGGCACGTCTTGGGACCCGCCGCGGGTCATCAACTTCGACAACAACCCTCCCGGCGATCAGTTCTTCCCCTGGCTGGAGGTGGACTTGGAGGGCAACATCCACATGGTGCTGCTGGATTCGAAGAACACCATCCAGAACGACAACGTCCAGAACGGGATGTTCGACGCCTACTACATGTTCAGCGGCGACGGCGGCGAAAGCTGGGAAGAGGCGCGGCTGACGCCCAGGTCGTGGAACAGCAACGACGACGGCCTCAACCGCGGCAACTCGCAGTTCATCGGCGACTACATGGGCCTGGGCGTCGGCGGAAACCTGGTCTACCCCTGCTATATCTCGACGCAGAACGGGGACTCGGACATCTACACCAACATCATCGAGGTGGGCGGCAACCCGGTTCCGCAGGCGTGCTGCTTCAACGACGGCTCCTGCGAGAACCTGCTGCGCTCCGAGTGCACCGACCGCGGGGGCCGCTCGCGCTTCGGCGACACCTGCGAGACGTTCCAGTGTCCGCAGCCGGGCGCCTGCTGCGTGACCAACTTCTCCTGCGAGATCCTGCTGGAGCGCGACTGCATCGCCCGCGGCGGCGAGTTCATGGGCGAGGGCCTGCCCTGCGAGGACATCTGCCCCTGTGACGTGATCAAGAAGCTGAAGGGCAAGTGCAAGGGCGCCGGCACGCTGAAGGGCATCCTGAAGTTCAAGAACGACAGTTGGGACGGCCGCGTGGTCAAGATGGGCGTCGGCGAGCGGCTTCGCTTCGACGTGACCGTCCGCGGCAAGAAGGCCACGCTGTTCACCTGCTGCTTCGCCGGACCGCAGGAGCTGAAGCTGCTCGATCCGGACGGCTGCGTGTCGCCGGTGATCGTGAACTGTCCATAGCCGCTGCAACGAGAGGCCCTCGTCAATCCTTGCGGCCCGGGATCGCTTCGGCGACTCCCGGGCCGCCTGGTTTCCACCGCAGGCGGCCCGGCCGCAGGGGTGCTACACTCCTCAGTCAGTCATGACCTCCGCCATCCTCACGGACGGATTGATGCATCGTTACGGCCAGCGCACGGCGCTGTGCGACCTGTCGTTCTCGGTGGGACACGGCGAAGTGGTCGCGCTGTTGGGACCGAACGGCAGCGGCAAGTCGACGCTGGCGAAGATCCTCTCGACGCTCCTGCCGCCGACCGCGGGCCGGGCGTCGATCTGCGGCCACTGCGTCGTGCGCGAGTCCGCGGCGGTGCGACGACGGATCGGAGTGACGTTTCAATCGCCCAGCATCGACGTCAAGCTCACGCTGGAGGAGAACCTGCACTACCACGGACGGATGTACGGTCTGCACGGGGCGGCGCTGCGGACGCGCGTGGACGAATCGCTGGCGGAGTTCGACCTGGCCGACCGCCGCCGCGAGCGGGCCGAAGTCCTGTCCGGCGGGCTGCGGCGGCGGCTGGAGATCGCCAAGGCGCTGCTGCACCAGCCCGACATGCTGCTGCTGGACGAGCCGAGCACCGGCCTGGATCCGCGCGCCCGGCGGGCGCTGATCGAGCTGCTCGACCGTCGGCGCGCCCGATCGGGCACGACCTGCCTGCTGGCCACCCACCTGATGGACGAAGCCCAGGCGTGCGACCGCGTCGCCATCCTCGACCAGGGTCGGCTGGTGGCGATGGATACGCCGTCGAACCTGTGCCGCGCGGTCGGCGGTGAAGTGGTGACGGTACACCCCTGCCGCACGGACACGGCCGCGGGCGGCGGCGACGCGGAGCGCCTGCGGGCCGCGATCGCCGAGAGGTTCTCGGTGGCCGCGGCGCAGGTCGCCGGCGTCATCCGCATCGAGCGCGAGGACGGGCACGCGTTCGCCGCCCGCATGGCCGAGGCCTTCGGCGAGCGGGTCGAGTCCATCTCCGTCGGCCGCCCGACCCTCGAAGACGTCTTCGTCCGCCTCACCGGCCACCGGTTCGAGGATGACGGCGATGTGGGCACGTAAACGGTGAACCGGTGGATCACGCGCCGTCGGCACGGATCGCTTGAGTTCGCTCAGTCGTCGCCCGCGCCCATCCGACGGCGCAACTGCTGTGCGAGGTCGGCGTCCAGTGTCGCCAGCGTTTGCAGTGCCCGATCGCAGCGCGCTTGATCGCCGCGCTGATAGTAGAGCGCGGCCAGGTTGTACCACGTTTCAGCCCGGTCGGGCGACAGGGTTACGGCCGACTCGAAGGCGTCGATGGCCTCATCCCCGCGGCCCTGCTGCGCCAGCGCCGCGCCGAGCGAGTTGTGGGCATCCACGTGGTCCGGCTGAAGTTCGATCGCCCTCCGCAGGGCTGTTTCCGCGGCCCCGGGTTGGCCGCTGCGGAGTCTGGCCGCCCCGAGTTCGCGCCAGGCGGGCGCGAACGACGGATCGAGCCGGACGACGCCCTCCAGTCCGGCGATCGCGATGGGAAGGCGATCCTCGTCGATGCGGGCGCGCGATTCGTTGAAATAGAACCACACAAAGGTCTCCGGCGGCCGGCGGAACACGGACGCGATCGACCACAGGCTGGCGAGAATCACGACGGCATAAAGGACCGCCACCATGATGTACCGCCGGCTGCCGTTCGTCGGATCCGCGACGGCGCAGTCTGCGGCACGGCTCCCGCGTGCCTCTGCGTAATCCGCGCTCCCCCGCGCGGCCGCATCCGCCCTTCGCAGCGCCGCGATCATCGCCGGCAGCGCCAGTGACAGCACGAACCGGTCGCCGTACGCCACGGGGACGTACCAGCAGTAGGCCAGCAGGTAGCCCACTGCCACAAGCGTGCCGAAGGCTACGACTCCGCGGCCGGACGCCCCCCCCGACGCGGCGGCCGGGTCGCTGACGGCGCACTCCCAATCACTGTCGGCGGTGCTGCGCCCGCAGCGAGCCGCGGGCTTCAGCCCGCGCGGAGTCTCCGTTTTGAGACCCGCTCCAGATTTCGCACCGTGATGCTGCGCGCGACGACTGAGCAGCGCCGCGACGACGCCGGCCAGGATGCACCAGCCGTAGGCGTGGGACATGGCCAGCCGCAGCAGGACACCGCCGCCATAGGCGAGGCGTTGCACGGCGTGGCCGGCGGAATGACGCTGGAAGTAGCGCACCGGGCCGGGGACGTCCTCCGCTGTCTCGGGGGGGGGTCCGCGTTCGAGGTCGTACTTGCGGCTCAGCGCTTCGGCCTGGGCCCAGTTGTCGCACCAGAAGTAGTACGTTCCGTTGACGTTGTAGAATGGCCTGCCGAATCGGACTTGATTGCCGTAAAGATAGAATCCCGCCACGGCGAGGAAACCGGCGGCGCCGGCTACCACGCTGGACAGAAGCTGCCGCCGGCCGCCGATGGGGCCACGCGCTGGGGTGGCCATGAAGGCTACCGTCTCGCCGTGCGCTGGACGTGTACTCATCGGAGCCGGAGCATCCGCGCGGGCTGAAGCCCGCGGCTCGCTGGCCGCCGGAGCATCCGCGCGGGCTGAAGCCCGCGGCTCGTTTCGGGCGCTGCCCGCCCGCCAGGCCATCACCAGTGCCACCGCCCACCACGCCGCCACGGCCGGCAGCACCGATGCCTTGGCGAGGTAGGTCAGCCCATACGCGACCCCCGCGGCCGCGCCGGTGATCGCTCCGGGCCGGCGCAAGGCCTGAACGGTCAGACACAGCGACACGAGGAAGAGCGCATAGTACGGCGTCTCGGCCTGAACGAACGACGCCTTGGGAAGCAGCACCACGAACGTCCAGGTGAGCACCGCCGGCACCGCCAACGTGGCCGACAGCAACTGGTGAATGAGCCATCCCACCCCGGCCGCCAGCAGCAGGTTGATGACGATGCTCAGATCGGCGGACGCGTCGGCAAAGCGCGCCCAGTCCGGGTGGTACACGGCACTGACCAGCGCCGGAACCAGCGGCATCCGGTTGCGGTCTCCCCAATGGGCCAGCACGCCCTCCCGCGCCATACCCTCCGCATAGATGAGATAGGGATACTGCCCGCCCGCGGTGGCGCTGAGATTGACGCTTGCCTTCTGGTGCAGCGTGCAGACGACGAAGACCGCGGCGCACACCCCGTACAACGCCGCCCACCACCGGCCGGGCACGCCGGAATGGTCGCGTTTCAGGCTGATCCGGCTTTCGCTCACGCGCGCCAGACGATACCGCGCCGTCCCATGACGCTCGACCACGCGATGGGGTCACCATGCGCGATGAGCGCCGGATTGAGGGCGGCGCCCTGCTCAGGTCCGCCGGGTATAGCTTGCTTCCACCGCCAGCGCTTCCTCGCCGTCCGGGGTGACGTTGTACATGAGCATCCGGAAGGCGTCGGCGACTTCGCGTTTCAGGACGATCCGCCAGCCCCAGTCCGGCCCAGGCGGGGCGGCGTAGCTGCCGCGCAGGGAGACGATCGCCCCATCGGGCGGTTCCGACCGGCAGAGTAAGAACTTGTCGCCCATGTGCCACGAGTCGACCCACACGGCGTCCACGTCGTCCCGGGGGGCGGGCCGTCCGACGACCAGCAGTCCCTCCTGCGGCTTGCCCGCTTCGGCCCATGTGTACCGGACGACGCAGAAGCGCCCCTCCGCCGCCATCGACACCGAGGCCGTCGTCTGTGACTCACGCACCGGCGAGTCCGGCGTGAGCCACAACCGGTTGGGACCCGCCCACTCGCCGACCAGGTCCGTAAGGTCCGCAACTGCGTTCATGATTCCGTCCTCCCTTCAAGTTCAAGGCAGCCGGCGTTTTCGCGCCGGGTCGCGGCCCTGCAAACCTCGGCGGCACAAACGACCGATAGTATCGCCATGGGCGCGTTGCCGATAGATCATGGCCGCGCCCGGCCTCACACGCCCGTTCGTCGCCGTTTGACGGCGGCGGGATTCCCGGCAATGATGATCCGGGGGGCTGATAAGAACGCGCGCCGCCAGGTGCTGGACGGCGGCGCCGCACGTCACAACACAAGGACTGTACTCATGCTCAGACGATCTTGGCTGATCGGACTATCGGTCGTCGCTTTGGCCGCCCCGCCCGCGTCCCGCGGGAACATCGTGATCACGATGGCCACCTCCCTGGACGAGGCCGGCAACAACCCCGTCAGCGGGCCGGTGGACCCCGGCACGCAGATATTCATCCGCGTGAAGCTGGCGGTGGACGCCAACGACGATCCGCTCCAGAACGTGCGGCAGATCCAGTTCGACCTGACCCAGACCGGGGCGGGGCTGAACGTCACGGCCTTCGATTGGCGGCTCAACGAGGCCGGCATCGACGATCAGCTCTACGAACTGGAGGAGGAGCCGCCCGACAACGTGCGGGCCAACTACGGCGCCCAGCAGCGCGTGGAGGGCAACATCCTCGATCTGACGCAGACGCCGGCGACGGTGGCGCTGATCACCGCGACCGTCAACGCGGCCGGCAGTCTGGACCTGCTGGGGCCGGAAGGCGTCGTCAATCCGGACGACGGAATCAGGATCCAGTCCGGTTTCGGCAACGAGCTGACCGATTTCAACCGCCAAAAGGGCAACATCGATGGCGGCACGCAGCAGTACACCGTCAACCAGCCGCCGCCGCCCCCCCCGCCCCCGCCGCCGGGCGATCCGGTGCTGCGGAGCATCTCCGTCACGCCCACGACGTTCATGCTGGAGGAGGTCGGTTCGACCCGGCAACTGGTGGTGACCGGGCGCTTCTCCGACGGGTCGGCCAAGGACCTGACCGCAGCGGCCAGCGGGACGACGTACTCCACGTCCGACGCGGCCGTGCTGACGGTCAGCGTCGACGGGCTGGTCACCGCGGCCGGCGAGGGTGACGCCACCATCACCGCCCGCAACGGCGCCTTTTCCGCCGACGCCCAGGGCACGGTGAGCGTTTCGCAGAGCCAGCCGACGCTGGAGTCGATCCGGGTGACGCCCGGCACGTTCACCATCAACACGGAGGGGGGCCGGCAGCAGTTGACCGTCACCGGGTTGCTCTCCAACGGCGAATCGGTCGATCTGACGCTGGGATCGACGGGCACGCGCTACGCGACCTCGGATCAGAACGTGGCCACGGTGTCAGCAGACGGCGTCGTCACCGAGGCCGGGACGAACGGCTCGGCCCGGATCACCGCCACCAACGGCGAAGCGTCGGCCGACGCCAACGTCACCGTGGACGTGGACCGCGGCGCCGAGCCGCAGCCCTGTCCGGACGGCGAGGTGGTGCTGGACCGCATCGAGTTCACCATCGGTGACGTCGAGATCGACGAGGGGCAGTCGCTGCAGCTCACCGTGCGCGGCGTGGACTGCAACGGCGAGGTCGTGGACGGCATCGAGGGAAGCGACGAGTCGACGTTCGAGTCGAGCGATGAGACCGTGGCGACGGTGGATGACGACGGATTGCTCGAAGCGCTCGCCGACGGCGAGGTTGACATCACCGTGCGGGTCGGGTCGCTGAGCGACCAGATCCACGTCACCGTGCTGCCGGTCGAAGAGGGTCCGGGCCAGGGCAACGAGAACGACAACGCCGCCCCCAACGACAACGGCGGCGATAATGAGAACGACAACACCGGCGGTCGAACGAACGGGTGCGGCCCCTGCGCCGCGTTCGGCATGGTGGACATGATGCTGCTGGGCCTGGGCCTGTGCGGCCTGAAGTACGGCCGCCTGCGCGCCCGCGCCGGCCGGCGGCGCGAGGGGTAGCGGAGGGCGAGAGGCGGACAGGAAGGCGCGATGCGCAGGGAGGTAGCGAGCCGCGTGGCCTGAAGCCCGCGCGGATTCTGCGTCGCCGACGTGGCTACGAAACGTGCGCTGCGGTACAGCCGTAAGGTGCGAAACGCACCGAAAGGGCGCCGGCGGAGACGCAGTCACCGCCGGTGTTGTTAATGCCGCGTATCCGCGTCGGGGCAGATGCGGGTATCATGCCGCCATGACCCGGCCGGGGCACAAGAAGCTCACACGATACGCCCGCTGGATCGTCGGTCTGGCGGCGGCGGCGTGGGTCGGGCGATACGTCCACTTCTGCCTGACGGCCGAGCCGCCGGGGCCGGACTTGTCCTACTGGGCGCCGCCCGGGCGTCCGGTGGAGGGCGATGCCACGCAGCTATTACTGGCGGCGCTGGACGCCATCCCGACGCCGCCGGCGCTGACGCTGCCTGCTCCGCCCGCGGGAAGGCGCTGGATACCGAACGACATGTCGCGGTTCGGGCTGATTGTGGAGGATGCCCTGACCGGGTCGTGGATGCCGGCGAGCCGCCCGCACCTCGACGCGGTTATCGCCTATCTCGAGTCGCCTGCGACGGCGGCCGCCATCTCGAAGCTTTGCGACCTGACCGGACGGCCGACGGACGCGAGGTCCGGGTTGGCCGATTTCAACCGTTTCTCACAGTACCGCCAGGCCGCCAAGCTGCTGGCGGCGCACGCGAGATACGCGTTGGATCAGCGGGTCGACGCTGACCTGTCGCAACGCACTTTTCAGGCGGGTTTGTGGCTCGCCACGGCTGCACGAGGCCCGTGGATGATCGAGCAACTCGTTGGAACTGCGATGGAATCGCTGCTGCTCGGCGAGTTGTGCCAGGCCTGCCTGGAACATCCGGATCTTCCACCGCCATTCGCCGCGGAACTGACGCGGGCCATCTGGGGGCTTCCTTCGCTTGAGGCCATCTGGGGCGCTACCGTCACCAGCGAACACAGATACCAGCTTGCCATCGTGGACTGTTACTACACGACAGACGAACGCGGCGATGGGCTGCTGCTCCTGGGAGTCAAGCAGTCGGAAGAATTGCAGGGTTGGTTCCAGGTTGTCGACGAACGCAATCGGCTTTGGAACGTCACGGCGTTTGCCTTCAACGGCCGGCGGACGGCGACGACGAAGATCGACGCGTACTGGCAGACGGTGGGGACCGCGTCGCAGCGGCCTTACGCCGACGCCGTCGCCCTGCTGGACGCGTGGGGAAGCGGTGCATACTACGGCGTCGTCGACGGGCCACTGCTTGAATCGATGGACTACAACCCGCGCCGCAGCTACGAGCTTCTCGTTCGCCTGATCGCCCAGCGCGGCGCGGCCGTCATCATGCTCGCGCTGAATCAGCATAATCAGCGCCACGAACAGTATCCCGCATCGTTGGACGATCTCACTCCGGAATTTGTCGACTCCCTCCCGGTCGATCCGTTCTGTGGCCGACCCTATGGCTATCGTCTATCCGATGACGGTGGCTATCAGCTCTGGTCGTGCGGGACTGACGGGATCGACGATGGCGGCAGCGCAGGCCGAGGCTCACGGGGCGGGTTCTCAGGGGAGTCTGGCGATGATTACTACGTCAAACCTCGAAACGAGCCGGTCGCCGAGCCGGAATCGGAGCCCGTGAGTGAGGGTCAATGAGCGAGCCCGACACGAGCGCAGTTGTCCAGTCCGGCGTCGGTGAACGGACCACGGACGAAGTCGTCCCGCATGTGTGGCCCGCCCCGGAGGCGCCGCCGATGGCCGCGAATCAGCGGCCGGTGTCGTGGCTGCTGTTCCCGTTTGTCCCGTTGGGCATCGTGCTGCGGCCGGCGGCGATCGGCGGGCGGCTGGCGCGGTCGTCGTGGTTCAAGGCCGTCGCGGCCCATCTGCTCTGTATCCTGGCGATTTGGGCGATCACGGTGGCGGCGGAACTGGTGCTCGATGATGGCAACTACAACACCTGGACCACCAGCGTCAGCCGGTTGCGAATCGAGGCCATCTCGTGGGAGCGTCTGACCTGGGGCGAGCGGCTGCGGTTCCCCTTCGCGCTGGTGTTCACCATTCTGTACGACGGGGCGGGCGACATCGACGCGACGACGCTGGCTTTCGCCGCCGCGGGCGCCCACGCCAGTTGCTGGCTGATCGCGGCGCTGGCGATGCCGCTTTTTGCGATGGGCGAACCGCTGCGGCGGCTCTTCGGCCGGTGCCTCAAGCTCGTATTCTGGAGCAACGTCTGCTTCGTGGTCGCTGCGCTCTGCTATGCGTTTGTGCGGGTGGGCGTGGAGGGTGACTGGGGCGGCACGTGGGACGACATGCTGCGCACGGTCCTTTACGACGAGAGCGTGGCCGGCGCGCTGACCGTCCTGATCTTCATGCCATGGTGGTTCAACGTCCTCTTTCGACTGGCCGCCCGTTACGCCGGACCGACTGAGGGGCCGGGCTGGCAGCCGCCGCCTCCGCACTGCAACGGCTGCGGCTATACCATCATCGGGTTGCCGAAGAGCGGCCGGTGTCCGGAGTGCGGCCGGGTGATCGCCGATTCTCTGCCCACGGCGCGCCGGCCGCCCGCGTGGGCCGTCGTAGAGAATTGGTGGCGCCGGCCGCTGGCCTATGCCCGAACGGTGCGCGACGTATTAGGTGACCGTCGCTTTTTCGACACGCTGGCTGTGCGTCGTCCGACGCGCGAGGCGGCCCGCTTCGCGGTGTGGACGTGCGTCGTGGTGGGCATGCTCCTGGCGCTGGGTTTCCTGGCGCAGGCCTGGGCCGATGTCGCGTACGCTCCGAACGCCCGCAAGGCGATCCGCGAACTGTGTCCGCCCGTCCTGGGCGGATTGGGCGTGACGGCCTTCAGCCTCGCCGCCGTCTGCCTGGTCGCCCTGCGGTCGGCGTTCACCGTTCGGATCGACCCGCGCATCACCTGGAACGCCGTGCTGTATTCCTCAGCCTTTCTACTGCCCACGTCCGCAGTCGTTGCCGCGGCGTGGTGGGCGGACTGGCTGATCGACGAATACACCGACCTCTCAGATTCCATCTATCTGGGCGAGTGGCACGCCGTCGAGTTCAACGGCGAGTTCTTCGGCTGGTTTCTCTTCGGCTGCTGCGCCTTCGCGGCCAGCGTGTGGGGCCTGATCCGGCTGCGGAAGGCGATTCTGGACATCCGTTTTGCCGTGTAACGTGAGGAAGGCACAGCCCTCGCTTGCCACCGGCGCAGGCGCCGGTTGGTATCAGAGTGCCTGAGCGAACCCAGGGCGGAAAACTCAGCCGATGCGCACGGCGGATCGCCGGGAGGCTCCGCCGACTGTGTGTCGCGCGCCTCGACGCACGCATCAGAGCCTCGGATCCACGGGCTCGCTTTCCAGCGCCAGCACGCCGAAGACGCACTCGTGCGTGCGGCGGAGGGGCTCGCCGCGGATGAAGCGTTCCATCGCCTCGATGCCGAGGGCGAACTCGCGCAGCGCCAGGGCACGCTTGTACTTCAGGCCGCGGGCGCGGAGGCGCTCGATATGCTCCGGCAACGTGTACTCCGGGCCGTAGATGATGCGAAGATACTCGCGGCCGCGGCACTTCACCGCCGGCTGCGCCAGGCCGCGCCCGCCGCGGGCGATGAAGTCGAACGGCTTGACCACCATTCCCTCGCCGCCGCGGGCCGTAAGATCAGTCCACCAGCCCGCGCCCAACTGTTCGCTGCTCACGTCGGTCACGTCGACCACCTGGTATGGCGTCGCGAGCAGGACCTGCGGATCGGCGGCGCAGACCCTTGCGAGCGTCTCCATGTGCCACACGTGGTCGCGGTCTGCATGCACGCGGCCTTCCGTCGCCAGAACGTGAAACGGCGCCAGCTTCAGGTCGGCGACCGAATCGACGTTCCAGCAGTATTGCCGATACGCCTGCACGAACCGGCCGGTGAACGCCGCCCGCTGGTCGATGCGATCCCGCAGCGCGCCGATGTCCAGGCCGTTGCCGTCGGCCCGTCGGATCACGCCGGCCACTTCGGACAGCGCGGCCCGGGCCGCAGCGCCGACCGAGGCGTACTGGTCTTGCAGCAGAGCTTTCGCCTTCGCCGACCAGGGCATCAGCTCGCAATCGAGGCACACCCAATCCGTCTGTAACTCGTCCCAGAAGCGCGACTCGGCCAGGGCGGCGCGAACGCGGCCGAGCAGTTCGATCTGGCGGCTCCCGTCGTCGAAGAACCGCCGGCCGGTGCGGGTGTAGACGATGCCGGACCCTTCATCGACGACGCCGAAGCGACGCCGGGCGACGGACTCGTCGCGGCAGACGATCACGACGGCACGCGAGCCCATGTGCTTCTCCTGGCAGACGACGCACGGCTGCCCCTGGTTGCGGTAATAGGCGAACGCCTCGCGCGGACGCTCGAGCAGTTCTCCCTCCGGCGCGGTCTCGCACGGCGACATGGTCGGCGGAAGGTAGATGATCCATTTCGGGTTGACGGCGAAGCGGCTGATCACCTCCAGCGCCGCGGCGGCCTGCTGCTCACCGATGATGACGTTGGACTGCAATCGCGTGGAGATGATCCGCTTGCCCAGCAGGTCGGCGATGTCGAGCACGTCGTCATGCGCCTGCTGGGCCGACAGCCCGGGCGCCGCCGGGACCGCCGCCGCCGGTGCGAAGGGTTTGCGCGATTCGGCATACACGCGCTTCGCCGGAATCGACACGAGTTCGCGCTCGGGGTAGCGCAGCGCCGTCAGCGCTCCGCCGAACACGCAGCCGGTGTCGATGTTGACCGTGCGATTGAGCCACTCCGGCTCCGGCACGGGCGTATGACCATAGACAACGGCCGCGCGGCCGCGGTACTCGGCGGCCCAGTTGTAGCGCACCGGCAGGCCGAACTCGTCGGTCTCGCCCGTCGTTTCGCCATAGAGCGCGAACTCGCGCACGCGGCCCGATCCGCGACCCTGCATCTCGGCCTTCATCCCGGCGTGCGCGACGACGAGCTTGCCGTCATCCAGCACATAGTGACTGACCAGCCCGTCGAGGAACTCGACGACCTGCGTGCGGAACTCGGCCGTCTCGCCATCGAGCTGCGCCAGGCTCTCCGCCAGCCCGTGCGTGATCCGCACGTTCTTACCCTGGAGCTTGCGCATGAGCTTGACGTCGTGGTTGCCGGGCACGCACAGGGCCGACCCGTCGGCGGCCATGTTCATCACCAGCCGCAGCACCTGCGGAATCTTCGGGCCGCGGTCGACCAGGTCGCCCAGAAACACCGCCTTGCGTCCGGCGGGGTGGCGGATGCGGGACGGGGCCTCATCCTCAGGGCCGACCGGTTGAAACCCGGTTTCGCCGCCCGCCTCATAACCGAGCTTCCCCAGCAACTCGACGAGTTCGTCGTAGCACCCGTGTACGTCACCGATGATGTCGAAGGGACCACGGTCGTCCTTTCGGTTGCACCACAGCGGCGTACGTTCCACCACGGCCGCGTCGACTTCCTCGGGCGTCTGAAACGTGTAGACGTGGCGAAACCCCTCCTTGCGCAGGAATCGAAGGGACCGTCGCATCTGGCCCTGCTGATACCGAATCACCTCGCTGCTGAAGTTACGGTCCGGCCGGGCCTCGTTCCGCTGGCGGCAGAGCCGCACACCCAGGTCGAACACGATGGCCACCGGCAGGCAGTGATACTCGCGCGCCAGCTCGACCAGCGGCTTGCGGTCTTCGGTCTTGACGCTGGTGGCGTCGACGACGGTCAACCGCCCGGCCGCGAGACGCTTGGCCGCGATGTATCGCAGAACGTCGAAGGCCTCTTGCGTGACGCGTTGGTCATTCTCGTCGTCCGACACCAGCCCGCGGCAGGCATCGCTGCTCAAGACTTCGGTCGGCTTGAAGTGCCTGCGGGCAAACGTCGACTTGCCCGACCCGGACGGGCCGACGAGGACGACGAGGGAGAGTTCGGGGAGGGTAATCGTCATGTCTCTTTCGCGAACCGCTCGCGAAGCTCCTCCATCGCGTCGAACCGACACTCTTCCGCGAGCCATTCCGGGACGGCGCCTATTTCCGCCAGCACCTTTGTAGCCCGCACGCGACAGTTCCCGCAAGGCGAGTGCTCGTAGGCGAACAGCATCAGGCGCGCGGACTCGGGCGAGAATTGCTTTTCGAACAGCTTGAGCAGGTCGAGGATGATGCCATGCCGGCCCTCCGGGTCGTCTGGCAGGAACAGAGCCCGCTCGATAGTCTCGGCATCGCCGGGCTTCAAGTTGGAACGAAACAGCAGGAGCGAACTCTCGAGCATCCGCTCGGGCGTCAAGCACCGCAGCGCCAGCTCCCGTACGCGTGGATCGGCGACGTGGGAAAGTACGTAATTCAGCAGCCATCGGACGTCGGGGGTCGGGTGCTCGGCCAATCGCAGCAATGCGTCGGTCACGATCGGAATCGCGCGACGCTGGAAAACAAGCAGGAATTTGCAAAGCCGGGGCGGGTGCGTTTCGTCCGCCAGCGCGTCCGCGACCTTCATCAGATATTGTTCAGGCGCCCGCCGCCCCCACGAGCGCAGCCAGCCGCCAATCGCTTCCTCCGGCGCCGCACGCACCCAGTCAATGACGTCGTCGGCAGATCTCGACTCGATAGCCTGCATCCTTTGGTCAGCGATGGCATCGTCGAACCGAAAACTGTCGAGGTTCTTATAGAGACGGCGCGGACGCGACGGCGCAGCTCCAGGCTCCAGATCCGTATTCGCCGTCGACGTGTTGAAATCCGATTGTGCCGAGACCGCATCGAGGTAGCGCGCGATGTCCGGGTCGTTCCACCGCACGGATTTGAGGAGCC
Source organism: Phycisphaerales bacterium (assembly GCA_003597935.1). GTDB lineage: Bacteria > Planctomycetota > Phycisphaerae > UBA1845 > UBA1845 > SURF-32. The sequence continues at coordinate 9,460 of QZJT01000013.1, read as the reverse complement.
GGGCCGCGACTCCGGGTTGCGCGCGCTCGTCAAATTTCCACAGGGGTTGGTCGTCCACCAGCCGCGAGGCGTCCTGAGCGATCCATTGTCCGAGCTTCTGACAGACGAAGATCAGCCCGTCGGCGCCATCGAGTTCGAGTATCTCCGCGCAGCCGATCAGGTCCATCGTCTCCCCGTTCGGGCGAAACGACTGATACAGCAACGCCCGCGCGGCATCCTCGCCGCGTTTAGCCAGTTCCAACATGACCCGACATCGCTGAACCGCGTGCCAGAACCCCTCGTCCTGATCGGGCGGCTCGTTTCCGGCCTGCAGTAGCAGGGGAGTCACAAGGTTCGTGACGCCAGCCGCCTCAACCAGCGCCAGCATCCAGTCGGCGCGATCCCCCTCGCACTGCGCATCATACGCCAGGTTGTGCATGCACGCATACACGACGGCGTCGAGCCGGTCCGCAACGCCGCAGTCGACCGCGTGCTGCCACGCCCGCCCATGCCCCGTCCGCAGCGCCGCCTCGAACTGCTCGATCGTCAGCGGGAGGGTGTACGGTGGCACGGTTTCGCATGGAATCAGGGCGTCAGGCGACATGGGCGGCAATCGTCGCGAGTCCGTGATTCTCTACCTGGTGCTGAATCACCTTTGTCGAGACCTGAAAGTACTCGGCAAGTTCCACGATGTCTTCGTTCACCAGGTATCGTCTTGCAGGCAACCGCTTTACGATCGCATCGGCGGGTGCAAGAAACTCCGCGGCGAATGCGCGACTCAATTGCTGCCGCTCGGTGTGGACGGAGGTCAGCAAGGTCCACGTCCCTCGGCCCGTCAGGAGTTCTGAAATCGCCCGTGCCACCAGAAATCGTCGCGACTCCTCCCTGCGCTTCGACGTGACGATGACGGCGGAATCTCCCAGGTTGACCAGGCCGTCGACATTGACCGGGGCGCCGGGAAGCTCCTCCACGGGCGGCTCGTCGCAGAAGACGTCCCGAAGGCAGGCGCGTGCGTCCGACAGACCCCACAACGCGCGAACCTCCCGCGCCAGCTTGTAGCCGGCGGCCCAGGCGTGTTCCGCATTGACCACCGAATGCACCACGTTACGAGCCGCTTCGAGTCTGCTCCTGCTGACGTTGCGCGCCGGAGTGTTCCGGGCGGCGTCGATCCAGGCAGCCAGATCGCGCGCCTCGCTCAGCGTGACCGACCGCAGCGTATCTTCTTTCACTTCCGCCGGAAGTTGACGCGCCGCGTGGATCATCGACTCGGCATCTGCGTCCGACAACTCATAAGGATCAAGCCCGAGCCAGCCTGCAACCACGCAGAATTCTCGCTCGTCGGGCTTCCCGCCCGACGTCTGCACCGCTTCCCATTCCGTCTGGAGCCATGACTCGCGGACATCCTGGTCGCGGAGTCGCTCGCACACCGCTTCGATGAAATCTGCCAGCGTCTCTGCAATCGCGGCGGTGGACACGCGCTCGCTTCCTGCGGAAAGATAGCGCAAGTTCGCATAAGCGTGCTCACGAGGTTTCCACGCCAGAAGCGTATTGACTCCTTCCAGTGAGAGGGTCAGGTCGGGGTAGACGTACCCGTAGCCGGCTGACTTCATCGAGTGGCGCCGATCATACCACTCCCGACCCAGCACGGCGGATTCACACGTCAGGCACCACCAGTTCGCGGCGATCCACTCCGCGAGGGGGTAGAGCGGCACTTCGATCCGGTCTGTCACACTTCGCGATCGCTTGTGCTCGGCCTCCGTGACGACAGACTCTCCAACTTTGATCCGCAGCCGCGCGAACGTCGCTTCGACCTCGGGGCCGTCCCCTCCGTCGGGTTCCAGCCACTCATAATCGAAAGACAGTGTGCTCATGGCAGCCCCTCTACCGGCTGGTCAACCAGAAGCGGGTAACCATGATAACGGCCGCCGCCCCCGTGCAATGCCTCATACACGGTGCCTCGTTCCCGATACCACACCTGGCGGGGGAACTCAGGATCCCAGATCCCGGTGTGGCCCTATGCGATGGCAGATCGCAGCCATCGTTCGATCTGCTCCCGGGAGTGGGCAAGCTCGGGCGAGCAAATAGACGCGTGGGGCCGGATCCGGCGCCGAGGCATTCCGGCGAAGCTGAGCGTTGTCTTGTGATAGGGACTGCCATCGTAGATTGCACGTGCGGCCACAGCTTCCAAATCGAAATGCGGAGGCGGCTCCAGCACCCGCCGCCAGGATCGGTTCTGCCGCGGTCGCCGCGGGTGAGTCATCGCCGCCTCCGTCTCAGCCGGATTCTACCTCGTGCGCGCAGGAAAGCACCCCCATCTGCGTCGGCGCCCCCACCGCGCCGTCCTCCGGCCCCACCGGCAGGAAGCGCACGTCGTAGTCGAACCGCTCCGCCACGCCGGCCGCCCATGCTTCGAACTCCGCCCGCGTCCATTCGAAGCGATGATCGCGATGTCGGAAGCGCCCCGCCGGCAATGACTCCCACTTGACGTTGTACTCGCGGTTCGGCGTCGTGACGATGACCGTCCGCGGGCGGGCGAATTCGAACAAGACCCGCTCGAACGCGGCCAGCCGCGGCGGGTCGAGGTGTTCGATCACCTCCACGCACGTCGCCGCGTCGAACGGCGTCGCGGCGTCGATCCGCAGCCGCGCGTCGCGGTACATGAGCGAGCCGTGCAGTAGATCCACCCGCTGCCGCTTCATCGGCGGCAGGCGATCGAGCCGCAGGCGATCAGCCGCGATCTTCAGCGACCGCACCGACACGTCCATGCCGACGATGCGCTCGAACCGCCTGTCATCGAGCAGCAGCCGCAGCAGCTTGCCCTCTCCACACCCCACGTCGAGCACGGACCTGGCCCCGCACCCGCGCAGCGCCGCCAGCACGGTCGCCAGCCGTTGCGAGTTCAGTGTCGGCCCGCGTTCGACGAAGTCCGACGTATCGAACTCGGTCGTATCATCCAGGGACGCGGCTCCGGCCGCGCTGGCCTTGGCGGCTTCGGCGGCACTGGCTTCGGCATCTTCGGCGGCACTGGCCTCGCCAGCTTCCGCTATGCTGGCCTCGGCGGTTCCGGCAGCGCCGACCTCGGCCCCTTCGTCAGACGCCGCCCGGGCGGAGGCCGTGGCCGCGTCATCCAGGCGGACCTGCGCCTCCAGGGCCGCTTCCTCCCGTTCGTGCATCAGGAAATCCGCGTCCGGGTCCGGGTGATCTTCCTCAGCCAACCGCGCCATCGCCGCCCGCGCCAGGCTCGGTTGATGCTTCAGATACCGTCGGATGATCGCTTGCCGCTTGGGATGAGTCGCCAGCCACCCCTCCCCCTTGCGAAGGAGCTTTTCGAGTTCATCCCGCCCCACCCAGTAGTGCTTGTCGTTGTCGAGCACGGGGATGAGCACGTACAGGTGGGCCAGCAGGTCGCACAGTCGCTGCCGGCCACGCAGCGTGACGGTGAAGTAATTGCTGTCGCCCCAGTCGGGCAGCGCCAGGTCGAGTGCGTGCGCTTCGGCACCGACGGCATAACCGAGCGGTTCGAACAATTCGCGCAGAATCGTCTCGCCCCCGCGACAGGGCAGCACCGCGATCCGCGCCTCCAGCGGCAGCGCTTCGTCCACAAGTTCCGGCCGGTCGTTGCACCGCCCCCCCAGCGCCGAACCGTAGACCTGCGCCAGGGCTACGCTCATAAAGCTGCTGGCGACGTAGGGCCGGTCGTTGACGTACTGCTGAAGCGAAAACCGCTCGCCCGCCGGCCCCCCCCGCCGTCGAACCAGGGCGACCGGGTCGACGTCCAGAACCAGCGCCGCCGTGCAGCGCTGGTCGGTGGCTTCCGGGTAGAAGACGTGCGCCCGGCCAAAGGTCAGCTCGAACGACTGCACCTTCGCCGGGTGCTTGTGCAGCAGCCAGCCCAGGTCGGTCGCCGGCGCACGCGTTGTCGTCAGCGTCAGCAGCACACAAGGATCCTCTCCAACCGCCACCCGTGTCCACGCGTGTCCACAACGGGAGCGGTCCACGGGCGTAGTTTACGCCGTCGGGTCACGTGCGACATGACGACGCGCGGTCACACGCCGCCAGCGAGCCGCGGGCTTCGCCACAGAGCCGCGGACTTCGCCACCGAGCCGCGGGCTTCGCCAGTGAACCGCGGGCTTTGCCAGCGAGCCGCGGGCTTCAGCCCGCGCGGACTCTCCCGCCTGGACGTCGCCACGCCTCGCGCACGGTGACTCGGAACCGGGCGGTCGGGTCCGCCGGCCGATGGTAGCTATCGCGAATCCGGTTCGGAGGGACATCCACCCACGCTACCTCGGCTTGACGTTATCGGCCGCTCCTCCTGCCGGACCCATTTGTGCAGACCTGCGCGTCTCTAAACGCCAACGTCCGATACGCCGAAAAGACCCTGTGTCAGCGTGCGCAATTCGTCGCCGCGTCACGTTCAGAACGTCCGCGCGGGCTGACCTGCCTGCCCCGCCTGCCGACAGGCACGGCGCCAGGCTGGAGCCTGCGGCTCGCCGGCTTGCGGTCCAGGAACAGCGCATGCGCATCCATTTCATCGGCGATGATTCCGGCTGCGACTCGATCGCCGTCCAGCACGCCTGCGCCATGGCTGACGCCGGCGCCGGCGTGAGCGCCGAATCCGCCGACGAGCCGCGATCGTGGCGAGCGCGATGCCGCGAGTTCGACGCCCTCCACGTGACCTTCAGCCTGGCCCGCGATTACTCATTGCTCCGCCGGGTCCGCACCGCCCGCAGCGCGGGCGCGGCCGTGGTGCGATACTGGGCCGGGCTGGATGTGCTGTGGGCCTCCGCTCACCCGCCGACCCGCCGCGTCGGCCGGGCGATGGCGGAGTTGGGCGTGGCCCAGTGGGCGCCCAACGAGGCCGTCGCCGCGGCCCTGGAGCGCCTCGGCGTCCGCGCGGATGTCGTTCCGCCGGCCGACCCGCACGTCTCAGCCGATGCCGAGCCGCGCGCCTTCCCGCGCGACTTCACCCTGCTGGCGCGCCTGCCGGCCGAGCTGCGCGAACTCTACGGGGGGGGGATCGTCGACGAGTTGATCGCCCGAATGCCCGGCGTGCGGTTCCTTGTCCTGGGAGACGATCCGAGGCGCTACGCAAAGTATGCGCACGTAGAGGTCCTGACCGCCGCGGACGACGTGCTGCGCACGCTCACGCGCTGCACCGCCCTGCTGGAGGTCAAACGCTTCCCCTCGGCCCATCGGCTGGCGCTGGAGGCGATGTCGCTGGGCCGGCACGTGATCGGCACTGCCGCGTTGCCCCACGTCCGCCGCGCCGACTCCGCCGAAGGCCTGGCGGCCGCGGTGTCGCTGCTGCGGCGCGACCCGCACTTCCATCTGGAAGGCCGCGAATACGTCGCCCGCCACCATGACGCCCGACTGTGCGCGCGGGCGATGCTCGACCGGCTGCAACAGATGCTGGACCCCGGGCGGGGGGCGCTGGCCATGCGCGGCAACGCGGCCGGCGCCCGGCTGGCGCTGGCGATGCCGTCCATCTTCTCGCGCCGCCCCATCCCCCCCCCGACGCCGGAGTCGGTTCAGTCGGCCGACCCGCTCGTCCGTCTGCTGGTGGAGTCGGTCGATGTGCCGGCGGCGGTGACGGCATGATGGCCCAGCCCGGCCCCATCCCGGTGTTCGTTACCGGCCCCTCGCCGATGCTCACCGGCGGCATCAGCAGCGTGATCGCCGATCAGCTTTCGATCGATCCGGGACCGCCATTCCAGTTCGAGTTCATCGAGAACACCTCGACGACTGCGACAGACGAACCGATGGCGCGGCGGATCGCCCGCCACGTGCGGCACCTGCGCTCCCTGCGACGACACTTCCGCCTCGCCCGCGGCGCCATCGCCCACGTCCACACGTGCAGCGGATTCTCGTTCTGGCGCAGTTGCGCCGACGTGGTCGCCGCCCAGCGGGCCGGCTGCCGCGCGATCCTGCACGTCCACGGCGCCCGGTTCGACCAGTTCCACGACGCGCGGTCGGGCACGGGCAAGCGTCTGATCGCCCATGCCCTGCGGCGGGCCGACGCCGTCATCGTGCTGTCGGAGTACTGGCAGCGTCAGATCTGCCGCATGTCGCCGCGTTCGCGCACGGTGGTGATCGAGAACGCGGTGCCGATTCCCGATGGGATCCCGGATCGGCAAGGACGGTTGCCGGTGCGGTTCCTCATGCTCGCACGGATGGACGCCTGGAAGGGCGTCGACGATCTGCTCGAGGCCGCCGCCCATCTATCCGCTTCAGGCCGTCGGTTCCTGCTCACGCTGGCGGGTCCGCCCGGCTCCACCGGCGACGCGGACACGCTTTCGGCCCGCATCGCCGATCGCGACCTTACCGGTGTCGTGCAATACGTGGGTGAAGTCCGCGGCGACGCCAAGCGCGCCCTGCTGGAGGATGCCGACGTGTACGTCCAGCCCAGCCGACACGAGGGCATGCCGATCTCCGTCCTGGAAGCGATGAGTTGGGGCCTTCCGATCGTCGCCACCCGCGTGGGGGCGTTGCCCGAGGTCATCACGGCCGGTGAGCACGGCCTGCTCGTCCCGCCCGCTGCGCCGGCGGACCTGGCCGCGGCCATGTCTCAGATGATCGACGACGCGGCCCTGCGGCACGGCGCCGGCGCCGCCGCCCGTGTCCTGGCGCGCTCGCGATTCAGCCTGACGCGCTTCGCCGAGGACCTGCGCCGCTGCTACCGCGATACCCTGGCGGCTGGCGTCGCGTCCGACGTCGGAGCCGACCACGATCAGGTAGCGACACGCACACAGTGGCGCGCACTCACTCAGCTTCCGCCTGCCCTTGAGTCAGTGGGAAACCGATCCACCCGGGTCTCACCAAAGTCACGTGAGGCAGCGCCGCCCGAGGGACTCGCGCGAATACCGTGACAGGAGCTGTTCCAAAGGGCCGCGGGCGCCCGGCGGCTACATGGCTTTCTGGATCGCGCTGGCGACGTTGGCCCAGATGTCGCGGTTCTTCAATCCCAACCCCGAGATGGCGCCGATCGCGGCCAGAAGGATGACGGCAAGGATGAACGCCGTTTCGACGGCGGTAGCCGCCGTCTCGTCGCGCAGGAATTGCGCTGCTTTGCACCTTCGGATCGACCCGATGAGCTGGTCAGGTTCGGATCGAGTCATGACACGGCTCCCATGCTTGATTCCCCCGACGGCCGGTGCGCGCGCTGCGGGCCGGCAGCCGTAGTTCAAACATACGAAACATTCCCAGCTTACGCAAAACGCACAGTCGCTTCGACCGGAGGGCGCGTGCCGGCCGCGTTTCTCGGACGCAGCGCCAGGTCGTGGCCGGCCGCCCGTCCGATACCGGGGTCGAGCGCCGTGCCACTGGTCGTAACAGGGTGTGATCCGATGCGCCCCTGCTGACGGGTACCTCGCAGAATCGGCGGGGCCTGACAGCGAGCCGCGGGCTTGAAGTCCGCGCGGAGTCTCAGTCGCAACGACGTGTTCCGTCGACGGAAGGGTCGCCATCCGTTGCCGGGCGCGATTTCGGCGTTGCCGGGGACACTCGCCGCATCTGTCACGCACCGGCCCACTGACGATCGACAAGATTCCAAGCATCCGAAGGCACGCTACGTCGATATAATCCACGGGAGACCCTGTCCCTGGTTGGGGCAGTTGACGCTCGTGCGCCGTGCCACGGGCGCGGCTTCGTACGCGGGAGTCTCGGCGTGAAATCGGCGGCGTTTCTGCTGAAAGTGACGGTGGTCGCCGCTGTCGTGCTGGTGGGCGCGACTCAGCTCGGCCGGCGCGAAGTCCGTCAGCTCACCGAACAGGTCAGCAGGCTGGAAACGGAAAACGCCCGCCTGTCGTCGTTCGCCCAGCGCTTGCAGGCCAGCCGGCGCGTGGCGCAGGTCGACGTGGTCAAGCAGTATCAGGACCGTGACGGCCGGATCGCCAGCGTGCTGCTGTGGCAGGAGATCGGACCGGACGGTCTGCTGGGCCGGCCGGTCGCGATCGAGACGCTCGGCCGGCAGGTCTACTTCGAAGGCTGGGTCATCAAGTTCGATTACGACCGCCTGGCCGCGGCCGATACGGGTTCGACAAGCGGCCCGGGCGGCGGCCCCGGCGGCGACGCCGACCCCGGGAGAATCGACGGCGCCAGCGTCGTGCTCTTCCGCCGCGTCTTCGGCGAGCAGCAGTCTCCCGACAGCGTCCCCACGTTCGACTGTGCCCCGCCGATGCTGTCGGGCGGGGCCGCAACCGATGAAGACGCTCGGCTGTGGGACCTGTTCTGGGAGTTGACCAGCCAGCCGGACCTGGCGACTCGGTATGGCGTGCGGGTGGCCCAGGTGGAAGCGCCGGCCGTGCGGATCAGTCCGGGACAGGTGTGGGAGATCTCGCTGGATGCGGCCGGAGGCTTGAACCTGTGCAAGGCCGGAGACCGGCCAGGCCCTCCGTTCGGCGACGAGCCGCTCCGCACCGGCGACGCCTCGCAACCCTCAACGTCAGGGCCGCGCGCCGGCGACATCGACTGGCGGATCGTCCCGCCGGCCGGCGCTTCCGCGCCCGGTCGATGAAGGCGTCGACGCGGCGCGACACCGGTCCGGACTTTCCCTCCGCGAGCCTTCTTCAAGCTGTTCCCCTCAGCGTCCAAACGCCAACTGAAACGCGGCGGCGTCGCGCAGGTCCACAGCCCCGCTGACGTCCAGGTCGAAGGGCAGGCACTCTCGCGTAACCCCCGCGCCGGGACCGGCAAGGCAGGCGGACAGCGCCGCGTAGTCGGCCAGGTCCACGTCGCCGTCGCGGTCGGCATCGGGCGTTTCGACCGGTACGCGCAGGCAGCGGAAGCCGACGGAGCGGTCGGCCAGGTCCGCCCCGAAGATGAATCGTCTGTGGGTAGCGCACGCCGTGTCAGGGCGGTCCCATGCCCCCCCCCGGACCGTGCGGCTGCCGGCCTGGCCGGGCGGGATGGGGTTGTCGTTGAAGCGGTCCTGCACCCACTCGAAGGCGTTGCCGGACAGATCATAGATCGCGAAGGAATTGGCGTTGGGATTGGTGCCGTTCGATCCGTTGTAGTAACCGACGGGCGTCGTACCCGGCTCCCACGGATCGCCGCTGTCCAGGAAGTTGGCATCCGCGCCGACGATGGTGTCACGGCCGAAGCCGTATACGGTGTTGCGCGAGGTGGCCGTGTTCCAGGCGGCCGCCTTGTACCACTCGTTGTACGCCGCGGCGGCGGCGGAGTGCTGGTCCATCGGCAGGCGGTAGCCGGGGCACTCGGCCACCAGCGCCGCCCGCTCTCCGAGGTTCAGATCGCGTTGCCGCCAGGCCGCCCGCTCGATGCCGGCGGGACGCCAGGCGTCCAGATCGTCCGCCACGGCTTCCTGGTAGCATCGGTCGGCGGCGGCGTATCCCTGATCCAGTGTCAGCCAGTTGCAGAACTTCACTGCCCCCAGCCAGGTGACGCCGACGACGGGGTGGTCGCCAAAGCCCTCCGCGGCGGCGTAGCGTCGGCCGTCCCACGTGATGCGTCCGCCGACGGGCGG
>QZJT01000066.1 GCA_003597935.1 Phycisphaerales bacterium | reverse complement strand
AGTCCATCCAGTCCATTCAGTCCATTCAGTCCATCCCGCCGGGTGCAGCGCGGTCCGGCGCAGGCGAGCGCCGCCATCAGTACGCCAGCACCTCACGGGCGGCATGGACGATGCGCTGCGGACCGGGCAGGAACAGTTGCTCGCGGGCGAAGTAGGGGAACTGCACGTCGTAGCCGGTGATCCGCCGGACCGGCGCCTCGAGGTACTCAAGCGAGGTCTCCATGATGCGGGCCATGACCTCCGCCCCGATCCCGCACCGCCGCGGGCCTTCGTGAACGACGACCGCCCGGCCGGTCTTGCGAATCGACGCGGTGATCGCCTCGGTGTCGATCGGCGACACCGTCAGCAGATCCAGCACTTCGACCGACGATCCGTCCTCGGAGGCCAGATCATCTGCCGCTTCGAGCGTGGGGCGCATCATCGCCCCATACGAGATCAGCGTCAGGTCCGAACCCTCGCACACCACCTGGGCCTTGCCCAGCGGCATCGTCTCCGGTTCGTCCGGCAGGTCCTCGCGGAATGCGCGGTACACGGCCTTAGGCTCGAAGAAGATGACCGGGTCGGGATGGCGGATCGACTCCAGGAGCAGTGCCCGGGCGTTGCGCGGCGTGGATGGAATGACCATGTACAGGCCCGGCGTGTGGGCGTAAACGGCCTCGCGGCTCTCGCTGTGGTGCTCGACGGCCCGGATCCCGCCGCCATACGGCATTCGGATCACCATCGGCAGCGTAAATCGCCCCCGGGTGCGGTTGCGGAAGCGCGACATGTGGTTTTCGATCTGGTGGTACGCCTGGTGGGCGAAGCCGGAGAACTGCATCTCGCAGACGGGGCGCAGGCCATACAGCGCCAGCCCGATGCCCCCGCCCACGATCGCCCCCTCCGCCAGCGGCGTGTCGATCACACGCTTGGGGCCGAACTCCTTCAGCAGGCTCTCGGTGACGCGAAAGACCCCCTCGTCCTGGCCGATGTCCTGACCCAGCAGGACCACCCGGTCGTCTTCCGCCAGCGCTTCCCGCAGCGCCAGGTTCAGGGCCTTGACCATGTTCAACTGCGCCATCGCTTATCTCGCCTCCCGCTCGATGGCCTGGCGGAACTCCTCCCGCTGGGCCACCAGTTCTGCGGGCAAATCCGCATACATGTACTTGAAGCAGTCGAGCGGATCGATCCGGTCGCGATAGCCTTCGTAGCGCTCCACCGCCGCCCTGACCCGCTCCTGCACGTCGTCCTCGATTTCCCTGACCAACTCATCATTGAGGAGCTTGCGGCCGCGAAGATATCGCTCGAACCGCGCGATCGGATCGCGCTTCTCCCATGCCTGCACTTCGTCGTCCGAGCGGTACTTCGTTGGGTCATCCGCGGTGGTGTGGACGCTCATCCGATAGGTCACCGCTTCGATCAGCGTCGGCCCTCCGCCGCTGCGGGCGCGCTCGAACGCCTCCCGCGTCGCGACGTACACCGCCAGCGCGTCGTTGCCGTCCACCTGAATGCCGCTGAAACCATAGGCGAGCGCCTTCTGGGCGATCGTCTCCGACGCCGTCTGGGCGGACAGCGGCAGCGAGATCGCCCAGTGGTTGTTCTGCACAAACACGACCAGCGGCAGGTGGTACACGCCGGCGAAGTTCATCGCTTCGTGGAAGTCGCCCTCGCTGGTCGCCCCGTCGCCCAGATACACGATGACGCCGTGCGGGTCATGGCGCAGCTTCATGCCCCAGGCGATACCCATGGCGTGGGGCACCTGGGAGGCTATCGGGACGTTGAGCGGCAGGTCGTTGACGCCGTCGGGCGTGCGGCAGCCCTCCTCGAAGCCGCCCCAGAAGAGCATGGCGTGCTCCTCCGGCCAACCGCGGTGGATGAGCGCCCCGGGCTGCCGGAAGGCGGGCACCAGCCAGTCCTGCGGCTCCAGGACGATGGCCGAGGCGCAGTGGGCGGCCTCCTCCCCCCGCGATGGGCCGTAGGTGCCGATACGCCCCTGACGCTGGAGGTTGATGCAGCGTTCGTCCAGCCGTCGGGTCAGCACCATGAGGCGGTAAAGGTAGAGGCACCGATCCGCGTCCAGCCCGGGATCTAGCGCCTCATCCAGGTCGCCGGTTTCGTTCAGGATCGAGAGATACTCGACCGTCGGCCTGATGGTGATTCGTTTTCGCGGCACGGTTGTTCCTTCGGTGGATCGGACCACACGTCTCGGGCGGCCGGCCCATGGATCGGTCCGCGCCGGGACCGAGCCGCGTCGGTTGGCCCGACGGACGGCGGCGCCAGCATCTCAGCGACGGACTGGCGGGGTTTTTACACGATCGGTCCGGGCATGACCAGCCGGCACGCTCAAAGCCCGTCCATCCGTCCATTCCGGTCCATCCGTCCATTCCGGTCTATCCCGTCCATTCCGGTCCATCCCGTCCATTCCAGTCCATCCCGTCCATCTGTTCCCGCTCGGCCTGCGCTCCACCCCGCGTTGCCACGGCTGCCCCTCTCGGCGACGATGCCGCGGGCGGGCTGTCCGCGGCGGCTGATTCACAGCGGCCGATCCGCCTGCGGTGGTCAATGGCATGCCCACGGGATCCCCATCGAGGCGAATCCACTCCGCGGGGCAGACCGTCGCCTTTCAGTCGGCGGGGCTGTCGCCGACCGCCCGCGGTGTGCAGGCGGCGGTCGCAAACGCGCTATTGTGGGCAGGGCTGCCGGTGCTGCACGCCTCCTCTGCCGCCGCCCAGCAGCGCGAGCCGGACGCCTTTCTGAACCAGCAGCGGGCCGTGGACGAGCGCGTGGCCGCGCTCCAGGACCGCCAGCCCGGCACGGGTGGGGGCACCCGCCTCGACTACGGCGGCTGGTACAGTCTCCATTTCCTGCTCTTCGACGACGGCGTCGAAAGCTCCCGCACGATCCGCCGGCACGATCTGCGCGCCTGGGCCCGGGCGGTACTCGGCGATGGGGCGCACGAGTTCTACTTCCGCGGCCGCCTGAGCCTGCTCGATTACAACAGCGGCGACGCCTTCGACGGCAACGACGACGACGTGGACGGACCCAATCTGGAACGCGGTTACTACAGGTTTCACCTGGGCGCGGCCGCGGAGGCGTATGGCCGGGCCACGCCCGGCATCGACGCCACGCTCACGCTCGGCCGGGACCTCGTCGAGTTCGGCAGCGGGTTCGCCCTCTCCGAACCGCTCGATCACGTGGCGCTCACGCTCTCCACCGACCGGTTCGTGCTGACCGGATTGGTCGCCCAGACCGTCGGCAGCCGGCCCGACTTCGACGCCTCCCGCATCACCACGCGCACGCGCCGGGCGTTCTTCGGCGCTGAGCTGAAATGGACGCAGTTCGAGCGGCACGAACCGTTCGCCCACGTCCTGTGGCAGCGCGATCACCACCGCGACGAGTATCCGTCGGTCCTTCAGGACTTCGACTACGATTCCTTCTACGTCGGGTTCGGATCGACGGGCGAGATCGTCAAAGGGCTGCGCTACGTGGGCGAATGGGTCTACGAGAGCGGCCGCAGCTTCGGGCATCGGCGCTTTCTGGGCGCCGACGTGATTCGCGCCTGGGCGCTGGACGCGGAACTCGAATACCTCTTTCCCGGCCCGGGCAGAGCACGGGCCTCGGTCGAGTACATCTTTGCCAGCGGCGACGGCGACCGGCGCGGCAGCCCGACCGACTCCATCGGGGGAAACCGGTTCGACCACACCGACAACGGCTTCGTCGGCTTCGGCTATCGTGACACGGGCCTGTCGTTTGCCCCGCGCTATTCCAACCTGCACATGTGGCGGGCGGGAGCGTCGGCGCATCCGTGGCCGGATGATGAGGTGCTCGGCAACCTCGAACTGGGCGCCAACGTGTTTCTGTATTATAAGAACCATCGGCGCGGCGCGGTGTCGGACTTCACTGCCGATCAGCCGTCCGGCTTTCTGGGATGGGAACTCGATGGATACGCCAACTGGGCGATTACGCCCGACGTCGCCTGGACGGCACGCCTGGGGGCGTTCTTCCCGGGCGATGCATTCTCGGATCGCACGACGCGCACGTTTGTTATCACGGGGATGACGTGGAGTTTCTAAAGAAGGGAGCGATGGAGCGAGGGAGCGAGGGACTGCAGGAGTGAGAAACGAGGGAGTCATGGAGCGAGGGAGCACGTGAGTGCCGGGATGAGGAAAGCGGCCCCGATCCGAACCGCGACCGAAAGGGAGCGGCTGGGATCGGTCGGCCCGCGCGTACTTACACACGACCGCATTGAACACGGATCGATATGACATTGAAACACTCATACAAACAGCCGCATTGCCCCTCGGAGGCGCACCGGCGCCCGCAGTCGCATCGCCGCCCGGAGGGCGCACGATCGTTGCCGGGGACTTCAGTCCCTGGTGAGTTCGCCCCCCCCCGTCTTCGGCGGCCCGGAGGGCCGACGGACCGTACAATGGGCACCGCGTCCGCCCTCCGGGCGGCAGATACGAAAGACGACGAGGTCCAGGGGCTGAAGCCCCTGGCCACAGCCGCCCGCCCTCCGGGCGAAGAGAAGCCGGCCACGTGTCTCGACGGCCAGGAACCACTCCCGTGGAGCGGGGAGTGTTTACACGTGCGTATGAGTAGACGCCGTGACTGCCGGCGTCCATCTCGGCGGGTCCGACGCTTCATGATGACAACGATGTGCTTGCTGGCGCCCGCCTGTGCCCGCCCTGAGCGCACCTGGCAGCCGCCGCAGGATCCGGCCGCGTTCGACGATACGACTTTTCTTCATTACCTGACAACCGTCCCGTGGGCCACGAATGGAGAGACCGTCCGAGCGATCCTGTTGCTCGATGAAACGGCGCGCCCGGTTGAACCGTCCGACCTGAACCGCGCCGTTCCGGCAAACGAGGTGCTCCCCACTTCTTTCAGCGATCGCGTGGCGGCGCTGTCGGCGCGCGGCGCCGTCCGGGCCGTATGGCGGCTTCGAGAAAACGAACTCGTCGATCGCGGCACCGTCGCCTACATGATCCGTCACGTGTGCCGCCTGTCCCCTTCCATCAATGAGCGCCTGTTCGGCTCATGGGGCGTGGGCGAGCGGCGCTTCGCGTTGCAGACGTGTGTCGACGCCGGGCTGATCGACTACGGCCCGGCCCATGAGCCGGTCAGCGGCGGGGAACTGTTGGCGATCATCACGCGCGCCGCCGATTATCTCGAGGGTCGCGAAGACGATCCGGGCTGATCTGCTAATTCGTTATTCGTTATTCGACATTCCCAACGCTTGAGATGTTGACGGTCACGCTGGCCAGGACCCGCTCCCTTACGGTCGCGGTTCGGATTCTATTCGCTCGGGTGCGCTTGGCGCCAACAACGTGAGCGCCACCTTCTCCACACGGGTCTTCCACTGCAGCTTGGGATAGTCCCACCGGCTGTCGATGTCCTCGTTGTTCCACTCCAGCAGCACCAGCCTCGGGTCGCTCAGCAGCATGGGCATCACCAGCTCCAGTTCGCGCACGTCGTCGATCGATGCCGGCGGATCCACCAGCGTCAGGCCGAGCCGTTGCGCCGCGGCGGAAAGATCGGCGGCGCTGTCGCGCGAAAAGAGATGAAACCTCTCGATAAAACTCTCGAAGAACCGTCCCCCTTCGCGGCGCACCACCAGGGCGCATGGAGAACTCGCAAAGAGAGCGTCGCGCGACGTGTGCCGAACGTCCGGCGCCAGGGTCAGCGCGCATGCCCGGATGTCGTCGCGGCCGTAACGCAGCCGCAGGGCCTGCTCGAAGCCGACGGCGTTGAACGGACACTGGTGGACGACGTAGATGCGGGCGTCGGGGGGGGGCGCAGGGCACAGCGCCATCACGTCGCGGATCACCTTCTCGCCAGTCGAGGCCACCACCCACATCGTGGCCAGCTCGACCGCGAACACCGCCAGCGCGGCCGCGCCGATCGCCGTCAGCCCACGGCGCAGCCGCGCCCGCCCCGCCGGCGCACCGGCGGTCCGCGTCCACAGCGCCCCGACACCGGCGCCCAGGGCCAGCGCCACGCCCACCGAGGCCAGATAGACGTTCCGCTCCCCGACCATCGCCATCAGGGCGGGGGCGGTGAACAGCGCCGCCCAGGCGAAACCCGTTCGCAACTGGATGGACCGCCCCGCCACGCGCAGAAGTGCGGCGATCAGCAGGACACAGATGCCTAGGACCAGAGCGAACCTCACCGCGTGCGCCTTCCACAGATCCGACAGGTAGATGGCATCGACCTGGATCCACAGGACGAAGTCGAGCACGTACTGGCCGAAGTTCCAGGCCAGCGCACGAGCGGCAGTGAGCGGCGACGACGTATCCAGCCCATAGGGCGGCGGGAGCGTCCCCAGCCCGCCGAACATCGCGAACCGGCCGGCGAGATACGCCGCCGCGATGAGCCCGAACGCGGCCAGCCCGGCCAGCACGCGCGTCCACGACCGCGGCTGACCGGGCCGCCAGCCGATGCACTCGCCGACCAGGACCATCGCCGGCAGGATCAGGGCGGTCTCCTTGCACAGAAGCCCCAGCACGAACATCCCCAGCGATGCGGCCAACCACACTCGCGCCCCGCGCCCGCCATCGCCCCAGCGCATCCAGCACAGCACCGCGGGGACGACGCAGGCGCAGACGAGCAGATCGAACCGCCCCGATATCCACAGCACGGCCTCGCTGTGGACCGGGTGAAACGCGAACACCACCGCCGCGGCCAGCGAGGCGGCGACGGAGCCGGAAAGCCGCAGCGCCAGCCGCCACACCAGCCAGGTACACAGCAGGTGCAGCAGCAGGTTGGTGACGTGATACGACGCCGGGCTAAGCCCGCTGAGGCGAAAGTCCCACAGGAACGACAGCTCTCCTGCCGGCCGGTAGAACGGCAGCGCCCCGGCCGGCGTCCACCAGACGCTGCTGGCCTCCTCGCCCATCGTGGACGTCGTCAGCAACTCCCCCAACCCGGCCGCGTCGAGCCGCCGGACGGTGTCGATGTAGACGTAATCGTCGATGAAGAACGGGTTGACCAGGCTGGGGCCGTGCAAGACGGCTGTCGCCGCCAGGATGAGCACTATTGGGAATCGCGCCCGCTCGGGCGGGCTGCCGATGCGGGCGCCGTGCGTCCATCGGGAGGGCGCGGTTGTCGGGCCACCTCCTGCCGGGAGAGTGTTCGGAATAGTTGCGGTTTCGCCTCGAGCGGTGTCTTTCATGGAGTACGCAGCGCGGGCCGTTCGGCCTTCCGAACCGCCGGCCGTGTCGAGTCTCTCGCGCCGGAGTGATTCTCGACCACGCCGGTCTGCGGTCCAATCATCCCGCGCGCCGGAATCGGACGCGGCGTGCAGACAATCGCGCATCGGATTATGGGACGGTCATCTTTGAAACACAAGTGCCACCGAACGAGGGCCAGCGCGAGAGTGCGACCTGGGTTCCTTGCCGCCGTTTGGTGGCGGCCGAGGAACCGGCTAAGATGAGGCGCGGTTGAGCTTCCCGGGGCCGCTGCCGATCGTAGGGTTCTCAACGGCACTTGAAGGTGGTTTCATGCGCGCCATCGCTCCTCATCCATCCCTCCATTGCCTACGGATCGGTTGGCTCGCCATGCTATGGGCTGGGTTCACACCGGTGGGACTTGCCGCACAGGTCGGCCCGGACATCGTCGTCACAGACTTGCCCGACATCCTGCGATGGGGATCCGAAGGCGGCTACACGGCCTACTCTTCCGCCACCACCAGTTGCAACGTTGGAGACCTGCCGGCGCAGTGGTGCGAGGGCGTCTTCCCATGCCCGGATGTCACACGTCACCCCGTTATTTCGCAGGACCTGTACCGACTCCATCGTGGGCGGCTCGAACAGATCGGCATGAGCTGGGTCAAGCACGGGTACTGGGCCAATAACCTGGACGGGTGCGGTGATTGCCAGGAGCCGAAGGAGTTTGCCGTCCTGCTGGGTGTAAACTGCTCCGATACCTATTCCTCCGGCTTTAACGGGGCCCAGGCTCGGCTGGCGCCGCGGGCCCAGGTCAACCCCGTCACCGGGGACTTCCCGTATCCATTCGACGCGCCCCCGGTCGAGAACGTGCTCAGTCGTCGACTGCACGTCGCGGACGCGGACCTCGACCGCGACGCGAATCGCGGGGCCAAGTACTTCATCGCGGTGCAGTATATCGCGCGGGACGACGCGGAGGCAGGCAACGCCCTGAACAACGGCGCCTACCGCCAGATCAAGGTCCGCCGTCGGAACGGCGTCCTTGAGTTCGTCAACGCCAGCGAGTCCATCGCGGCGCGGTCGCATCCGCTGATGGCCTGGCAGGAGCATGACCCGGCCGTCGAACTGACGGCCATCGACGTCCCGAAAGACGGGCGTTTGATCGTCGCGGCGCGTGTTACGGCCCTGGGCAACGGCCGCTGGCACTACGAGTATGCCGTTCACAACGTTAACTCGCATCGGGCGGTGCAGTCCCTCAGCGTCCCGGTAGACCGTACCGGACGTACGTTCCGCGTGGGGTTTCACGATATCGACCATCACAGCGGCGACGGTGAAGGCGGCCAACCCTATTCCGGCGAGGATTGGCAGATCGTCCGCGGACCCGCCGCGGTCAAATGGCGCAGCCAGACCTATCAGGAGAACCTGAACGCCAACGCACTGCGATGGGGAACCACCTTCAACTTCTGGTTCGACTCAGACCTGCCGCCGGCCCGCGTCCGGGCCGGCCTTGCGCTCTTCCGGCCCGGCGATCCAAACGGCATGTCGGTGGAAGTGCCCGGCCCGGGCCTCGCCGGCGTGGCCGCGTGCGAAAACGTGCGTCGTGCGTCGATCACCTGTGACGAGCTTGGTCGTATCGCGGCACGGGTAAGACTCAGCGACGACAGTGAAGATGGGCGACGAATCGTGTTTCGAACGGGCGATGGTGCGTACTTCGACGCCCTCGTCCGTGGGACGCGAGCCCGCGGCAGTGCGTGTTGTTTCACGTCCGAGCAGCGCGTCGAATGGGCGCTGCCCGTGAATTGTCGCGACCCGGAAGACGTTTGGTGTCCATAACGGCTGGGCCGCCGGCTGGGCAGGGGCGGCTGCAACTTGCGCCGTTTCGGGCAACACCCTCGCTCAGGTCTTCAGCGCCGATTCCATGCCGATCTGCGGTTACCTGACCTGGTCGTCGTTTTGTGCAGTTGCATCAGGAGCCAGAGGGCGGACACCCGCGGTCCGTGCCGCTGACCTCGCTGCCGGACCCGAGGCGGGCGGAACAGAGAGTTGCCACGGGCGTAGCCGGACGATTCCAAAACCAGTGGATCGACCCCTATTGACAACGAGAGCGCCGGTCGATAGGCTGGTCTCTGTTCGGCGGAAGGGAGCGAGCCTTTCTAGTCTGGTCTAGAAGTCATCGCCGGGCCCTTACGTCATCCTAGTTCGGTGGTGGTTTCATTGCGCCACGCTCAGGCGCAATCCTCGGGAGACCGCGGAGCACCGTCCACCCGGTGTACACTCTGTGTGCCGATGCAGGCGTTGCTTGTGCGCGCCTGCCGGCAGGGTTGGTGTACTCGGGCGCTTACGGAGTGGCCTCGTCGCTTCCGATGCGCCTGCGAAGATCGTTGATTCGTGCGCCATGGTGGCGCTCACTGTATCCGGCTTTTTGTGTCGGGAGGATCTGAGAATGACTCGCGTTCTGATTGGAGTGTTCGCGGCTGGACTGGTGTCCGCCGCAGCGGTTGCACAACCGTGCATCGACGTGGAGCAGCGGCGAGAGCCGGTGTACATGAAGGGGTTCGCGCAGCGCGACTGCGCGCAGTCGTTCAAGCCGGTGAAGACTCGGCTCGAGGGCGCGGGCCTGAAGACCCGCCCCGGCATCGGCGTCAGTGGCGCCGTCACCATCCAGCTCTGGAAGGGCGGCCTCCCCAATGCCGGTGGCACGATGATCGCCACGGGCACAGACCCGCAGGTCCTCGCGGGCGAATGGGCCGAGGTGAAATGGACCAACGGCTGCGTGGATGTCACTCCGGGCGTGACCTACTACCTGGTCTTCCTGAACGACAACAACACGCTCGGCATCCAGGGCGATACCGCCAATCCGTATCCGGATGGCCAGGTCTACGCCAATCCAGGGTTCCAGCCCTTCCCGAACTTCGACTACACGTTCTACACGGCGTGTTGCATCAGCCGGACGACGTGCAAGTACACCATCAGGAAGTCGAAGTCCAAGGGCGGTTGTAACGCCTGCCCGCCCGTCGGCGGCCCGATCGACAGCGGGATTCCCTGCAACAACGTCCAGGACTGCAAGAAGAAGTTCAGGACCAAGATCCCCTGCCCGAACGGCCAGCCGGGATCCTGCAAGATCGTCGCGAAAGGCGCAGCCTGCACCTGAGCCGGCGACCGGCAGCGATCGACTGAGTGAACGACGGGGCGGCGTGGGTCGGTGACGACCCAGGCCGCCCCGCTCTTGCGCCACAGCAGGCCGCCCGCTACCGACCCTGTCCGGCGGCCGACCCCTTGGCGCCAGAAGGCCTGGGCGCGCACGACCTGAAACTGTCGGGAACTGTCGCCGATCGTCACCGTTTCTACACGATCGTCGGCCGCTGACGGGAGGGGCGGTGCGGTTGCGTCCCCCCTGTGAGCCGGTTAGGCTCCCGCTCCCTCGCCGCGGTGGTACCCTGGAGTAGCCTCGATGTCGATTTCGCAGCTTGACGTGAAGCAGATCGGCGAGCAGGTCGCCGCCCGCAGCGCTCCATTTACGCGTCTGACCGAGCAGATCCACCGGGTCATCGTCGGGCAGGACCACCTGTTGCGGCAGATGCTGATCGCTCTGTTGACCAACGGGCACGTGCTGATCGAGGGCGTGCCCGGGCTGGCCAAGACGCTGGCGGTGTCATGTCTGTCGCGAGCGATCCGGACCCGGTTCCAGCGGCTCCAGTTCACGCCTGACCTGCTGCCGGCCGACCTGATCGGCACGCAAGTCTACCGACCCAGGGAGGGCGACTTCGTCGTCCAGAAGGGGCCGATCTTCGCCAACATCATCCTGGCCGACGAGATCAACCGGGCCCCCGCCAAGGTCCAGTCCGCCCTGCTGGAGGCGATGCAGGAGCACCAGGTCACCATCGGCAGGGAAACCTTCAAGCTGGACGAGCCGTTCCTGGTGCTGGCGACCGAAAACCCCATCGAACAGGAGGGCACCTATCCCCTGCCCGAGGCCCAGATCGACCGGTTCATGCTGAAGGTCGTGGTGACCTACCCGACCCGCGAGCAGGAGCGCACCATCCTCGACCGCATGGCCTCGACCCACCCGGCCCTTGACATCGACCCGGTGCTGTCGCCGCAGGACATCCTGGACGCCCGCAGGGTGGTCGACGACATCTACATGGACGACAAGATCAAGGACTACATCGTCGACCTGGTCTTCGCCACCCGCGAGCCGCAGCGCATCGACCTGCCGATCGCCGACTGGATCCAGTACGGCGCCTCGCCGCGCACGACGATCGCGTTGGCGCTGGGGGCGAAGGCGTCGGCGTTCCTGGCCGGCCGCGGGTTCGTCACGCCCCAGGACGTCAAGAACGTGGCGCCGGACGTGATGCGGCATCGCGTGATCGTGACCTACGAGGCGGAAGCCGAGGACAAGACCAGCGAAGACGTCGTCAAAGCGATCCTGGATCACGTGCCGGTTCCTTAATCGAGTTGTAAGGTTGAAGGTTTTAAGGTTGAAGGTTTCAGAGTCTATTCCCCCACTCCCTTACTCCTTCGACGCGAAAGCGTCGCAATGAGATGATCTCGAAGGAAGTTCTCAAGAAGGTCCGGCAGATCGAGATTCGCACGTCGCACATGGTCAACGACGTGTTCGCGGGGCAATACCACTCCGCCTTCCGCGGCCGCGGCATGGAATTCGAGGAAGTCCGCCACTACCAGATCGGCGACGACGTGCGCAGCATCGACTGGAACGTCTCCGCCCGCTACGGCGAACCCTTCGTCAAAGTCTATCGCGAGGAGCGCGAGTTGACCGTGATGCTGGTCGTGGACATCAGCCCGTCGGGCCTTTTCGGCAGCCACAGTCAATTCAAGCTGGATGTCGCGGCCGAGTTGTGCGCGGTGTTGGCCTTCGCGGCCATTCGCAGCAATGACAAGGTCGGACTCATCCTATTCAGCGACGAGGTGGAAAAATACGTTCCGGCCGCGAAGGGGAATCGGCACGTCCTGCGGATCATACGAGAATTGCTCTATCACACTCCGGCCGGTCGCAGGACGAACATCACCGACGCGCTGCACTTTCTCAACCAGGTGACGGTGCGGCGGGCGGTGACGTTCCTGGTCAGCGACTTCATGGCGGCAGGGTTCGAGCCGGCCCTGCGCGTCGCCCGCCGCCGGCACGATCTGATCCCCATCTGTGTGACCGACCCGCGCGAGCGGGAATTGCCCGACGTGGGGTGGGTCGATCTGCACGACGCGGAGACGGGTGAGCAGGTGTGCGTCGATACGTCCAGCCGGGCCGTGCGCGCTGCGTATGCCGACCGCATGAAGGCCGCGGCCGCGGCGCGGACGTCTGTGTTTCTGCGCATGAAGACGGACGCCATCGAGATCCTCACGAATCAATCCTACGTCGAGCCGCTCATCCGGTATTTCCGCCGGCGGGAGGCGCGGCGATGAAGAAGGGCGTCGGCGTCCCGCCGAAGGGAGTCAGGGAGCCAGGGAGTCAGAGGGTCACGGAAGAGAGATCAATGCGCGGTGGGCGACGAGGCGTGGGCAGCGCAATCGGAAGGGCGCCCGGACGGGACCGGGCGAATCGGAACCGCGAGCGTAAGCGACCGGCCGATTGCAGTACACGGCAAGTACACTCGGACGGTCGTGCACCAGGAGCGAGCGGCCGATTCGGCCGAAAACCGCAGCCGGACAATAGGAGAGTTGGTTCCGATTCCGGCAAGCCGTGCGACGATGCGGGCGCCTCGCGGCGCACGCCGCCTTCGCCCCTCCGGGGCTCCAATTGTATTAGAACGACGCCTTCCACGGGTTCCGCTGCGTCGGCCTTGCGGCCTCCTTGCTCCACCCGTGGCTACAGGCCGTCGCCCCTCCGGAGCCCTCGGAGGAATCGGGCGTCACAGAAGCCTGATGCTCATAGAATCCGTCGCGCATGCACACATATCTGGCCGCTCCCTTACGGTCGCGGTTCGGATTGCCGTGCCCCGAATAGGCCACGGAATTCAGTTGAACGCCGATGTACTACAGCTTGCCGGATGTTGGTGCTTGGCTTTCTGGTTGCAGCGTCGCTCACTGCCTGGTCTGGCTGCACCGGAGGCGACCGTAGCGCTGACAACGACAACACCAACGTTAAACCCATCGTCATGACTGAGCGGCGCGGGCCGGTGACGCTGACGCTTACGGTCAGCCATGAGGCGCCGACGCTCTCGGACCGTGTCCATGTTCTCGTAGAAGCGGTGGCGGCGCCGGATGTCGTCGTCGAACTGGACGATTACGGCGGTGCCATGCGAAAGCAGGACTTCGGCTACAAGATCGTCGATCAGACGACGACCACGGCCGTGCCGACGCAGGATGGCAGGTTGCTCTGGCGGCAGGACTATGCGGTCGATTTCCTGGTGACCGGGTCGCACGAGTTCCCTCCCGCGAAGTTGAAGTACACCGACGAACGACGCATCGAAGCCGAGCCGGAGGCCGTCCAGACGCTCGAGACCGAGAGCATCACCGTCACCGTGGACGCCGGGGCGCCGATGGAGTTCACCGACGAGCAACTCGCCGAGGTCAAGATGCCCGCGCCGCTGGAGATGAGCGAACCACAGGAGGCGGCGCGGCGGCGCTGGTGGATCGCCGGAGTGGTGGCGGCGGCGCTGCTGCTGGCCGCAGCGACGGTGTGGTGGCTGGTCCGCCGCAGCCGCCGACCGCGGCCTGAAGTCGTCATCCCCCCGCACGAGTGGGCCAGGGCGGAACTCGGCAAGCTCCTGGCGGCCGGCCTGATCGAGGCGGGCCAGGTGCAGGAGTTCTATTTCCGCCTCAGCGGCATCGTGCGCGAGTACGTGGAAAGGCGTTTCGACCTGCACGTGCCGGAGATGACTACCGAGGAGTTTCTGGAGGCGGCCATGGCGGGCGAAATCCTGGGCGGCGACGTGAAAGCGGCGCTGGGCCGGTTCCTGGAAGCCTGCGACATGGTCAAGTTTGCCCTTTACTCGCCCGGCCGGAACGAGGTTGATGAAGCGGTGTCCGCGGCCGTGGGATTCGTCGACCGCACGCAGCCGCGGGCCGAGTTGATGCCGCCGTCTTCCGTCGCGAGGCGCGGCCGCCAGGAGCAGCCGGCGTGATGGACTGGGTCGGACTGTCCCGATTCGCCCCTGGAGCGTTGTTCGGCGCGCTGTGCGTCGCGTTCGCGCTGGCGGCGCCGCTGGTGTGGTTCGATCGGCGTTCGACGCGGCGGCGACCGTCCCTGCGGTTCAGTTCGGCGGCCCCCCTGCGGGGGCTGGGCCATACGTGGCGCACGCGCACGGCGTTCGTCATTCCGCTGCTGCGGTCGTTCGTGCTCCTGACGCTGATCTTCGCCCTCGCCCGGCCGCAGTCGGGGGGGGCGGTCCGCGACACCAGCGAGGGCATCGCCATCGACATGGTGCTGGACGTGTCCGGCAGCATGGCCGAGACGGACTTCCTTGTCGACCGCCGCCCGGCGCGGCGGCTGGATGCGGTCAAAAAAGTGTTTCACCAGTTCGTGGTCGGCGAAGGGAAGCTGGCCGGACGGCCCAATGACCTGATCGGCATGACGACCTTCGCCATGTACGCGGACGAGAAGTGCCCGCTGACGCTCGACCATGCCAACCTGGTCGATCTGCTCCGCGAGACGGAGATCCCCGGCTGGGTGCGCGGCGTGCAGAAGTGGGAGCACCCGGAGGCGGGGAACACGGCGCTGGGCGACGCGATCGTGCTCTCCACCGATCGCCTCCGCCGTGCCGGAGAGAAGGCCGCCGCCCAGGTCCCCGGCGCTGAGGCCGCCCGCAGCCGGGTGATGATCCTCCTGACCGACGGGGCCGACAACCCGGCGCCGCAGCTCGCCCGCGACGCGCCGGATCCGATCGAGGCGGCGCGGCTGGCGGCCAAGCTGGGCATCAAGATCTACACCATCGGCGCAGCCGGGACCGAAAGCCCCCGGTCGTCCGATCCCTTCGCCCGGCTGCTGCTGGCGGGCCGCCGGGCCGAGGTGGACGAGGAATCGCTCAAGCGGATCGCCGACGTGACCGGGGGCAGGTACTTCCGCGCTACGGATACCGAGTCGCTGGAGACCATCTACGACGAAATCGACAAGCTGGAGCGGCGCGTCACCGGGGAGCGCATCTATAATGACAACGTGCGGGCGGCGCAGATCGCCATGCTGCTGGGGCTGGGCCTGCTGCTGCTGGAGCTGACGCTGTCGCGCACGGTCTATCGGAGGTCGCCATGATCCGCGGCGCGGTCTATCCCTGGACGAACTGGCTGACGTGGGTGTTGGCCCTGCCCTGCGCGGCCGCGCTGGCCTGCGTCGCCTTGTGGGCGTTCACCGGGATCGGCGACCTCGCCTACGACGGCCTGACCTTCTGGTGGGTGCTGGCGGGCGTGCCGCTGGTCGGCCTGGTGGCGCTGTGGGACGTGTCGCGACGGCGGCGGGCCGTGTCCCGTTTCGCCGACGCCCTGGCGCCGGCGCTGGCCACGCAGGTGCAGCCCGGCCGGCAGGTGGCGCGGGCGACGCTGGCGACGTTCGCGGTGCTGTGCCTGGCGCTGGCGATCATCGGTCCGCGCTGGGGGACTTATTTCGAGAAGCTGGAGGCGTTCGGCGTCGATATCGTGGTGGCGCTGGACGTGTCGCGCTCGATGCTGGCCGAGGACGTAAGGCCAAACCGCCTGACGCGGGCCAAGCAGGAAATCACGCGGCTGACGTTCACGCCGTCGAACCGGCTGGGCTTGCTGGCGTTCGCCGGGGCCGCGTCGGTGAAGACGCCGCTGACGCTCGACCATGCTTTCTTCACTAACGCGCTGGATCGGATCGACGTGGACAGCGCCCCCCGCGGGGGCACCGCCATTGCGGAAGCCATCTACACCGCGGAGGAGTTCTTCGCCGCCTCCCC
Organism: Phycisphaerales bacterium; assembly: GCA_003597935.1. GTDB lineage: Bacteria > Planctomycetota > Phycisphaerae > UBA1845 > UBA1845 > SURF-32. The sequence goes on along the minus strand of QZJT01000066.1, from coordinate 14,360 downwards.
GCCCAACGCCACGCGTATCATCCTGGTGTTGACTGACGGCGAGGACCACGAGGGCGATCCGGTGCTGGCGGCGAAGGACGTGTGGGAAAACTCCCGCGCCCACGTCTTCGTGGTGGGCGTGGGCGATCCGACCCTGCCGGCCGGGGCGACGGTGCCGTCGCGGCCGGGCGGGCCGCCCATGACCTATGAAGGTCAGATCGTCTACTCAAAGCTCGACGTGGAGGGGATGACGCAGATCGCCGAGGTGGGCAAGGGCATGTACGTGCCGGTGGAGGCGTTTCGGGCTGTCGTCGACCGGATCGCCCAGATGGACAAGGAAAAGCTGACCGGCGAGGAGCGCAAGCGCCAGCGGCCGCGCTACCAGGTGTTCCTCGCGATGGCGCTGGCGGCGCTGACGCTGGAGTCGCTTATCGCGGAGCGGCGGCGCAAGCTCGTGGATGTTCCCGTGAGGCTTTGGAGCGAGGCGGCGTAGAAATGTCGAATGTCGAATGTCGAATGTCGAATGATGGGCGTCTGCCGCGAACGGTCAGTCGAAAGCGCGCGCACGGAGTCATCGCTGGAATCGCCGCGATGACGTTAACGGCGGCATCGGCGTCGCTCGCGCAAGATGCGGGGGCCGCCGACGCACGTCACGACGAATCGTCCCCGCCGCAATCGGCGTCGGACTTGCCGCCGCCATCGCTGGGCACATCCTCCGCGGCCGTCGTTCGCGAGGCTAACCGGATGATGCAGACCGGCGAGATCGCCCAGGCCCTCGAACGATACCGCCGCGTGCTGGACGAACACCCGGACGAGCGGGCGGTGTTGTTCAACAGCGGGCTGGCGAACTTCCAACTGGGCGACTACGCCGCCGCGCGGGACGCCTTCGAGCGGGCGTCGCTCTCGGACGATCCGGCGCTGGCGACCGACGCTCTCTACGGCATCGCCGCGTGCGACTACGCCGAAGGCCTGGGCCTGCGCGGCAGCGACCCGAAATTGGGACTCCAGAAGACGCAACGCGCGCTGTCCGGCCTGCACGACGTGCTCTCGTTCGATTCCGCTCACGAGGGCGCCGCCGACGCCCGGTTGAAGGCGGCCGCGCTGTGGAACCAGCTCAAGCAGATCATCGAACAGCAGCCGCCGCAACAGCAGCCATCGGAGAACAACGACGAAAACCAGGATCAGGAGGATTCTGAACAGCAGGGCGGCCAGCAGTCTCAGCAGAACCAGGATCAGCAGGAGCAGGATCAGCCGAACCGGGACCCATCACAGCAGCAGCCGCAGGACGAAAACCAGCAGCCGCAGGATCAACAGGACCCGCTGCAGGCCCAGCAGCAGCAACAGGCCGCCGAGCAGCAGGAAGCGCAGGAGGAACAACAGCAGCAACAACAGCAGGCCGAACAGAACAAGGAGGAACAGCAGACCGCCGCCACCGAAGACGAGAAGGAAGAGCAGACCCGCGAGGAGGCGCTGCGACAACTGCGGCGCCTCATGGACCGGCAACGCCTGAACCAGCAGCGCCGGCGCGAGTTCACGCCGCCGCTGCCGGTGCAGCGCGTGGAGAAGGACTGGTGACGCCCATCGCCGCCACGAGAAGTGGAAGCACCCGCGCGGCGACGCGCCCTGAGCGAGCCGCGGGCTTCAGCCCGCGCGGACGTGCCGTCCGCGCGGCGACGCTCATGCTCATCGCGATCGTCGGCGCGCTCCACGTCCCCGCCGCGCATGCCCAACGCGGGCGGACGGTCATCGACTGGAAGCTCGATCGCCGGACCTGTCAGGTCGGCGAGCCGTTCGAGCTGCGTCTGGTCTGCGTGAACGCCGACGGACCCGAAGCCCCGCCTCTTCCGCCGATCGAAGGCCTCGACATCACTCTGCTGACACCGGCGCCGCAGCACTTCAGCTCGACCACCATCATCAACGGCCGGCGTTCCCAGGAAACCACGGACACCTTCCTCTACCGCGTGGTGGGCCTGAAGGCGGGGGAATACACGCTCCCGGCGGTTGAGGTCACGGCCGGCCGCAGGACGTTCACCACCTCGCCGCTGACGCTGACCATCACGCCCGCCCCGGCGGAGTCGGACAACCTTGCCGACCGGTTCATGTTCGCCTCGCTGGTCGTGGACGCGGAGTCCGTCTACGTGACCGAGTCCGTCACCGCCACGCTGCGCGTCGGCGTGCGCAAGCTGACGGTCAACGGACAGGAGGTGGAGGTCGACCTGTGGCGCAACATCGTCGGCAGCGGCACGGTGAACCTCTCCGTTTTCGCCAACGTCGAGCCGTCGCTGACCACGGCGACCATGCGGGACTCCAACGGCGATCGTCATGCCTATCAGGTGTACCGCTTCGACGTAACCTTGCGCGCCGAACAGGCCGACCCGCTGCTGATCGGCCCGGTGTTCATCGCCTGGAGCTACCCTACCGAGGTTCGCGCCCGCCGCGACTTCTTCGCCATCTCGGGCCAGCGGCTGGAAGTGGTGCGCTCGCAGCACACCACCGCCCGGGCGCAGGCGGTTTCCGTCCAGGTCAAAGCGCCGCCGTCCGACGGCCAGCCGGAAAGTTACAACGGCGCCATCGGCCGCTACCGGCTCGACGTCGACGTCAAGCCCGACGTGGTGGAACTGGGCCAGCCGGTGACGCTGAACGTCTCGATCCGCGGCCGCCCGCTGGACGGCGTCGCCGGCCCCGACCTGTCGCGCCAGCCGGACCTGGTCAGCCGGTTCGACTTCCGGCGGGACGAGGTCGTCGGCGAGATGAAAGACGGGGCCAAGACGTTCCGACAGGCGATCTTCCCCAAGCAGGAAGGCCGCCAGACGGTCCCGCCGATCGAGTGGACCTATTTCGACACCCGGGACGAGCGCTACGTGACGCTCACCAGCGAGCCGATCACGCTGAACGTGCTGCCGCCGAAGTCCGCGCCGACGCAGATGATGGTGCTGGACGCTCCGGACACACAGCGCGACGACGGGCCGGCGCTGACGCCGGCTCAGGGGGGGGGCATCTCGCCGAACTACGTCGATCCCGCTTTGGTGCTGGCCAGCCGCCCGTTCGTGCTGGGCTGGCAGGCCGCGGCCACGCTGATCGTGCCGCCCGTGCTGCTGGCGGCGCTGCTGGTCACGCGGCGCAGGCAGGCGCGGCTGCGCGACGACGCCGCGTATCGCCGCCGCCGCTCCGCCCGCCGCACGGCCGAGGCGCGTCTGGCCGATGCGGCCCGCGCGGCCCATGAGGCCGAGCAGGTGGCGAGCGTCGCCGCCGCGGTGCGCGGTTTCATCGCGGACGTGTACAACCTCCCTTCGGGCGCGATGACGGCCGACGACGTGCGCCGCGCGTTGGGCGAAGCAGGACTCGCGCCGGCCCTGGTGTCTGAAATCGCGGAGTTTCTGGAGACGTGTGACGCCGCTCGATATGCGGGGGGGACGGCCATCGCCGCCGCCGCGGCGACAGACGCTGCCGACGCGCCGGCCGGCGGTGCCCGGGGCGATTCCCATTCCATCCTTGCCGCGGAGGTCGCACCCGGCGCCGACGACGCACGCCGTGTTCGCGAGTGGATGAGCCAGATCGAGGCGGCAGCACGATGAAACCAGCGGCATGTGTCATGAGCGACGCGGCCGGTCGCTTACGCTCGCGGTTCGGATCGGCGCATCGCGAGGCGGCCGGTCGCTTACGCTCGCGGTTCGGATCGGCGCGTCGCGAGGCGGCCGGTCGCTTACGCTCGCGGTTCGGATTGTGCTCTCCTGCGTTGATTGGCTTATTGGGGTTGGTGAGTCTTATCTGCACTTCAGCCCGCGCGGATTCGATTCGAGAGCGATTCGCCGCCGCCATGGAAGACTACGACCGCGCCACGCAGATGCGGGCCGAAGCGCCGGATCGCGCCCGACAGCTCTTCCTGCTCTGTGCCCAGCGGCTGGAGTCGATCGTCTCAGAGGGCGTCGTCAACGGCCGGCTGGAATACAACCTCGGCAACGCCTACTTGCAGGCCGGTGACACAGGCCGCGCGATCCTGCACTACCGCCGCGCTCGACTCGACGTCCCCGGCGATCCCAATCTGGAGTACAACCTGGCCGCCGCCCGCCGCCGCTGCCTGACCTACATCCCCCCGGCCCGCAGCCATCACGTCCTGCGCAGCGTGTTCTTCTGGCACTATGGCACGTCGCCTCGGGCCTGTGCCACCCTGGCGGGCGTGACGTACGTGGCCGCGTTCGCCCTGCTGGCGGCGTTCGCGGTCTACCGCAGGCGTGCCTTGGCGTGGTGCGCGGCCGCGGCGCTGTTGGTCTTCCTGGCGACCGGCGGATCCGTCGCGATGCACCAGTATGCGCTGCGTCACGCGCCGCCGGGCGTCATCCTGTCGTCAGACGTGACGGTTTACCGCGGCCCCGGGACGGGGTATCAACGCATGTTCGAGCAGCCGCTGCAGGCCGGCGTCGAGTTCGTGCTCCGCGAGCGCCGCGGCGCCTGGTGGCGGGTGGAGCTGGCGGATGGCCAATCCGGCTGGGTGCCGGCGGAGGCGGCCGAGCTGGTCAGCGACGCCGGGCGCGAATCGTCGGTACGTGGAACGGAATGACTCTTCCATTCTGGGTGCGCCACCGGGCAAAAGTCCGACGAAAACGCGAACTCCATGAGAAAGTGATTCTGTGACCGCTCCTGACGGCAGGTTTCCTCGCATCACCCCCATGACCGACCCTCTCGATTTCGAGCCCGCCGCATCGCACGACTCGGCCAGCGTCGGCCGCGAACCGGATACGGGTAAGCCCCCGTCGCTTGCGACCGTGCCGACGATCTATCCGCCGTCGCCGCTGTTGGAGGACGTGCTGGAGTCGTTCTGGTCCGCAGAGCACGCACCGGACGACTCGAAGCCCACCGCCGCTGCTGGCGTGGACCTCGACGCCGCTGACCCCGCCGCAAACCCCGATGCCGCCGCGGCCCCCCCCGCAGACCGGGATGCCGCCGTCGCCCGCGCCATGGACCTGGACGCTACTGCTGCCCCCCCCGACCGGCGCTCGATCATCGAGAGGCTCGGCCCCTCGCCGTTCGAGCGTGGCGGCTTCCCCATCGTGGGGTTCCTGGCGACGGTGTACGAGCGGGCCGGCCAGTACGCCCGTCAACGGCTCAAAGACCGGGATCACTGAGCGCGCCGCTGCCTCAGCCCACGCCCCGCCGCGCAGCTCCGACCGCCCGGTCACGGCACGCCCCCGACCCGACCTGCCGGTGAGACGCATGTCAACATCTGCGGAGCGGGGAGAGGAGATCACACCCCCTACACGGGTTCCGCTCCCGTCGCTTGCGCGACCTGCGCTCCACTCGTGGCAACACTCCTCGGCCCCTCTGGGGCCCTCCACGCGCCTGCAATTCCTCGGCCCCGTGGAGGCGCTTCACGCGTCCGCTAATCATGGGTCGTGTATCGGACTCCCACCCCTCGGCCAGTTGATTATGAGCATCGGGCGAACCCGATAGTGTGTTAGCACGTGCTCTTATACGCGGGGCGGACGTGGGCGTGGCCGGCGCCCTGGTCCGCAGTTACTCCCCAGTGCTGACGGTGGCTGCCGGGACCGTCGCCGCCGCGGCATTCGCCAGCGCTGCCGGGAATGAGCGCTGCCAGAAGCGAGCCAGGACGTGTACGACGGGCTTGAGCACATCTTTGACGCCGCGGTAGACATTGTGGTCGAGGTCGCCGCCCAGCCGACCCCACCGCGACGCCGCCGGCCGTCGCACTGCTCCCGTGCGGCGCCCAACCCCCAGGCGCCGGGCGATCGATCCGTGTGCCCGACAATCACTCCGGGCGTCCCGCACCACCCCCAGCCGCCGGGCGATCGACGACCAGCGCCCGCTGAACAGCCCCCCGGAGGCACGCCATGACTGCCAGCCGAGCCGTCAGAGCCACGCGGAAGTGGTTGCCGCGCGTCGGTCTGCCGCTGATCGTGCTGCTGTGCGGCGTCGCCGCGACCGGCGCGCTCTACGCGACCATGCGTCATTCCGAGCGGCGTACGCTGGAAGCGAGGTTTGAAGCCATTGCTGAGGACCGGTTCGAGGTGATCGATCGGGAAATCGAGGTGGGCCTGAAGGGGCTGCACTCCGTGGGTGCATTCTACGCCGCGTCCGAGAAGGTGGAGCCTGAGGAGTTTCGGGCCTTCGTGACCCCCCTGCTGGCACGGCTGCGTCAGGTGCGCGCATTCGCGTGGGCGCCCCGGGTGCCGGCGGCCGATCGCGCGGCCTTCGAGCAGGCGGCCCAGGACCATGGATGGCCTGCATTGCGCGTGCGCGAGCGCGGCCCGTCCGCGGCCCCGGTGGACGCTGGACCGCGCGAGGAATACTTCCCCGTCGCCTGGGTGGAGCCGTGGACGGGGAACGAGGCGGTGCTGGGGTTAGACCTCGCTTCCGAGCCGGCCCATGCCCGGGCCTTGCTCGCGGCCCGCGCCAGCGGCGACGTCGCGGCCACGGAAGCGGTCGCGCCGCCCGGCGAGTCGGACGGCCGCTCCTGCGTGATTCTCGCCCTGCCGGTCTACGGGGATCCCGGCGGCGTGGACGCGCCCGACGCGCGTCGAACGGACCTTTCCGGGTTCATCGTCGCCGTCCTGGCGGTGGAAGATCTCGTCGAGAGAGCCCTGTCGCGCCTGTCGCCGCAATGGGTTGACATCTGCCTGCGCGACGTGACCGATGCGTCGAACCCGACGCCGTTGTACACGTTCACGTCGCGCCTGCGCGCGGACCGGGGTGGTGGGCCGCTCGGCGTGACGCCGGCTGACGGGGATCCGACAAGGGTAGCCACTCTCAATGTCGCCGGCCGCACGTGGGAAGTGTCCTGTACGGCCGCGCCACAGTTCGCCCGCGTCACCGCGACCTGGCATTCCACGGCCATACTGATCGGCGGGATCCTGGCCAGCATCATGGCGAGCGGTTACACTCGAACGCTCGTCACGCGTCAGGCGACGATCTCCCGAGTGGTGGTAGAGCGGACCGAAGAGTTGGCGCGTTCCGCGGCCGCCCTGGAGCGCGCCAACGCCCACCTGGAGGAATCCATCGCCGAGCAGCAACGCGCCCGGGAGGAGATGGACCGCTTCTTCACGCTTTCGCTGGATCTGTTGTGCATCGCGGATACGCACGGGTACTTCAAACGGCTGAGTCTTGCGTGGGAAAAGACGCTGGGCTTCACCCACGAGGAACTGCTGTCGCGGCCGTATATCGAGTTCGTCCACCCGGACGACCGAGAGGCGACAGCGGTGGAGGCGGCCAATGTCGCCGGCGGGATCGACGTGGTCAGCTTCGAGAATCGCTACCTGTGCCGGGACGGATCGTACCGCTGGCTGCGGTGGTCGTCGACGGCCGCACCGGATGGAAAGACGTGCTACGCCGCCGCCCGCGACGTGACCGAGCAGCGACGGACCGAGCAGGACCTGGTCGAGGCGAAACAGGCGGCCGAACGGGCCAACCGGGCCAAAGGCGAGTTCCTTGCGACCATGAGCCACGAGCTGCGCACGCCCCTCAACGGCGTGATCGGCATGACCGAACTGCTCCTGGGCACGGAGCTGGATGCGCAGCAGCGGCGGTATGCGTGGCTGGCGAAGTGCTCGGGCGAGACGCTGCTTTCCCTCATCAGCGACGTGCTGGACTTCTCCAAGATCGAAGCCGGACGACTGGAGCTGGAACGCCTCGATTTCAACCCCCAATACGCCATCGAGAACGTCGTCGCCATCCTCGCCTCCAGGGCTCAACAGAAGGGGCTGGAAATCGCGTGCCGCGTACACCCCGGCGTTCCCCAGGCCGTCGTCGGCGACCCGGGCCGGTTCCAGCAGATCCTCATGAACCTGCTCGGCAACGCGATCAAGTTCACCGAACGAGGCGAGGTCGTGGTCCGAGCGACCCGGGACCACCAAACCGATTCCCGAGCCGTCGTCCGCGTGACCGTGACCGACACAGGCATCGGCATTCCGGCGGACCGGCTGGGACACGTCTTTGAGTCCTTTACCCAGGCGGACGCCTCCACCACGCGCAAGCACGGCGGCACCGGCCTGGGACTGGCCATCGCCCGGCAACTCGCGGAGCTGATGGAGGGCCAGATGGGCGTGGAGAGCACCGTCGGCGCGGGATCCACCTTCTGGTTCACCGCCAGCTTCGAGAAGCCTCCCAGTGCGTCGCGACAGCGCGATCCGATCCCGGAGGACCTGCGCCGCATCAGCGTCCTGATTGTGGACGACAACGCGACCAACCGCGAAGTCCTGTGCGAACAACTGGAAGGCATGGGGATCCGTGCGCAGGCGGCGCCGGACCCGGGCTCGGCGCTGGAGACACTCCGCCAGGCGGCCCATGACGGCGCTGGCTTCACCGTGGCATTGCTCGATATGCGGATGCCGCAGATGGACGGGCGGGAGCTGGCGCGAACGATCAAGGCAGATCGGGCGGTGCAGAACACGGTGCTGGTGCTGCTGAGTTCCCAGATGGAGACGTTCGACGGTGAGGAGCTTCGTCGCTGCGGGTTCTCGGCCTGCTTGCAGAAGCCCGTCCGGGAGTCGGACCTCATCGGTACGCTGGCGGAGGCGTTGGCCTGCGCCGCGGCGGCCCCGCTCGACCCGGCCCGGGCGACGCCGCCTTCGGACCCGGGCAAAGAAGCGCCGCGCTCGCGCTACCCGGGCGCACGGGTTCTGCTGGCGGAGGATCACGAAATCAGCCAGGAAGTCGCCGTGGCCATGCTGGCGCGGGCGGGGTTTAAGTGCGAAGCGGTCGGTGACGGCCGCCGAGCTGTGGAGGCGGCGCTCAGCGGCCGCTTCGACCTGGTACTGATGGACTGCCAGATGCCGGGCATGGATGGGTTCGACGCCGCTCGCGCCATCCGCGAAGCGGAAGCCACGCATGGCCTTTCCGGGCAGGCTGGTGCGCACATTCCGATCGTCGCAGCCACCGCGAACGCGCTGCAGGGCGATCGGGAACGGTGCGTCGCCGCCGGCATGGACGACTACGTCTCCAAGCCATTCGTCGCTTCTCAGCTCGTTCACGTCATCGACGCGCAGCTCGCGCAACACCGCTCGGAGGTGTCGCGGGGCGGCCGTCCCGCGGCCGCGCCCCGGCGGCCGGCGCCGTTCAACCGCGACGCGCTGAGGAAGCGCTGGGGGGACGACCGAAAGCTGATCGATCGCCTGATCACCCTTTTCCGGACGCGAACGTCCATCGAGACGGACCAGCTCCAGGAAGCGATCGACGCCGGAGACGCCGTGGCGGTCGGGCGCTTCGCGCACGGACTGAAAGGCGCCGCGTCCTACGTCGAAGCCCAGCAGGTGCGCGCCCTGGCGGAGCAGATCGAGACGCTCGCCCGCGACGGAGATCTGGACGGAATACCGGCCCTGTTCGCCGGGCTGCGCGATGAACTGGTCCGCTGTGCCGCGCCCGACGGCGCGGAGGAGCCTCCGTTGACCGCGATGAAGGAGACATAGCCGTGTACCCACGGATGGCCGGTACGCCCGCGGAGCGGGCGCGCTCCAGCGCGGGCGCGCCACAACTCGGGCGTGCCACCCCGACCGATTCAATCATGCGGATACTGATCGTTGACGATGACGACGTGGCCCTGCACGCGCTTCACGCCACTCTCACCGAGGCCGGATACCACGTCCAATCCGCCCGCGACGGCCGCGACGCGCTGGACCGGCTCCAGCGCGAGCCGTGCCGACTGGTCATTTCGGACTGGCTGATGCCGGGCATGGACGGCCTGGAACTCTGTCGGCGCATCCGGGCCGGCGACTTCGGGGGCTACGTCTACACCATTCTGCTGACGTCGCGCGACCGCCCCGAGGACATCGTCGAGGGTCTGGCCGCCGGCGCGGATGAGTTCCTCACCAAGCCGTTTCACCGCGGCGAATTGCTGATGCGCATCCGTACCGGCGAGCGCATCCTGGCACTGGAGACGCGGGAAGTCGCGATCTTCGCCCTGGCCCGGCTGGCGGAGTCCCGCGACCCGGAAACCGGCGAACACCTGGAACGTATGAGGAATTACTCGCGGATCCTGGCCGAATGGCTGCGCGCCGGCGGCACGGTCGATGCGGACTTCGTCCGTCTGATGTACCTGACCAGCCCCCTGCACGACATCGGCAAGGTCGGAATCCCGGACAGCGTCCTGCTGAAGCCGGGGCGTCTGAGCGACCGCGAGTTCGAGATCATGAAGACGCACACCGTCATCGGCGCTGAGACACTGGCCGCGGCGGAGCGTCAATACCCCGGGATCGCCTACCTGACCCTGGCCAAACAGATCGCGCTGACCCATCACGAGCGCTACGACGGCAGCGGCTATCCCGCGGGCCTGCGCGGCGAGGCCATTCCGCTTTGCGGCCGCGTCGTCGCCCTGGCGGACGTGTACGACGCGCTCACTACGAAACGGGTCTACAAACAGGCCTTCGCCCACGACGTGGCCCGGAGCATCATCATCGAAGGCGACGGCACGCATTTCGATCCGCAGATCGTCCGGGCGTTTCTGGCGACTGAAGACGAGTTCATCGCGGTCCGCCAGCGCTTCAACGAGCCGGCGGCCGCGCCGGGATGAGTTCCGCCGCAGCGCGTTTCAGGCGTTCCCACGGGCGCCCCCAGCCTGCCGGACCGTTCCTTGATTTCGATCCGCCCGACTCGGTATCCTGAATCCCGGTCGTCGGAAAACGGCCGGGACGTCCCCGACCGAGTCACCCGTTCCAGAGGAGGAGGCTGTATGAAAGCAGGAGTGAGTCTGATCGCGTCTTTCGTCATGGTCCTGGCTGCGTGCGTCGCGCCCGCGGGAGCGGAGGAGTTCCTGATGAGCACGAACCAGTCCACGATCAACAACCCGCGGGCGCAGTCGTTCGGGCACAACGTCACGGCCCGCAGCATCGTGGACATCGTCGCCAGCAACGATCTGGATCAGTTCGACGTCGTCTGGATCAACCCGAACCCCACCGCCGCCGACTACAACGCGCTGCGGACCGGCTCGGCCAACGGCGGCACGCTGGAGACCTACGCCCGCACCGGCGGGACCCTCGTGCTCAACGTGGTCGGCAACCAGGGCAACCAGGCCGACATCGCCCCGGGCGGGATCGACTTCAATCGATCCGTCATTCACGACAATGAGACCATCGCTGAACCCGATCACCCGTACATCACGGGCGCCGGCTACGGCGGCGCGCAGTTGAACGAAGGGATGTTCGTGAACTGGTTCAACACCGACCACGGCTGGCTGGAGGACCTGGTCAACGGCGCCACCACGGTCGTCAAGAACGTCGACGGACCCACCTGGGTGGAGTATCCCTGGGGCGGCGGGACGGTGATCGTCACGTGCATGACCTACGGCTGGGGCATCAATGGCGCCCGGGCGGAGCCGCTGGACAACCTGATCAAGTATTCCGCCAGTGTGTCTGGCGCCGTCTGCAACTACCTGATCAAGAAGAGCAAGCCCAAAGGCGGCTGCGGCGCCTGTCCTCCCAAGGGCGGCAACTACGCCTCCAACACTCCCTGCGAGGATGTCGGCGAGTGCGCCAAGAAGGTCAAGACCGTCATCTCCTGCCCCGGCGGCGGCAACGGCACCTGCAAGATCAAGGGTAAGCGGACGTCCTGCGGATAGGGGCGGGAACCGGTCGCAGACCGGCACCGCGCTCAGAGCCCCGGCTTTCATGACGGGCGGACCACCGGTTGATAACCGGTGCCACACTCAGAGCCCCGGCTTTCAAGCCGGGCGGGAACCGGTCGCGAACCGGCGCCTGACGTAGTCGAAAACCGGTTCGCTACGAACTTGAAGGACCGGCGCCAGCCGATGGCGCCGGTTTTTTTCTGTCGATTGAGCGGACGTGCGTCCGTCGCTACGCTCCGTTCATGGCCGGACGCCATCTGGAGCCGATTCTCGACGCCGTACACGCGCCGTCGTGGCTGCACGAGCGCCGCGAGCGCGTCTTCCTGGTCTTCGCCGGGATCTTTCTCGGCTCGATGACGATGCTCAACATCCTGGGCATCACGCGCTTCATCCACGTCGGCCCGGCGGCGCTGGCGGTGGGCGTGCTGCCCTATCCGCTCACCTTCCTGTGTACCGACTTCATCAGCGAGTTTTACGGCCGTCGGCGGGCCAACTTCGTCGTGTGGCTGGGGTTCGGTCTGAACGTGCTGGTGCTGGCCTTCCTGTGGCTGGGCCACCAGATGCCGGCGATCGACGAAAGCGCCCGTCCCGGCTGGCTGCCGGAGGGTTCGTGGAACCCCCCGCCGTGGCAGACGCTCGAGTTCGCGCGGCCGGTCCTCCTGCCGTTCGGGGGCGAGGTATCCCGGATCGACCTTTTCGAGATCATCTTCCGCTGCACCCGCAGCGCCGTCGCCGCGTCCATGATGGCCTACCTGGCGGCGCAGTTCTGCGACGTGTTTCTCTTTCACTTCTGGAAGCGGCTGACCCGCGGGCGGCACCTGTGGCTGCGCAACAACGGCTCCACCCTGATCAGCCAGCTCGTGGACTCCACGGCCGTGATCTTCATCACGTTCTGGGCCTCCTTCCAGGCGGGGCAGCGCACCCTGGGCTCGATGTTCGTCCTGGTCGCCAGCAGTTACGTGTTCAAGGCCGCGGTGGCGCTGCTGGACACGATTCCGTTCTACCTCGGGGTGAAGTGGCTCGGCCGGTATCTTCAGATCGATCCGACGCTGGAACACGACGCGGACGCGGAAGCGGGCAGTTCGCCATGACTCGAATGACGCTTCGCAACCCGCTCTGAAGTTCCGAAAAAAAAAGAGTCTGTAGCACCAGTACCGGGTTTTCTTGACGAACTCCGGCGGCTGTGGCCGATGAACCTGCGGGAAAACTGGATGTTTTCGCAGGAGGACCGCCATGGATGGCCGCGGGGCTTATCTGCCGGACGCGACGGAGGGAGTGACCCGTGTCCAAGACCTGCCGAAGGCGCGGGTTGTCTGTCGTTCTCGCAACTACCGACGGCGGTCCTGCCCCCAATGCGGGCATCCGTCCTATCGCGACCGGGTGGTGAGGCGCACGTTGCACGATCTGGGCGATTTGCAGTCGGGCCGCCCGGTCGACTTGCAGGTGACGTACTCGCAGCACCGCTGCTCGAACTGTCGCATCTACTTCAACGCGGACATGACTGATCTGGCATTGCCGAAGGTCCACTATACGCATCGCGTGGTCAGTATGGCGGTGCGTCTGGTCGTCGAGGACGGCCTGCCGTACCGAGCGGCCTGCTGGCATTTATGGCGCGACCACCGCGTTTTCGTCCCGTTCGCCACGATTCAGAACTGGGTCGAGGCCGGGGGAAAAAAAGGCTGAGGAGCAAGTGGCGACGGACTACCTGGACGGCGCTCTTTCCGACTTCAGTGGCTATGTGGCTGCAGACGAGTTGTACGACGGACCCTTCTGTGTGCTCTCGATCGTCGACAACCGTACGTTTCGGAAACTGATCTACGAGGTGCTCGACCATGACCCGACGCATGCCGACATCATCCGCTTCTTCTGGAGGTTCAAGACGGAACTGGATCGGCGCGGCCTCACGTTGCGGGGCATCACGACCGACGGATCGGCCCTCTATCCCGTACCGATCGTGGCCGTCTTCGGCGCCGACGTCCGGCATCAGGTCTGCGAGTTCCACGTGATCCAGGAGTTGACGAAGGCCGTGCTTCGCGCGATGGCCAAGGTCCGCAAGGCGTTGAAAGCCACGGTCCCGGTTGTCGGCCGGGGCCGGCCTTCGGTGGCCACTCGGCGGGCATCGCAACGCAAGAAGCGGATCGAGAAGAAGATCAGCGAACTGTTCGACCACCGCCACCACTTCGTCAAGCATGACCTGACGCCGGGCGAGAAGCGCGTCTTGCAGCGAATCACACGGGGCCTCCCTCATCTGCGCACGTTGCGGGACATCATGAATGAAGTCTACCGTCTTTTCGATCGCCGTTGTCGGACCGACACGGCGCTGGCGAAGCTCGCGAAACTCCGGCGCCGCGTGCGCCGCTTCAAACATGTCGGGCGCACGCTGAACAAGCTGTTCTCATCCAATCTCGACAAAGCGCTGACCTTCCTGGACGACTCTCTGCTGCCGGCGACGTCGAACGCCGTCGAGCGCGGCTTCCGCCGGCATCGCAAAATGCAGAAAAGCGTATACCGCGTGCGCACCCGCACCCAGATCAGTCGAAGAATCGCGCTCGACATGCAGCGCGACAGTCGTGCCGAAGCACGAACCCTGACCACCCGCTCGCTCCACCGCGAACGTCACAAGTCCGCCATCGCCCGGTAATGATGCTACAGACTCTACAAACAGCGGACTTGTGGAGTTCATAGGTCACCTCATCATGATGCACGGCCGGGCGGCTTGGCTTGGCGCCGGCGTACGCGGATGTTTTTCAGGTGCAACGCCGGTCGTCGTGCCGGGCTCTCCCAGTTTGACGCCACCGGTCAGAATGAAGCGAAA
>QZJT01000142.1 GCA_003597935.1 Phycisphaerales bacterium | reverse complement strand
TCTGCAAGCCCGCAAACCCCATCCGAACCGGGAGCGTAAGCGACCGGCCACGCCGCAGCCCGGCCCCCCTCTCACCGCACGACCCCCGCAAGCCCGCAAACCCCATCCGAACCGGGAGCGTAAGCGACCGGCCACGCCGCAACCCGGACTCCTGCCCACCGCACGACCCCCGCAAGCCCGCAAACCCCATCCGAACCGGGAGCGTAAGCGACCGGCCACGCCGCAGCCCGGACCCCCTCTCACCGCACGACCCCCGCAAGCCCGCAAACCCCATCCGAACCGGGAGCGTAAGCGACCGGCTCCGCCGCGGCCGAGCGCACACGGCGGCATCGCACCGCAGGCCGCCCCCCCCCGCTCTTCCCTGACTCCCTGACTCCCTCACTCCCTCACTCCCTTCCGCCGGCTACGTATAGCGGACATTGCGAAACTGCGGCTCGAAGAAACCCGGCAGCAGGCCGTCGACGCGCAGCAGACCCTCCCGCGACAACGTGATGGCACCATTCCCGACCTCCGCGTAGCCCTGCCTCACCAGCACGTCGAACGGCTCGGCGAACGTCGTCCGAATGTCCGTGCCGAACTTGTCCTGGAAATAAGCGACCTCCAGCCGTCCCAGCTTGAGCTGCAGGATCATCTCGCGGATCAGGCGCTGATGCGCCGTGATCGGCAGCGCCCGCGCCAGCGGCAACTCGCCGCGGGCCAGACGCTCCATGTACGGTCCCCACTCGTCCTCATTCTGATAGTGAACACCCGACACGTGGCCGAACGACGCCACGCCCGTGCCGATCATGTGCGCCCCGTGCCAGATCGCGTCGCGATAGACGAAGCCCTGGTGTTCCGACGGCCGCACGACCGTGTAGGCGCTGGAGACGACGTATCCGGCCTGCCGGAACACGTTGAAGGCGTAATCCACCCAGCGGCGCTTGGTCGCCCATCCCGCCACCGGCGTCGCCCGTCCCGATTCGCGCGACTGGCGAGCGATGTCGGTGTTGTGCGGCACCTCCATCTGATAGATGGTCAAGCTGTCCGGCCGCAGCGCCAGAGTCTTGTCGACCGTTTCGACCCACTTCTCCTCCGTCTCGCCCACCATGCCAGCGATCAGGTCCACGTTGATCTGCGGAAAGCCGACCTCGCGAGCCCAGGCGTACGCCCGCAGTATCTCCGGCGATTTGTGCGCCCGGCCGTTGATCTCCAGCACCTCGTCGTCGAAGTGCTCGATGCCCAGGCTCAGCCGGGTGACGCCGATGCCACGGATGGTCTGCAGCTTGCTCTTCTTCAGCGTGCCCGGTTCACACTCGAACGTCACCTCGCGGGCGTGTTCCCACGTCCAGTGCTCGCGGATGCGCGCCACCAGCCGTTCGAGCTGCTCGCTGCTGAGGAAGGACGGCGTTCCGCCGCCGAAGTAGACGAAGTCGAACTGCCGGCCGCGCAGGCACCCGCGCCGGGCGTAGAGAGCCACCTCCCGGCTCAGCGCCTGCACGTAGTCGTCCACTTCGCTCGAATTCCGGCCGGTGTAGACGCGGAAGTAGCAGAAGTGGCACCGTTTGCGGCAGAACGGGATGTGCAGGTACAGGCCGATGGGCGTGGCGGAATCGGGAGGGGGGGCGTCCAGCGCCGCCTCCGCGGCCGGCACGTGCCGGGGCAACCACACCGAAAACGGCGGGTAGTTCGAGATGAACCGGCTGCCGATCTCGGTAGCGGCATCGTGGCTGACGACGTCGAGTTCCATACTTCGCAGAGTCGTTTCCGGCCGACCCGCCCGCGGCGCGGGCGTCCCGCGGCGGATCACCCATGAGTGTATCACGTTTCCGCGGCGAGTTCACGGTAAATTGTTGTGTCGGCGCGAACGCGGTGGGTGAAAGCCAGGGCGGGACGTCTTTTCGCGAGCCGCGTGGCTTCAGCCCGCGCGGAGGTTCCCGGTTAACGCGGTTTCAAGCCGCAAACGCTTTTCCCCGCGCCGCCGGGCTGGAGCCGGGCGGTCCCAGGCACATCCGCAGCATCCTTCACGCACCCGGCGCCTGCGCCTGGGCGTCTGCGTCGGCTCCCGGGTCACACGGCCATCGTCCGAATGGGCAGCGCCCTGCGCCCGTCAGTCCGCCGCCTTCAGGGCCGCTTCGTAGAGAGCGCGAAAGGCATCGGCGTCGACCGGACGCGGATTGAATTGCGCCGTCCACTGACGGGACGCCTCGTCCGCCAGGTTGTCCAGGTCGCCCTCCTGAACGCCCAGCGCCGCCAGCGACCGCGGCCAGCCCGTCACCGTCAGGTGCTCCTCGATGCGACGCACGAGGAGACTCGCGTCTTCCATCAACGCGGCATAGGCGTTCGTACCGTTCGCCGAGTTGTAGCGGACCACGTGCGGGAGCATCATCCCGACGGCGACGCCATGGGCGATGCCGAAGCGGGCCGTCAGCGGATTGGCGCAGGCGTGTGCGGCGCCCAGCATCGAGCGCTCGATCGCGGCCCCCGCCAGATGCGCTCCCAGCAGCATGGCCCCTCGGGGCACTTCACGGGTGGGATCGGCGATCGAGCGCGGAAAGGCGACGTCGAGCAGCCCCCAGGCCGCCCGCGACAACGTCAGCGACGCGGCGTTGCGCCGGGTGCAGCCGGCCGATTCGACGGCGTGGGCGATCGCATCGATACCGGCGGCCAGGGCCACGTTGCGCGGTTGCGTTCGCGTGAGGTCGGGATCGAGAATGGCATATCGCGGCCGCAGCCCTCCCTCGTCGGAACGTCGGCGATCGCCACAGGCCATCTTCTGCCCGGTGTGCTCGTCGGAAATCAGCGCGAACGACTGCGCCTCACTGCCGGTGCCGGCGGTGGTGGGAATCAGGATCATCGGCAGGTTTGGCCGGGTCGCCTTGCCCTCGCCCCAGTAGTCCGCGATGCGTCCGCCATTGCAATAGAGGAGGTTGGCGCCTTTGGCGCAATCCATGACGCTGCCCCCCCCGATGCCGACGATCAGGTCCGGCTCGCACTGCCGCGCCGCGTCCAGGGCCCGGTCCACGTCGGCCGTGGTAGGATTCTCCGCGGCATCCGCAAAGAGCGTGACGGCCAGACCGGCATCCGTCAGCGCCTGCTCGACCCGCCGCGTGTATCCGGCGCGGTCGATGCCGGGGTCGCTCACCACCAGCGCCCGGGAAGCTGAGAGGCCCGCCGCCAGCGCGCCGACCCGATCCAGAGCGCCCGCGCCGAACACGACCTCGACCGGCGACGCCGCCAGTATCGCCGCCACGCTATCGCACAGCTCGTTCATGTGTGTGAGATTGTCCCGGGCGGCGGCGAGCCGTCGCGGGCTGAAGCCCGCGGCTCGCTGTTGGCGCGCGTTGGCAGAGCCGAGCTTTTCAGGTGCAGCCGAAGTGCGAGCCAACCACCGTCCATTCTGCATTCGCCATTCGCCATTCGTCATTCGCCATTCGCCATTCGTCATTCGTCATTCGCCGTTCGTTATTCCCTCTGAAACGCCCGCTGGCGGTACAGGTGCTCGAACAGGTTCCCCTCGTGCGGCTGGTCCCAGCTTATCCGGTGCGTCGGAATGGCGCCGATGTTCAGCCGGTCGATGTTCGCAGCGGCCATGAGCGCGCCGATGAACGCCTCGTCTCGCGTGATCGCGCTGACAATCAGCGTTGAACCGATCGCCCGCGGCATTTCCGACGTCGGGCATTCGATGACCGACGCATACGGAAAAAGGAACTCACGATGGGCCAGCGGATGTTCGCGATCTTCGCACCAGACGATCGTCGGCAACAGATAGGCGACGCTGCCCAGGTGTACCAGCCGCGGGCTGCCGCGATGCTGCATCGTCAGATCCAAGGCGCCGTCGCCCCGCAGTCCGTGGTCGATGGCGGCGCTGATCCCGTCCGCCACCGCCGGGTTGGCGAAGGCTGCCAGGGTCGCGTCCGGATCGTGCGCCGGCAGCGCCTGGCGCTTCGCCAGCCGCTTCGCCACCGCGTCTGCGATCGCACGGCCATGCCGCGGCGTCCACACCGCCGAGGCATTGATGCACGACCGCCCGCCGTTCGCCTCGATCGACGACACGATCACGTCGAGATACTGCTCCCACTCATCCGCCGTATCGTCACCGAGGATCACCTTGCTGAACCCCGGCCCGTGCAGTTCGACGGTCGGATCATTCACCCACGCCCGCGTCGTTTCCGCCGATCCGAACAGCATCGACCGATCGACACGCCGCAGGATTTCGTTCGCTCCGGCGTGATCGGTGGGGTAGAAGCCGAACGCCTCCCGCGGCACGCCCGCGGCCACAAACGCCTCGATCACCCGCAGCGGCGTCCACGGCTCCTCCCGGCCGGGCTTGAGCACGATCGGGGCCTTCAGTGGGATCGCCGGGAGCCACAGCGAATGCACCCCCGGCGAATTGCTCGGCAGCACCGCGCCGAAGATGCGCCCTCGCCGGAAGAAACTCAGGGTCGCACCCCGGTTGGCGCCGTAGCCCCGGTCGAGGATGGAAAGGTCGAACCCGCGCGTCAGTCCCAGCAGCACCGAGTCCATCTCCGCCAGGACTTTGTGAATCTTGCCGGCGTTGGTGCGGCAGTAGGCCACCGGCATCCCGGTAGTGGCGGAAAGCTGATGGATGTAATCGTCGAACGACTGGACGGCGCCGGACTCCGGCCCGCCGACGGGGAGCGTGGCGGTCGAAAAGAGTTCGGCCGCGCCGCGGCACATCGCCAGCAGGTCGGCGACGCTGAACCGCTCGAGCACGCGGTCGTTCATGCGGCCGATGTCGCGGCCGATCAGCCCGCTGTTCGCCAGGCTCATTTGCGCGATGGGCTCTCCCGTCGCATGGTGCATCAGCACCGTTTTGTCGACGCTCTCATACGGCCGGCCGTGTCGAAGTACCGGTATGTGGATCACGGGTCCAGTGTCTTCCACGCTTCACGACGACGCCGTCCGTCGCCCCTGTACACTTTGCGCGATTCATAGCCACTCCGGCGCGGCAACTCCGCGCGGGCTGAAGCCCGCGGCTCGCTGTTGGCGGATGATTGCACACAATCGTCCGGTCGCGACGATGTCGGTGGTCGCCCCAGGCGGTCATCCGCAGCGGCGCTCTTTGGCCTTCAGCTTGCACTTGCCGTCCCCTTCGGGGCACGGGATCTGCGTCTTGACCTTCTTGCGACACTCCTTGACGTCCTCGCACACCTCTTCGGTGCGGAATTCGTCGCCCTGCCGCGGGCAGGAGTCGCACCGCTTGGCCTTGACCTTCTTGAGCGTGTAGGAGCAACGGCCGGCCAGGTCGCCGAACGCAATCCCGCGATAGAACGGCGTGGCGAACTTCAACTCGTCGCTGACGTTCTCGATGTCGATGATGTACAACCCGCCTCCGTTCAGGATCCCCCACAGCCGGTCGAAGCCGTCGAACGCCAAATCCTGATACCACTCCCGCACGCCCGGCCGCAGATTGCCCAGGTGCGTGGCCGCCCCGGTTTGCAGGTTCAGGCTGTACAGCCCGGTGTCGCCGATGTCGACGATGAACGCGGCCCCATCGCCGCGGATGGCGATCGCCGTCGTCTGGTCCAGGGTGGATCCCTGGATCGGCGCCACCAGGGTGGCCGCGCCGGTGTCGCGGTCCAGGGTGTACAGCGCGTTGTCACGGGTGGCGTAGAGCTTTCCGGAGATCGGATCGGTCTCGACGCAGCGGAAGTTCCAGTTTTCGCCGGTGTTGCCCACCACGGTGCCCTCCCCGGTGTCCGGGTCGATCCGGAAGGTCCGATCGGACTGCCCGTCGTTGTAACCGTCGATGGAGTACAGGCCGTCCTCCGCCACCGTAAGACCACCGAAGAGCGCCTCTTCGCCGGTCACGTCCAGCGAAGTGAGGACCTGACCGGTGTCCGGGTCCAGCGTGAGCAGTCGCACGTTGTTGAACGACGAAGTGGCGTAGAACGTGTCCGCCTGAGCCGGCGCCGCCGCAGCACACGCCACCCCTGCGGCCGCGGCCCATCTGTGCATTCGATGCGTCATCATGGTCGTTTCCCCCGGGTGAAGTCGGCGTCCCCGGCCGACGGCACGCAGCGCCGTGCCGGGCACCCACAAAACGAGTATACCGCGGTCCGACTGCCCCTCACAACCGCAGCCGCGCCGTTGGACAATATCCGGCGGGGCGGCTAACGTCCGATCGGATCCGTAACACGCGGTGACGGGGCGGTTTGCCGCCGATGCGCAGGAGACGCTCGAAGTGACGGTTGTGAGTCGGGAATGCCGTAGGGCGAACAGGCGGCGGCGGGTTTCGCCCGCCCGGTCGATCGCGCCGATCGTGCTGACGCTCGCGGCGCTGGCCGCGCTGGCCGTCGGTGGCGCGGGTTGCAAGCGGACGGCGCCGGTTGCGCCGGACGGCAACGGCGCGCGGCCGGAACTGACGCCGCTCGAAGAACTCCCGGTGGCGGCGACGCAGGATCTGCCGCCGGTCGTGCAGGAGCAGATCGAGGCCGAAATTCGCGCCGCCCGCGAGCACTCCGACGACCCGGCCCGCGTCGCCAGGGTGGCCATGCTCTTTCACGCCCACGGCTTCCCCGACGCCGCCCGCCGCTGGTACAACGCCGCCCTGGAGCGGGCTGTGCGGCTCGAGGCGGCGTGGCAGACGTTCCTGTACAGGTACTACATTTCCGACCTCGAGAGCCGCGACGGGAACCCCCACGCCCCCGCGGCGACCATGTCGCTGGCGCTGAGCCAACAGCCCGAGGACATCCACGGCCTGCTGCGGCTGGCGATGCTCATGCACGTGGTCTACGAGGCGCCGCTGGCGGATGAATCCACCCGCCCGACCACCGCTCAATTGCGCCGGGCCTACACCCGCGTCATCGACCGCGACAACCGCATCGCGCCGGCCCACTTCGGCCTGGGCCGGATCGAGCTGGCGGCCGGCAACCTCGCCGAAGCGGCCGAGCACTTCAAGACCGCGATCACCCTGGCGCCGGACTACCTCGAAGCGCGCGACGCCCTCATCGGCGTATACGAGCAGATGGATAGGCCTCAGGAGGCCCAGACCCTGCGGGAGCAGGCGGGGCCCCAGCGGTCGGACAATGGCTACGTCGATCCCTACATGGCGGACTTTCGCCGGCTGACGTCACAGGCGTCGGCGCGCGTCGAGCACGCCCTGCGGCTGCTCAAGCAGGGCATCACCGCCGAGGCGGAGAGGGAGCTTCTGGCGATGATCGCCGAGAATCCGCAGGACGCGGTGGCGCTGGACGCCCTGGGGACGATCCTGATGTCCAAGCTGGTCAGCGCCGAGCCGGCCGAACGCGGGGCCTTGCTGCGGGAAGCCAGTGAGCGATTTCGAGCCGCGGCCCAGGCGGATCCGACCTTCACCCAGCCCAAGATCAACTTCGCCATGGCGGTGCGGGCGTCGGGGGACCAATCCGCCGCCCTCGAACTGATGCGGAGCATGGCCCGCTATGTCCCCCATGACTGGCGGGTGCGCTACTACCTCGGCGACTGGCTTGCGGGTGAAGCGCAGGAGCGGTCGCAGGCGGACGGCCCGGTGGCGGCCCAACCGCTCTACCTCGAAGCCATCGCGGAGCTGGAAACGAGCCTCGAACTGAACCCGCTCAACATGTTCGCGGTGGCGTCGCTGGCGGACGTGCTCCAGGCGACGGGACGGTACGAAGAGGTGCACCTGCTCCTGCGGCGGGCGGTGCAGCGGACGCCGGATGATCCGGGCATCGCCAACAAGCTGGCGCTGCTGCTGGCCACCAGTGACGTGCCCTCGATCCGCAATCCGGTGGAGGCGGTGCGCATCATGCTGCGCGTGGTCGAAGTGACAGGCATCAGGATCCCCGAGTACCTGGAGACGCTGGCCATCTCCTATGAAGCGATGGAGGACTACGAAGCCGCCTTCCGCGCGATCTCGGACGCGATGGACGAGGCCGCGCTGGCCGGCGACGTCGATATGAAGGACCGCCTCAGCGTCGTCCGCGCCCGCATCGAGGCGAAACGCATGGGACAGTGAAGGCGGAAGGGAGTGAGGGAATAAGGGAGCAAGGGAGTGAGGGCGTCACGGAAACAGCCACGTTGAGACGTGAACGTAGCGTCGAGACGGTTCTACGAGGTGATGACCTCTTACTCCCTTACTCCCGCACTCTATTACTCCTACTCTTCTCGAAGCTATGCAACTCTGGCCGATTCTCCTGGACATCGTCGTGCTGCTGGCGGCGTCGCTGGTGCTGGGGGCGGTGTGTACGCGGCTGGGGCAGAGTTCGCTCATCGGATATCTGCTGGCCGGGATGCTGCTCGGCGGGCCGGGCAGCGTGCGGGCGGTGCGATCCGAGGCGGAAATCGGGACCATCGCCGAACTGGGGGTCTCGCTTCTCCTGTTCAGCCTGGGGCTGGAGTTCTCCTGGCGCCGCCTCACCTCGCTGGGGTCGCGCCTTCTGTGCAGCGGCTCGCTCCAGGTCGTCGTCACGGCGGCTGTCGCATCCGCTGCGGCCGCGCTGATCGGGCTGCGCGGCAGCGAGGCCGTCGCGATCGGGACCATGGTCGCGCTGAGCAGCACCGCGTGCGTGCTGCGCGTGCTGATGGAGCGTTCGGAAACGGATAGCGTCCACGGCCGCAACGCGGTGGCGATCCTCCTGGTGCAGGACATCGCGGTGGTGCCGCTGGCGGTGTTGATGACGCTGCTGGGCGGCGGCGGAAGCGCCTCGGCGACGGTGATGGAGATCGGCCGCATCGTCGGCATGGCCGCCGCCCTGCTGATCTCTCTCTACGTGCTGCTCGACGTGGTGGCCGCCCGAGCGCTGGGGTCGCCGGCCTTTCAGCGGAACCGGGAACTGCCCATTCTGCTGGCCGCCACCACCGGCCTGGGGGCGACCTGGGCGGCACACGCGGCTGGCGTCTCACCCGCGCTGGGCGCGTTCGTGGCCGGCATGTTTCTGGGCAGCTCGCCCTTCGCCACCCAGATTCGCGCCGACGTCTCGTCGCTGCGCGTCATTCTGCTGACGCTGTTTTTCGGCTCGGCGGGCATGGTGGCGGATCCCACCTGGATCATCCGCCATTGGTCGCTGGTGCTGGGCGCCACGACGGTGCTGCTGGCGGTCAAGTCCGGCATCATCTTCCTTCTCCTGCGAGCGTTCGGACAACCGGCCGCCACGGCCGCCGCGACCGGCGTGTGTCTGGCCCAGATCGGCGAGTTCGCCTTCGTCCTCGGCGGAATCGGCCGACAAAGCGGCGTGATCGGCCCGCAGACATATCTGTTGATCGTCTCCGCCACCATCGCGTCGCTGTTCGTCAGCCCCTACCTGGTGGCCGCGGCGCCGTCGATCGGCGGGGCGTTGGCCCGCCGGTGGCCGTCGGCGACAGGAAGGGACTCACCGACGTCCGAGCCGGCGCGTCCGCGCCCGCGCGTCGTCTTCGTGGGGTTCGGCCCGACGGCCCAGTTGGCTTCCGCCGCGTTGGTCGATTTCTACGATGCGCTGCTGGTTTTGGACCTGAACCCGGCCGGAAAGCGGGCCGCGGAAGAGAGGGGCCACCGTGGCGTCATCGGCGACGCCACCCAACTGGACGTGCTCGAGCACTGCGGACTGGACGCGGCGGAACTGGTCGCCATCACCATCCCCGACACCGCCACCGCAACCACCATTCTGCGGCACGTGCGCCGTCTGGCGCCGGAGGCGCACGTCGTGGTGCGTGCCCGTCACCACCGTCACGCGGCCGGCCTGCAATCCGCCGGCGCCCATGCCGTCATCGGCGACGAGGAGGCGATCGGCCTGGCCCTGCGCGAGCACCTGCGCGACTGGGCTCAGCGCCGTCAAGGCGGCATCGCCGCTGGTGCTTGAAATCGCAAGCTGCTGACGATACAGGTCAGGCGTCGACCTGCGCGATTCAACATGGAAGAATGGCCCGGTGGCTCCCCGCACGCCATGCAAGCCGCATCCTGCACCATGTCCTTCCGCGTCCGCTACGCCGAGTGCGACCCGATGGGCTACCTGCACCACGCCAACTACTGGGTCTACTTCGAGGAGGTGCGCACGGAACTGCTGCGGCGGCACGGGTTCCGCTACCGCGACCTGGAGCGCGAGGGCGTGCTGTTCGTCGTCCACAAGCTCGCCTGCACCTTCCGCCGTCCGGTGCGTTACGACGACGTGGTCCAGGTCGAGTGCCGCGTGACCCGTATCACCCACACCCGCGTCGACCACGAGTATCGCGTCACCCGCGACGGGGAGTTGACGACCGAGGCCACCTCGACGCTGGCCTGCGTAGACCGCAACGGCCAGCCGACCGCCATGCCCAAATCGCTGTGGCCGGGACCGTGAGCGCTGCCCGGGCGCGCAACGGACCCCTACTCTTCTTCGACGGGCGGCAGTACGCCGTCGGTCAGGTCGAACACGGCCTGCTGGATGGCGTCGGCGAACCCGTCGATGATGGCGTCGCGCGTCGCGCGGCCCAGGTTGTTCAACCCGCAGCTCCAACCGAACAGCGGCAGCCCGGCGGCCGCTACCAGCACCCACGCTTGCAGTCTCTTCATCGAAAGTCTCCTTTGAGGGTCCAAGCCGGCAAAGGCCCGGCCCGATCGTCTCGCGTCCGGCGGCCTGCCCACCACGTCACCGCCCCCCCCGCGGCGAGCCGCGGGCGGCACCGCGGGCATCCGCGGTCACGCCACCAGTCCTGCAATTCCCATTCCGATCACGGCTGCGGGGCGATCGGCCATCCGCGCCACGAAAAGAGCGATCGCCCGGACTTCCCCGGCGTCAGGCGCCAAGCTGCACCGCCAGGGAGTGTCGTTCGGCGACGTTGTCCCAGTCCACCACGTTCCAGAAGGCTGACACATAGTCGCCGCGCCGGTTCTGGTACTTAAGGTAATAGGCGTGCTCCCACACGTCCAGAACCAGCAGCGGCACACACCCCCACATGGTCAGGTTCTGGTGCTTCTCCGCCCCGAAGGTCAAGAGCCGCCCGCTGAGCGGCTCCCATGCCAGAATCCCCCACCCGCTGCCCTCGACCGTCGCGGCCGCCTTGCTGAACTGGGCCTGGAACTTGTCGAACCCGCCGAAGTCACGCTCGACGCCCTTGGCCAGCGCCCCCTTGGGGCTGCCGCCGCCGCCCTTCTTCATGTTCTTCCAGAAGACGGTGTGCAGGGCGTGGCCCGAACCGTGGAACGCGAGCTGGCCGGTCAGCTTGTGTACGTCGTCGTAGTTGCCCGAACGCTGGGCGTCCGCCAGGCCCGCCAGCGCCGCGTTCAGGCCCTTCACGTAGCCGTTGTGGTGGACGTCGTGGTGCAGCTTCATCGTCTGAGCGTCGATGTGCGGCTCCAGCGCGTCATAGTCGTACCCAAGCGGCGGCAGCGTGTACTCGCGCGGCGATGACGTTGAAGACGCGGGCTGCGCGAATACCTCTTCGGCGCTGAGGCCGATCCACCCACCGGCGGCCAGCGTTCCCAGCGATCCGAGCAACTCACGGCGATTGACTTGCGGCATGATTCGATCTCCCTTCCTGTATAACGGGCCGTCAAACCTGGGGGCGCAACGGCCCCTACGACCGCCGAGCGGCCGCGGCCGTCGCCTGCCACGACGTAACGCCCCGTCCAGCCAGGTCCGCACCCGTCAACGCTCACGCGCTCGGGGGGTGGTGTATCTGGTTGGGCCAGTTCGGTCAAGCGGACGCCGCACCGCGAGGCATCTGCGGGGTGCGTGACACTTCCGGCGGCTCGTGCCTGGGATCGCCAGGCTCCAACCTGGCGGCGTCGGGGGGAAAGCGTTCCCTGTATATAGGGCATTCACCAGGAGACACCGCAACAGCCAGGCACTCCGACGCATCGGCGGTAGAGCAGGACAGGTCGGCGGTGGAACTTCCGAGTGGCTGTCGGACTCGCATTCGGGTAACATCATCCAGCTTGGCGACGCGATCAGGAGCAGAACATGGTCACGCAGGATCCGAAGATGGGACGGTTTTCAGTGGAAGTTGAGCTGGCGAATTACAAGGACATCAATCTGGCCAGTGAAGGACATCTCGCCCCTGGAGATATTCGCCGAATACGCGTGCGCGGGGTCGTGGACACCGGCGCGACGCGTCTGGTCCTGCCGGAGTCGGTTGCCGCCCAACTCGGGGTATCGGACGTGGGCGACGTTGCCGTGCGATACGCTGACGGCCGGACGTCTCAGCGCCGCCGGGTGGGCGGTGTTCACCTGACCTACCTGGGACGCAGCAGCGTCTTCACTGCCGTTCTCGAACCGAAGCGCGAAAACGCCCTGATCGGCGCCATCGTGATGGAAGAACTCGATCTGGTCGCCGACTGCACCCATCAGACGCTCGCGCCTCGCGATCCCAAGCAGATCATTTCCGAGATCGAGTGACGCGCGGACGCTGCACCCCGCAATCCTTCTGAAAACACCGCGTTGTTGGCTCGGTTCGGCCGGCCTATACTGACGAACTCTAGCCGGGATGCGGGTACCCTACGCTGCGGCTCCAGTGGGCCGCACGGAGATCCGAATACGACGATGGCGCAACTGGCAACGGACATCCGAGAACGCCTGCTGGCCGGCGGGTCGATCACGGCCGACGAAGCCTACGCGCTGGCCGACACGCGCGACGTACACACGCTGGGCGAACTGGCCAACGTCGTCCGCGAGCGCCTGCACGGGCGGGTGGCGTACTACAACGTCAACCGGCACATCAACTACACCAACTACTGCGTGCTCCGCTGCAAGTTCTGCTCGTTCTACCGGCCGTATGGCAGGGACATGGGCGAGCGGGAGCGTTCGGTGCAGACGGTCGGCGACGGGTCGGCCATCGCGTTCGACGGCGAGGGCGGGTACGAACTGAGCGTCCATGAGGTCATCGCCCGTGCGAAGGACGCTTACGATCACGGCGCGACCGAGGTCCACGTCGTCGGCGGGCTGCACCCGAAGCTGCCGTTCGAGTACTACCTCGACCTGTG
Organism: Phycisphaerales bacterium; assembly: GCA_003597935.1. Classification (GTDB taxonomy): domain Bacteria; phylum Planctomycetota; class Phycisphaerae; order UBA1845; family UBA1845; genus SURF-32. Next base: position 17,807 of record QZJT01000142.1, on the reverse strand, counting down.
CAGCGGCATTCGAGACGCCTGTCCGCACATGCACGTCAAGGCGTTCACGGCCATCGAGATCATCCACTTTTCTCGCATCGCCCGCCCGCGGCTGTCCATCGCCGAGGTGCTCACGAAGCTCCGCGAAGCGGGGCTGGGCTCGATGCCCGGCGGCGGAGCGGAGATCTTCGACGATCGCGTCCACGACGAGGCGTTCAAGACGAAGGTCGGGGAGGCCGAGTGGTTCGAGGTCCACCGCACCGCGCACGAACTCGGCATCTTCACCAACGCCACCATGCTCTACGGCCACGTCGAGACGCCACTGGAACGTGTCAAGCACCTGCTGAAGCTGCGCGAGCACCAGGCCGAGAGCCTGCGCTCACGGCGGGCGCACTTCAACTGCGTCATCCCGCTGTCGTTCATCCCCGACGGCAGCGCTCTGGCTGACATCCCCACCCCGACCGGTCTGACCGACCTGCGGACGCTGGCCCTGTCGCGGCTGGTGTGCGACAACGTGCCGCACATCAAGGCGTTCTGGATCATGCAATCCGCCAAGCTCGCCCAGGTGTCGCTGAACTGGGGCGTGGACGACCTCGACGGCACCGTCGTCTACTACGACATCACCAAGCGCGAAGGCGACGGCACGCATCAGGAACTGACCGTCGATCAACTCAAGCGGCTCATCCGCGAGGCGGGCTGTACGCCCGTCGAGCGGGACACGCTCTATCGGCGGGTGTTGCGCAGCGGCAACACCTGGCGCGTCGAAGGGGAGGATTGGGAAGTGACGCACGAGCCGCCGCAGGCGCCGACGCCACGGTCCCACGATGGAGCGTCGGCTGGGTTTGTGCCTTTGACGGTTGAGGTATGAGGGGCTGACGTGGCTCCCGATGACGACCCCGTCGGGTTGGGGGCCGGGCCGTGGTTCACGTACTACCGGCCACTTGGCTAGCGTAGCGAAGCGTACAGACAAGTCGGGCGGGCTTCTTCCTCCGAGCCGCGTGGCAGGGAGCCCGCGCGGAGTCAGCCAACGCAGCCCGCTTTCGAAGCGGGAGCGCTTTCGCCCATGCCGCCAGGCTGGAGCCAGGCGGTCCCAGGCACGCACCCCCCAGCGAACGGCCAGCGGATCGCGGCTTGCATCAGATGCCATAATCGCGTACCCTCTCGCTGGAACGTCGTTTGTTAAGAGGAGCAACTGCATGACGATGACGGGTCTCTCCATTCTGCTCGTATCGGTCTGGGGCGCATCAACGGGTGTTGAGATTCCAGACGGATACGAGTTGGTCCAGATTCAGCACGACTGGGAGTTCCACGATACGGTGCAGTCGATGAACGACTGCGGCCAGGCCGTGTTCCACAAGCGGATGGGCCCTAGCAACAGGAACCTCGAGATCTTCCTGTATGACAACGGCAACAGCTTCCGCCTGACGGACAACGTCGTACATGAGGCATACCCCGACATCAATGACTCCGGGACGATCATCTGGGGGCGGGTTTCGGAAGACGGTACCGGTGCGGAAACCATACGGCTGCGCCGCGGCGTAGAAGACGTCATTTCCAAGCCCGGTACTGGCGCTTCGGGCAGGCTGAACAACAGAGGGCACGCCGTCTGGAATTACCGGCCTTCCAACGAATCCGTCACACGACTTGTGCTTTACGATGGAAAGAGGGCTCGAGTGATCGTCGACGATGACGAGCTTGACCAAGAGGAGCGGATCAACGATCGGGATCAGATCGTATGGACGAGGTCTCCGCGACAGGGTGGATTCGAGGTCTGGCTCTTCGACGACGGCGAATCGCAACGATTGACGGATGACGGCATCGTCTCCGACATCAATAACGAAGGTGAGGTCGTGTGGGAGTCCGACGACGGCGTGTTCTTGTGGAAGAACGGCCGGACGCGGCAGGTCACCGACTGGGGCATCGCGGGGGACATGAATGATCATGGCGACATCTACTTTACGCGATTTCACGAGAACGATCGGACTTATCAGGCCTGCGTGTACTTGGACGGGCGGATTTACGAACTCACCGACAACGAGCACCGGAGTACGCGCGGTAGCATCAACAACGCTGGCGAGATCGTCTGGACCATGGGCTACTTCCCGGAAGGCGATATCATGATCATGCGGCGGACCCGGACCGGCGAGGCGGACTTTGACGGCGACATCGATCTCGTCGACTTCGCGGAATTCTCCCGGTGCATGATCGGCCCGGACTGGGACGAACGCGTCCAGCGCGGGCCGGACGAGACGCTGTGCGAGTGCCGATTCCTCGACATCAACCACGACGGCGACGTGGACCTTGGCGACTTCGCCCGGTTCCAGTGCGCGTTCACGGGCGAGTGAGCGGCCTGATCATCCAGCGATTTCAAGATCCCTTGCTTTCGTGCCGACGAAGATATATGCTATGGTATATACCATCGGAGGCCCGTCATGCACGTCACCAAACCCTTCACCACCGGGCGCAGCCAGGCGCTGCGACTGCCCAAGGACTGCCGATTCGAGGACGGCGGGGAAATCTGTGTCTCCCGCATCGGCGACGTGGTCATCGCGTTTCCGCGCCGTAAAGGCTGGGAAGTCATGGCCGCGAGCATTGAACAGTTCACGGACGACTTTCTGGCAGACCGCCAGCAGGCCGCCCGCGCGGAAACGCGCGAGCAGTTTTGACCAGCCGGCCGCCCGGCAATGATCCGCTCGCTGCTCGACACAGACACCTGTATCGCCGTCATTCGCGGGCGGGGCGAACGCGTGCTGGCCCGTCTGCGCCGGCGGAGAGTAGGAACCGTCGGCATTTCGTCGATCACGCTGGCCGAACTGGAATTCGGCGTCGCCAACAGCAGCGACCCGGCCCGTAACGCGGTGGCGCTGGCGCGGTTTTGCGCCCCGCTGGAGATATGCCCGTTCGGCGGGGAGGCCGCGTCGCGGTACGGGCGTGTTCGCGCGGCACTGAAACGCGCCAGAACGCCGATCGGACCGCTGGACACGCTGATCGCGGCCCACGCCTTGGCGCTTCATGCGACCGCCGTGACCGGAAACGAGCGCGAGTTCCGCCGGGTGCCCGGATTGCGGGTGGAGAACTGGCTGACACGGTGAGCCGGCCATGACGCGGGATGGCGCCGCTGTCGGTTGCCGGAATGCCACACTTGCGGCGGACGGTGGGTCAGCCTGCTGAACGCGCGTGGATCGCACGGGGCGTTCCCCCTGCATGGTTCGTACCCATGTCATGGAGCGAGACTCCGCGCGGGCTGAAGCCCGCGGCTCGCTGCCGGCTTACGACGGCGCACCGTCGTGGGGGCGTGCCGCGCCCATCACGCCTGGTCGTCGGACTCTTCCAACCCGTCGAAGAGGCTGGGCTCGGGCTTTTTGTAGGGCTTGAGCCGGCCCGGCTTCTGGAGCCGTTCCTTGTTCTTTCCAAACAGCTCTTCTTCAGTGAAGCACGGGCTATAGTACGGACTGTCGGGGTCGGAATGCGGGTGAAGGGGCCTCATCCGTGGGGGCAGGGGCTTGTCCGCTTCGTTACTCACGATTGACTCCTCTCACGATGCGCTCCAGCAGCTCGCGCTGAAGCGGGTAGGTCTCGAGCGTCGCCTCAAGGATCCACAGCACGTTGAGCAGTTCGCCGGTGAACGCGGCCGTCCACCGCTCGGGGCGAATCTCGTCCAGCGGCGAGGACTTCCGCACGTTGCGCGGCCGCCGCATCCGGTAATTCAGCCAGGACTGAACGACCTTCAGCCCCGACACCTCGAATTCGTAGACTTCGCGGCGAACGGGGGCGAACGCACCCTCGCCGACAACGAGTGTACCATCGCCGGCCGGCCCGTCGACCCACTCGAACGAATCGGGGTAACGGTCCGTAGCGTCGGGCACGGCCTGTGTGCAACGGGCGGCTCCGCGAGCCACGCGCCCCGGGACTCAACCGCCGCCGGTGGAACACTCGGCGGGCGAGTGCCACCCTCTCGTTCCCGATTCAGGGAATCCGTTTCTCAGTTTTGGTTATTTCGATGCGCTGATCCGGGTGTTCGGCGCTCGCTCCGACCCACCGCTCGGTCTTAGTGTCCGGGTCGAGGAAGCGAAACTCGCCTTCCCAGATCATCCGGCCGGCCGGGCCGTCGCTCTCGATCCGGCCGCGCCAGCGGGATTCGCCGTCGTCGAACTGCATGGTCCCCAGGCCGACGGACCCTGCGGGGCTGATCGAAACGCTGCGGTAGACGTCCGCCGCGGCGTCGTAGGTCACGACGGCCATGGCCGTCGAATCGACGCCGTCCACCGTCGTTCGGCCGCGGGCGACCAGCAGGTCGCCCTCCCAGCGCACCTCGTTCCTCCCGGCAAGCGTGGAGGGCGCCTGACTGCCGGGTTTCTGGATCATGCCGCTGACCTCCCAGCGGCCGACGAACGCGTCCAGCTTCCTCAGTGTGTCGTCCCGATCGTCCTTAGGGCGGGCACCGTCTATGCGTCGCCCGGGGGCAGCGCAGTCGGCGATGAACGGCGCCAGGCAGATCAACGCGAGTCGAAGCGATTGCGGTTTCATGCTGAGTGGTCCCTTCTGCAGGCTATGATGGCGCACGCGGGCGCGTACCTCGCCGCCTCGCTGTTGCGACGTTGTCGGGTTCATTTGTCCGCCGTAGAATCCTCCAGCGTTGAATCACGAACCCGTGGTGGCTGCGACGGCCCAACGAAGATTGTCGCCCGCTCACGCCTGTTGACGGCGAGCGACATGGGCCGGAGACCGCCGCACGCACACCCTGTGTCCTGAATTCGGAAACGGACTGGTCATCCCGCCGTGTGCAGGCAATTGACCATTCCAGCCATGCGACGTCGAGGTCGGCGCGGCCTCGACGCGGGCTCAGCGCTGCGGACGCGCGTCCGCGAGCCCTCCTTTCGTCGCGTCGATGGAGCGTGCCATGAGCGTTGTGAGGTTCTTCAACCGTGCGGCGACGATCCTCGCCTGCGCGGCCGCGGCGGGCCAGGACAGGGGCGCCGCCCAGACGCTTTTCGAGGACCATTTCGACGACAACAGGATGTCCCCGGATTGGGTGTCGGTCAAACCGAGCCAGTGGTGCCAGGACGAGTGGCTGTACACCCGGGACACCGGACCCGGCCGAGATTCGTGTGCCGTCGTCCACGATGGCGACCCCGCCTGGACGGACTACACACTGCAAATGAAGGTGGATCCCCTGCCCACCGACCCGGATTGGGAGCATGCGTTCGTGCTGTTTCGGACCCGGGAAACCGCCTGGCGGGAGTTCTTCGTCAGGGGGTGCGGGTACAACCTCGGCCTCGCGGGGCCGGGCCATTCCGGCGGACCTTCGGTCGCACTGTCACGCTACTGGATGGAAGGCGATCAGCACCGCTCCATCTCGCTGTTCGAGCGAAGCGGCTACGTGAAGAGCGAGCCGATGGACCTGGAGATCACGGTTATCGGCGACAGGATCCAGGTGTCGCTGGACGGGTTGACCGTCATCGACGTGGTCGATCCCCAGCCGCACCTTTTCGGCGGAATAGGGATCGGCGCTATCTGGGAAGCGGAAGCGCGGTTTGACGACGTTGTCGTTACTGACGAATCGCCGGGGAAGGACCGGCTTGCCGGTGCGTGCAGCCTCGTCAACTGCAACAACCGGGTCGTCGCCAGGCTCAGGAAGGCGACCCCCGGCGAGCAGGTTACGTTCCGCTTCAATGGCAACCCGTGCAGTGACCGGCAGGTCGAAGTCCGGCCCAACGGCGTCGCCAAGGCCCGGTTCAGCGCCGTGGCCGGCGTCCTGCCGTCGGGCAGACACACGGTCGAGGTTGTCGAGTACGGGTTCCGCGCGGGGGTTGAGTGTCCCTGAGGGTCGTGGCGGCTTGTGTCCACGGCACGCGTCGTGCTATAATCGGCATTGTCGATCCGGCGGCTTCCCGGCGGATGTGACGGCCAGTGGGGACGCGCGGGAACAGAAGGGGACTCCCTTTGTTGGTACCGCGCCGGGCCGTAACCGCCGCACCACTCCGGAATCTCCAGACCGACGGAATGTCAGTGCGCCGTCCATGCGCGCCGGCAGAGGGGACGATCGAACGACCCGAGGGCCGTGATCGTTGTAGCCGGGTGCGCGTGACGAACGGTCACTGTCTGTCGCAGACGTACGTCCCGTCGGTGGAGCTTGGCGGCACTGGATCGCACCGCACAGCCCCCTGTGGGCCGCCGCTGCAAAGTCCGTCCCAGTTGGTCGTCCTTCAAGGAAAGGGGTCAGTCGTGAATCTCAGACGAATCGCACTCGTGACGTCGGCGTCCGTCGCCGTGGCCTGCCTGCTGGCAGCGCCCATCGCGGCCCAGGTCGAACCGCAGGAACTCGTCGATCAGGTCAGCCTCGACGCGTACCAGTACTGTCTCGACGACATGCTGTACACGCACGACGGGGACAACCGCGGCGTCAACGGGCCAGAGCACGACCCGGCCCGCGACAACATCCGCGATGCCTTCCTCAGCTACGGGCTGTGGACGTATCTGCACCCGTTCACCTACCAGGGCCGGACGTATCACAACGTCGTCGGGGTGCGCAAGGGCCTGGTCACGCCTGGCGAGCAGTACATCGTCGGCGCCCACTTCGACTCCGCCAACACGCCCGGCGCCGACGACAACGGCTCCGGCACGGCCGGGGTGATCGAACTGGCCCGCATCTTCACGCAGTACGACTTCGAGGACACCCTCATTTTCATCGCGTTCGACCGCGAGGAGCAGGGGCTGGTCGGCAGCTATGCCTATGCCAACGAACACCGCAACGACAACATCCTCGGCATGGTCTCGATGGACATGATCGCCTACAATACCGGCAACGGCACCTGCGACGTCTACGGCCGGTCCGCGTCCGACCCCTGGAAGAACGCTCTGGCCTCCGCCGTCAACCGCTACAGCGGCCTGACCGCGATCGTGGGCGGGCAGATGAACGGCAGCGACCACGCGCCCTTCGAGTCCATCGGCAAGCAGGCGGCCCTGATCATCGAGGACTGGGGCAACCCCTGCTACCATCGCGCCTGCGACTCCGTCGATACGCCCAACTACATCGACTACGACTACGCCGTGGAGATCACGCGCGGCACGACCGGCCTGTTCGCCGAGTCCGCAGGCCTGCTGGGTCTCGATACGCGCTGCGACGACCTGACGAAGTTCAAGACGCGCTGCAAACAAGGCGGCCAACTGGTGGTCAAGGTGGTCTTTTCGACCGACGCTTACGACGGGCGCACCGTCATCGTCGACCTGGACGAGGGCGAGCTGATGGAGCTGGCGATCAAACGCAACAAGGCGAAGACGAAACTCTGCTGCTACGAGGGGCGACACACGGTCGCCTTGATCGACCCGCAGCAATGCGCCGAGCCGAAGTCGGTCAACTGCGGTTGATCTGCACTGATTGATCGCGCCCGACCGGGCATCCGCCTGCTCCTGTGTGTAGCGGCGGATGCTCCGGTCCGCGGCCGCGAAGGCCGCCCGGGGGTAGCAGGGCGGTCGTGCTGACGTCTGCACGCTCCGGTCTGCGGCCGCGAATACAGCGACGCTCCGGTCTGCAGCCGCGAACGCGGCTGAGGGCCGTAGCCGCGGGTGACGCCCGTCTGCGGGCGAACCCGCGGTCATCCGGAAGCGCGCCCATTCAACGATCAGCGGCGCGGGCCTTTCAAGACGAATGTGCGTCGGCATGCACCGCACATTCTCGTCTTGATCGGCGTGAATCTGCGGATGTGCTCCTGAACCGTTGCGGCCGTTACCCGAGCGCCGCCTGCAACTGGTTCAGCGCCGTCTGCTGCCGTTGCAGGTTGGCCAGCGCCGTTTCCAGCCCTTGGAACTGGCGTTCCAGGCGCAGGCGCTTCTTGTCGATCAGGACGTTCAACTGGGCGATGCGGTCGGAGAGGATGTCGCGCTGGCCGTCGAGCAGTTCGTTCTTGCGGGTGATGACGCCGTCCACGTCGCCGGTCAGGCCGTCCAGCGTTTCCACCATCACGTCCCCGAAGCCGGTGTCGTCAGCGGTGAACAGTTGCTCGACCAGTTCAGGATTCTCCTCATAGGCATCGCGGAACGTCTCTGCATCGAACTCCAGCCGGTTGTTGGCCCCCACGCGGATGCCGATGGCGTGGAGGCGCTGCAACGCTCCGACGCCCGCGTCGAACTGGCTCGATATCGCCGCGTGCAGGCGGGTGCGGATGACGTTGACGGTGGAATCGCCGAAAAGCGCGCCCTTGGCAAACGTCTCCGGGTCGAATCGGGTCTGATCGTCGATGTCGCCCTGCACGTCGTTGTAGTCGTCGACGAACGCCTGGATCGCTTCGACGATGCCGTCGATGTCCTGGGCGATCGTCACCACGATGTCCTCGTCGGACGTGTCCAGCAGGTTCAGCGTCACGCCCTCGACGACGTTCTCGATCGTGTTGCTCGAATTGGACAGCAGTACGGCCGCGTTCGACTCGCCGCCGAAGGTGACCAGCGCATCCTGCGCCCGCGCCATGGTGCGCAGCCCCAGGTCCAGACCGCCGGCGTCGATGACCATTTCGCCCGCCCGCCCGGTGACGTCTGAGGCCAGCGTCAGGCTGAAGGCGCCGCCGGTCGAGACCACCGCGGCGCTGACGCCCGCCCCGGCCGCGTTGATCTTGTCGCGAATGTCGTTGAGCGTGTCGTTGGCGTCCGCCTCGATGCGGATTTCGTAGGATCCGTCGATGCGCTTGGGATCGTCGTCGGGGCGGGTCTGACCCGCGAGGCGCAGCTTGGTCGCGACCGTGGCGTTGCCGACGTTCTCGACCCGCAGAGCCGCCTCGCCGCCGGCGATGTCCTCAATGAGGATGCCGTCGCCGGTGTCGTTGATGCGGGCGGTGAGTGACCCCACCCCGGCCGCGTTGATGCGGTCGATCACCTGGCCGATCGTCGTCACGTTGGACGCGATGTTGACCGACGCGACCTTGCCGTCGGAGGTCGTGATGCGGAACTCGCCCTCACCGATGCCGCTGCCGCCGTTGAGGGTCGCGAGGCGCGTGCTGCGGGCGATGTACTGTTTCTGAAGGTTGCTCCCGGCGGCCACGTCGCCGTCGGCGAAGACGCCCGCAATGCCGAGGTCGGCGGCGGCCGTCGAGCCGGGCCGGTCGGCGATGCGGATATCGCCGTCGCCGCCGGTGTGGTCGGTGAACTGTAGACCGTTGCCGGAGTCGTTGACGGACGCGGTCAGACCCACTCCGGCCGCGGCAAGCTGCTGATTGATCAGATCGACCACGTCGCCGAGCGTGCTCGCGCCGGCCAGATCCACCTGGGCGGTCTGGCCGGAGCGGTCGGCGAACTCGACCAGGCCGAGTTGTTCCACCCCGCGGCCGCCGTTGACGGTCGACAGGAGCGTCGTGTTCAGGCCGGATACCAGATCGCGCGTGTGAAGCGGGTTCAAGGCGTCGAACGGCTCGTCGGTGATGAACCCCAGGTCGTACGCCGCGTTGGACCGGGCCGCTCCGACTTCGCCGGCTTCGACCGTGACCTTGCCGCGCAGCAGCGCCGTTTCCAGCACCAGCCCATTGCCTCCCTCGGCGACGCGGGCGCTGACGGCGCCGTCCTCGTTGCCGGCGGCGTACTGGATCGCCCGCAGGACGTCGCCGAGCGTTTCGATGCGGTAGACGTCCTGCCCGCTGATGACGTTGGCCTCCACGTCGCCCTCGATGCCCAGATCGGCAGCGGCGTGGCCTGAGACGTCTTCGACCTTCAGGTTGCCGGCGCCTTCGCCCTCGGCCCCGGTCTCGTCGAGGATCTGCAAGTGGCTGCTGATGACGGTGACGCGCACCTTGACGCCGGCCGCGTCGGTGGCGTCGTTGATCCGCTGTACCACGTCCGCAGCCGTCCGCACGATGGGCACGCCGTTCTCTTCTTCCGCAAGGTCGACCTCGACGGACTTGCCGGTGCGGTCGGTGATGCGGATGACGCCCAGCCGCACGCCCGCCCCGCTGTTGAGTTCCTCCAGTCGCCGGTTCGTGTTGCGGGCGAGATCCCCTGCCAGCGAGATGCCGATGCGCCGGTCGATCGAGCCGTTGCCGTCGTCATCGACGGCGAAGGTGAAGTCGTCGCCGATGGCCGTGATGAAACGGTCCACCCCGTTTCCGTCGTTCAGCGCCGACAGCGTGGTGGAATCGGTCAGGCGGACGAGGTCGCTGCCGTCGATGCGGTCCGCGGCCGCGTCGCCGCGGATGCCCAGATCACCGGCGGTGAACCCCCCGCCGACGTCGGCCACGATCAGGTTCGACTGTTCAGCGCCGGTCAGGTCTTCGATGACGATCCGGTCGCCCGTAGCGCCGTTGTCGTCGAGGCTGGTGACGCGGGCGCGGACGTCGATGCTCTCGGTCTCGTTGATCGCCCGCACCACGTCGTCGACCGTCAGCGCGTAGGAGAGGTCCACGTCGGCCGTCGCCCCGCTGCGGTCGGTGATGCGAATGACGCCGCGGCGCACGCCGGCGCCGCCGTTGAGGGCGTCGAGCGACGTGCCCGGGTTCACGCGGGCGCGTGCCCTCTCAAACGTCAGTGTTCCTGCCCCCAGGGGCATGCGGTCCGCATCGGCGAAGGCGCGACTGACCATCTGGTGGTTGGACGCGAGTTGGTGTACGCGGAACGTATAGGTGCCTGGGGGCGCGCCGCGGACCGCCGACACGCCGAGCGCGTCCTCATTGGAGCTGCCGGCGGTGACGACGGAGAAGAAGCTCTCCTCCGTGAAGCGGATGCCGGTGTTCCGCATGGCCAGCAGGCGGGCGGTGATCCTGGCGAACGCCGCCTTGATGCCGTCCACCCGCGTGACGCGCTGCGTCAGCCGATCGACCGGCCGCCGTTCGATGGCGATGAGCTGATCGATGAGGTCGGCCGTGTTGATGCCGGAAATCAGGCCGATCCCAGTACTGATACCGCTCATGGGGCACACTCACTCTCTTGGCGCCTCAAGGGGCGCGACCGGTGCGGTCCCACGTCGGCGCAGGCGCGCACCGCGGGCGTACCCCGGTGTTATCGGCATCCGGCGCCGGGCGGCTCAAGGCGGGAGTCGTCTGTGACGGTTGAACGTCTCGTCACTTTGTGGAAAATTCGTGAGGGCCATCCAGTTCGGTAACGCCCAGAAGGCGTTCGACGAATTCGAGTTGCTCGTCAGATTCGAGTTGTTCCCGTTGCGTCCGAACGCCGAACGCACCGAACTCCTCGACCAGATCCAGCAATTCGGATCGGCAGTGGTGCAACAGGTCGCGGGCGGCCGCCGGATCGTCGCGCTCGGCGCGCTCCGCTTTGCGGCGCAGGATGTCGCAGCGGCGCAGGCGACAGCGCAGGACTTCCACCCCGCCCGGGCGCAGCGACGTGACGTGATCGCAGAGCGCCTGCCCCACCGCCAGCGCCTCGTCGAAGCGAGCGAACCGGGCCAGGGTGTCGCGCTGACGGGCCAGCAGCAGCGCCGTCACCGTCGGCGGCGCTCCCGCTTCCGCCAGGTTCGGCGGCGTAGCCCACGCCAGCGGCGTGGCATCCCAGCCGCCGTCGTCCGGCAGGCGGACGAGCCCCGTCGCGGCCTCGTGCCAGCGGACGGCCGCCGCCGGCTCGTCGAGGATGTCGTGATCCAGTCCGACGTTCGACGCCGCCAGCGCCCGCTCGACGCGCGACCCGACGCGCGACCAGAGGGTATAGGCGCGAAGGTGATGGCCGACGGCCTCGTCGGGACGATCGCTGCGGCGGCAGGCATCTCCGAGAAAGTTGATCGCACAGGCGGCGACGCGCAGGTGCCGTGGGCGGGCGGAAGATTCCAGCGATTTCAGCGCGCTGAACTCCGGGTACTCGGCTGGTTTGCTCGCTACGCCCGCTTCGTCCGCGCGGGCTGAAGTCCGCAGCTCGCCGCTCGCGCCGGCCGGCGCCGTGACGCAGGCGCGCGCCTGCGATGCGTCCGTGCCGGCCTGCGGCCCGTCGGCGTCACCTGGTGACGCGTCGGCGCAGCCTGGCAGGCCAAAGGCATCACAGAACGCCAGCGCCGCCGCGTGAGCGAACCGGAACCCGGCGTCCGCCGTCCGGCCGAGCGCCAGCATGAGGCGGCCTTCGATGATGCTCCGCCAGGCCGGGTCCACCGTCGGATCCGCGGCCAGCAGGCGGAGGTTCTTTTCGGCGTAGTCCGTGCGGCCTTCCAGCAGGGCCGAAGCCACGCTGCGCAGACCGGACGAGGGCGGAACCAGCAATCCGCTGGGGCCGCTCGCGTCCAACGCGGCGTCGACATCAAAGCTGTGGGCAGCGGTGGTCACGTGGGGTCGGTCAGTTCCATGGCTGCGGCGACCTCTTTCCTGATCGCGCCGCCGCGAAGGTGCGTCGCGACGACCTTCCCGTCCGGCCCGATCAGGAACAGGGCGGGGATGCCGACGACGCCATACGCATCGGCCGCAGTCTGCACGCCGTTGGCCTCGCCGAACACGTGGTGCCAGGTCATCCCGCGGGCGCTGATGAACTTCCGCAGATCGGACTCGCTCTGGTCGAGACTGGCGCTGATCATCACGAAGTTCTTCCGCTGGCCGAACTCCTTGTGGACCTCCAGCAGGTGCGGCACCTCCTGCACGCACGGCCCGCACCAGGTCGCCCAGAAGTCCAGCAACACGTAGGAACCCTTCAGCTCAGCCAGGTTGAGATTGACGCCCTGCAACGTGGTGAACGCGAACACCGGGGCGGCGTCGCCTGCTTTGAGCGCCACCGCCGATCGGTCGGCGCGAACCGGCGCTGCCTTCAGCACGATCCTGACCTCCGCGACGTCGTCGTCGGGCACGGTGTGTTCGCCCTCAGTGCGGTCTGCGGCCATCGCCTTCAGCCCGAAGGCGTCCCAGGGGGCGTCGAGCAGTTCGAAGCGTCCCTGTTCGTCGCACATGGCCCGCAGCCCCAGCGTCTCGTGCTCGCGCCAGTCGGTGGTCATGACGAACGCCCCGGGCGAGGGCTTGCCCTCGGCATCGACGACGACGCCCTTGATCGCGCGGGGCGGCCGCAGCGTGATGTCCAGCTTCGCCTCCTCGCCGGTCTTGACCTGGACGAACTGCAAGTCCGGCGCGTTGCCGCTGCGATGGACCGTAACGGCCACGCGTCCCGGCGGGACGCCGTGGATCGCGTACGAGCCGTCCAGGCCGGAGAAATCGAGCGGATTAGCATCAGACGCGTCCGATCCGACGGACACACGCGCCCCGGCCAGCCCATCGCGCGATTCGGCATCCAACACGTTGCCGACGATGCGCCCGGCCGGATCGAGCACGAACGTCTCCGTGGTTTCGATGGACTCGGGGCTGGTCTGGATAAGGCGGTCGAACTGCGTGGAACTCACGTAATCCGGGTGCGACAGGCGCACCCGAAGCTCCGCCGCGTCGTAGTGAATCCCGCGCAGCGTCACTTTGCCCTCCGAGTCGGTGACAACGGAGCGGTAGTCCTGGCGCTCGGGGTCGAGGCATTCCACCGTGGTGGCCGCCACCGGTTTGCCGGCACTGTCGACCGTGCGGACGTGGATGATCCGCTCCGGTTTGATGGTGACGGTGATGACGCCGAAGTTCTCGACCTGCTGGACTTCGCGACTCTCCCGGCCGTAGCCGGACGCCTCGACGATCAGCTCCGCCGTTCCCGGCGGTACACCGGTGATGGTGAACGTCCCGTCCTCGGCCGTGGTCGCCTTCCACTCCCGGTAGATCGCCTTAGCCGTGACCGACGCGCCGGCCACCGGTTCCTGGTCGCGGCCGTCGAGGACCTTTCCCGCCAGCGGCAGGTTCCCCTGCATCTCCAGATCGACGAAGGGCACGCCCTCTTCGCCACCGATAACCACCTCGCGCGTGGCAGTCGTGAACCCCGGCTTGGAGAGCGTGACCACGGCCGGTCCACGGATCGTCGCCGGGCCGGTCACGACGAAATCGCCCAGTTCCTTCGAGGTGGACTGGGCCACGACCGCGCCAACGCTACCGTCCGGGTTCTTCAGGGCGACGGTGATCTTGACGTTGAGTTCCCCGGCGCCGACGTAGTTGACGACCTGACCTTCAACGAGCGTGACCTGTGCCGGTTCGGCGGCCTTCTTGCCGGCCTCTTCCTGCGCGTCGGAAGTTGTCTGAGCGCCCAGCGCGCAGACCGCAAACAGCAGCGCCAGTACCCATCCCATAACCACGGGGCCGCGTGAGGCTAACATGGCGGCGGGTGGCGCGTCCGAACGATGATGACGATGTCCCGTGTGCATGATGGCAGGTTCCCGGCGCGGCTGTGTTCAGCGTATGATTATACGGCCGGCGCGGCGAAACTGAAATCGCGGGTGCGGAAACGGTGGGGCCACGGCGTTTGTCCGGGGCGGACGGGGCCGATAGAATGTTGAACGACCGTCCGCGTCGTGCGGCCACGTCTGGAGTGTCAGGTTGGCGCCGGGCGCCCGGCAGGTGGGAGCCGGGGCTGGCTCCGGGCGCGTGGTCCGGCAGGGTGTGATGGGACGTACCGGCCGCGGTTGCAGGCCGCCTTCACGTAGGAGCGCCACCATGACCATTCTGGAAAAGCAGGTTCGTGCCGCCCAACACCGCCTGTGGGTGAACCGCTGGTTCGATCGCACCGCCTGGTGCCTGGCGGGGGCGGTGGCGGTGTTCGCAGCGATCGTGCTGGTGCAGCGGTCGTACGGCCTGCTGCTGCCCGTGCAGACGATCCTGGCGGGGATCGCCGGCCTGGCCCTGCTGGTCTCGATCGTCTGGACGGCCGCGGGGCGGGAGAGTGCGGACTTCGCCGCGGCCCGGCTCGACGAGGCCGCCGGTCTGCGCGAGCGCATCAGCAGCGGGCGATACTGCGTGGGCTCGGATGATCCCTTCGCACAGGCGGTGCTGGCCGATGCGACCGAGGTCAGCGCCCGCGTCTCGGTGCGGCAGCACCTGCGTTACACGTTGCCGCAGGGACTGGGCTTTGCGGGCCTGGCGGCGCTGGTCGCGGTTGCCATGTTCCTCATTCCGCTCGGCTGGATGACCAGCGCCGAGGCGGGCCTCACCGGCCGCGAGACCGAGGCGGCGCAGCAGACGCACGACGTGGTCAAGAAGCGGCTGGAAGACGTGATCAAGGTCGCGGAAACGAACCCCGCGCTGGAGGATCTGAAAGCGGACCTCGAAGTAGCCAGGGACTTGCCGGGTGGGCAACTGCAGCGGCCGGAGGTGATCCGCCACGAGGCGATCAAGAAGCTCGACAAGCTGGCAGACGCGGTCAAGAAGAAAACCGAAGACCCGAAGTACGCCAGCGTGGACGAGTTCCGCCGCATGATGCGCGGCTTGCAGATGCCCAAGGAGAGTGACGCGCCGACGCAGAAGCTCTCACAGGCCTTGGCTCAAGGCGACTTCAAGACGGCCCAGGAGGAAATCAAGGCGCTGCAGGAGCAACTGGCGACGCTCAAGAGCGAGGAAGACAAGGAGATGGTGGAAAACCTCTCCAATCAACTGGAGGACCTCGCCAAACAGATCGAAAAGGTCGCCCAGGACAAGCAGATGGTGCAGAAGCTGGAGCAGGCCGGCGTCAAGAAGGAAGACGTCGAGCGCATGCTGGAGAACCTCAGCAAGAAGGACCTGGAGCAGGTCAAGCAGCAGCTCGCCGAGAAGGGCATGAGCCAGCAGCAGATCGAGCAGCTCGCCCAGCAACTGCAACAGAAGCAGATGGCCGGCAGCGCGGCGAAACAGATGGCGCAGGCGATGCAGCAGGCGTCGCAGTGCAACAACCCCGGGCAGATGGGCGAGGCCATGCAGGGGCTGTCGCAGGCGGCCGACCAGATGAGCAACATGGAAGCCCTCGAAGCGGAGATGAACCAGCTTCAATCCACGCTCGACAGTGTGCAGGACGCCCAGCAGGACCTCTCCGACCAGTGCTCACAGTGCAACGGCACCGGGCAGCAGAACGGCCAGCCCTGCGGCGCCTGCAACGGGACCGGGCAGTGCCCGGGCGGCAGCGGTAATGGTCAGGGCGGCATGGGTCAGCAGCCCGGCCAGGGCCGCGGTGGCATGGCGCCCGAAGAGAAGACCGACGTCGCATTCCAGGTTCAGCGTCAGCAGGTCAAGACCGGCAAGGGCGCCATCGTCGGCCAGTTCCTCGTCGATGGTGAACAGCACGAGGGCGAGGTATCGAGCGAACTGGTCGAGATCGTCACCGCGGCCGAGCGCGACGCGACGGACGCGGTCACGCGGGATCGGGTGCCACGGCAATACCAGAAGGCGGTCAAGGACTACTTCTCCATCGTGCGCAAATCGGTCAAGCCGGGCGAAGAGGGCGAGGACTCTAAGGACTCCAAAGACGCCAAGGACGCCAACGACGGCGAAGCGGCCGAGAAGTCGGACGCCAAGTCCGACGACGGCGCGACGGGTTCGAGCACCGAATCCGGCAAGGACTGATCCATTCGATGAACGCAGTTCGCCGCGAGAGGCTGCTCGCCACCAGCGAGCCGCGGGCTTCAGCCCGCGCGGAGCCCGCTGTAGCGCAACCGCTGCGGATGTGGCACCGGCATATTGCCGGAGTTCGGAGCGAGTACGGTGATTCGCACGGCCTGGAAGGCGAGATACACGGGCTCGAAGCCACTACCACATGCGAGGGCGGGACCACGCGCGTTGTAAGCGGCGGATTCAGGGCAACATCGCCTTGCGCGGTTAGCAGCCACGTCGAAGACGGAAGATCCGCGCCGGCTGAAGCCGGCGGCTCGCTGGTGGCGCATGATGGCGCACGCGCACGTGGGAACTGCACCTGGCGTTTGATCCTGGCCGCGATACTGCTTTTTTCGGGGGGGGGCTGCAAGCGCGCGACTGCCCCCGCGCCGGCCGGCGCCGCTGGCGACGGGCCGCTGCTCTATTGCAGCGTGGACGAGACCTTCGCCCGCGACGTCCTCTCGCGCTACGAGGCGCGCACCGGCCGCAAGGTGCGCGTCATCTTCGACTCTGAGGCGGGCAAAACCACCGGGCTGGTGCGGCGCATCCAAGCGGAGGCGGGCAGGACCGGCGCCGACGTGTTCTGGTCCAGCGAGATCTTCAACACGATCCTGCTGGCCCGGCAGGGACGGCTGGCGCCGTATGAATCGCCCGCGGCCGCGGACATTCCACCACAGTACAAGGACGCCGGGCATCGCTGGACCGCGTTCGGCCTACGTGCCCGGGTGGTGGCGTTCGACTCGGAAAAAGTCGACGAAGCCGGCCTGCCCAGAACATGGGAGGCGTATGCACAGCCCGAACTGGCCGGCAGGCTCGCCATCGCCAACCCGGTGTTCGGCACGACCCGCGGGCACGTGGCCGCGATGTTCGCCGGATGGGGCAGGCAACGGGCGGAGGCGTTTCTCCGCGGCCTGGCGGAACACGCCCTGGTCGTGGACGGCAACAGCACGGCCGTGCGCATGGTCATCTCCGGACGCTGCGACCTGTGCTTCACCGACATCGACGACGTGGTGGTCGCCCAGAGCAGTCTCCCCAGCCTGCTCTGCCTCTACCCGGACATGGGCGACGGAGGGACGCTGATGATCCCCAACAGCGTGGCGCTGATCGCGGGGGGGGCACACACGGACGAAGCGAAGAAGCTCATCGACTATCTCGTCTCCGCGGAGGTTGAGAAACTGCTGGCGCTCAGCGCGTCCCGCAATCTGCCCGTGCGCGCCGCGCTGCGGGAAGAAATCGACATGCCGATGATCCCAGCGTCGACGTTGTCCTACGACGCCATCGCCGACGTGATGGAGGAGGCGATCGAAATCGCGAGGCGGATATTGGCCGAGTAACTGCGCCAAGCGCGTGTCGCTCATCCGAACCGCTCCAATCCGAACCGCGACCGTCACAGGCTCTCGAAGTGGGATGGGGTTTGTTGCCCAAACCCCGCTCAGCGGGCCTCTGGAACGC